>NZ_SUEG01000080.1:25075-25570 GCF_005063415.1 Mesorhizobium sp.
GAACTGCTATTGCCAGCGAGGAGGTGCGAAAGCGCGGTCTTGCTATCACTGCCATCGCTGGTCGTAGCGCCGGAAGCGGCGATCGGAGTCGAAGTGCTGTCGCCGGTGGCGTCATGGGAAGGGGCAGTCACAGTCGAGCTGCTATCGCTGGTGGCGGTGTCGGAAGGGGGCGTCGCGGCAGCACTAGCGTCGCTGGTGGCGTGGGAAGGGGCAGTCACAGTCGAAGTGCTATCGCTGGTGGCGGTGTCGGAAGGGGGCGTCGCGGTAGCACTAGCGTCGCTGGTGGCGTGGGAAGGGGCAGTCACAGTCGAAGTGCTATCGCTGGTGGCGGTGTCGGAAGGGGGCGTCGCGGTAGCACTAGCGTCGCTGGTGGCGTGGGAAGGGGCAGTCACAGTCGAAGTGCTATCGCTGGTGGCGGTGTCGGAAGGGGGCGTCGCGGTAGCACTAGCGTCGCTGGTGGCGTGGGAAGGGGCAGTCACAGTCGAAGTGCTATCG
>NZ_SUEG01000081.1:0-5135 GCF_005063415.1 Mesorhizobium sp.
GCAGTACAACATCGAATACCGGGCAGCCGACGCCACCGGCAATCCCTATCTGTCGCTGGCGGCGATCGTGCGCGCCGGGCTGGAGGGGCTGAAAGCCAAGCTGCCGGCGCCGCCGCTGGTCTCAGGCGACCCGACGCAGATGAGCGTTGCCGAGCGCAAGAAGCTTGGCCTCGTGCGGCTGCCGGAAACGCTGGCGGCGGCGCTCGACGCGCTCGTCGCCGACAAGACCGTGACAGGATTGTTCGCGCCGGTGTTCGTCGAGACCTTTGTCGGCCTCAAGCGGCATGAGACCGAGCGCCTCGCCGGTCTCGACCCAGTGGCGGTCTGCGACCTCTACCGGACGCTGTATTGATGGCTGCGCCGCTTGCCAGCGCCATCCCACCTCAGGGTTGGCCACCCGCGGTCGAAGCGATCAACGAAACGGGGCGTTCCGATATCGTTCTGATATGCGAGCACGCGTCCAATCACATCCCGGCCGAATATGCGCGGCTCGGTCTCGACCGCAGCCATTTGCGGCGCCATATCGCCTGGGACATCGGCGCCGCCGAAGTGACCCGCGCTCTGTCGAAGCTCCTCGATGCTCCGGCCTTCCTCAGCTCCTATTCGCGGCTTTTGATCGATCTGAACCGGCCGCTGGGTTCCAGCGGCAGCATTCCGGTGCTCTCGGAGGACACTGACATCCCCGGCAATGTCGGCCTCGATCCGGAGGAGCGAAGCCGGCGTGCCGAAATCATGTTCGCGCCGTTTCATGACCATGTGGCCGCCCACCTCGACGAGCGGGCGAAGCAGGGCAGACCGACGCGGATCGCGACGATCCACTCCTTCACGCCGGTCTTCCTCGGCATTGCGCGGCCCTGGCACGCCGGTGTGCTTTACGACCGGGCAGTCGATTTGGGCCAGGCAGTGCTCGCCGGCCTGCGCGCCGATAGTGCGCTCAACGCCGCGGCAAACGAACCCTACCTGATCAGCCGTGACGGCGACTATGCCATACCCGTCCATGGCGACGATCGCGGCGTTCCCGCGGTCCTCATCGAGATCAGGCAGGATTTGCTGGCGAGCCGCTCCGGCATCGAGGAATGGGCGCACCGCCTGGCAGCAGCGTTGCCGGCGCAGACAAAGGCTTTGTGAACAAGCTCGGCTCAGTAGCGCAACGCGAGAGCCGAGCCGTCGGCGAAAAGCCTCCACCGTCCTCAGGAGAAGATTTGCGACAGTTCTTCGACGCTGGTGCCTTCCTTGACTTGCCGCAGCTCGACATAGCTGACCGCCGTGGCCACCGACAGCACCATCGATAGTACGGTCGATACCAAGGCTGCCCCCACACTAGCAATGATCCCGCCAAACATGACGATGACTGCCAGCATCACCCACTGGATGACCATCGCGATGATCATCAGGATCAGGAAGAGGCCAAATAGCGGCCAGCGGTTGCCCTTGGTCAGGACACGGCTGCGAGACATCGAACCGAACACGCCAAGCCGCTCCTGGATCAGAACCGGCACCGCCACGCACCATCCGAGCCATAAGATGATGCCGGGAACCAGCAAGGCTATCGACGCCAGGCCCGCACCCAGGCCGACGAGCAGCCCAATACCAAGGGTCGGCAGCAAATTGCGGATGGCTATCTGAATGCAGTCGCCAAAGGTCGGCCGCTTGCCGTTCAAGTCCTCTATCGTCGCCCGCACCAGCGCCGACTGGAGCAGCAGCGCGAAAACGAAGGATAGCAATCCCGCAATAGCCGTAATCCATGAATTCTGAAACATCATGGAGGGATCGGCTGCGGCGCCGGGGGCGCCCTGCAGAACCGCATCTATTTGCGGTTGGCTCCACAGCCGAAGAATAATCGCCGGCAGGCCTGAAAACAGCAGCGCGAGCCCAAGACACAAGCCGATGTTGCGGCCGATCACGGCGAAGCTGTTGTTGAACACCCTGCCGATCTCGAATTTCTCAGGCCGTTCCAATGTCGTTGAAGCCATGATTTCCCCCCGTGTTTCGCCGTAACAATATCACGGCGCCCTAGTAGTAATTCTGCCAAGATTGACGGTCGCCGTCCAGCCCACTTGCAATTCTTCCGCTGCATTGTCAGTGTCGGCTGGGAACCACAGGTTGCAGGGGAGCGGGTGGCGTTGGCACAGCCAGGCACAGCGGAAGCCGAATGGCTGACCAATCTGCACAAGCAGCTGATCGCCGATGAGTCGATCCAGTTCGACCTGCCGGCCTATGTGCCGCCAAAGCCGCCCGAGTGGCTGAAACCGCTGCAGGATTTTTTGTCGTGGCTCGGTCCATACATGATCTATCTGTTCTGGGGGGCGGTGATATCGGGCGTCGCAATCATCCTGCTTTTGGTCTTCCTCGAGGTGAAAGGCATCGCCTGGCGGCTGCCGTCGCAGCGCGCTCGGCCCGAAGTCGAAGACGAAGAAACCTGGCGCCCAGACGCCGGCGCCGCGCAGATCCTGCTGTCGCAAGCGGATGCGCTGGCTGCATGCGGCGACTATGACGAGGCGGTTCACCTTTTGCTTCGGCGCAGCGTCGCCGATATCGCCGGCCGACTGCCGGACTTCCTGCGCCCGTCGCTCACCGCGCGCGACATCGCCAATGCCCCTTCCCTGCCGGGAAGGGCACGCCATGCGTTTACCGAGATCGCCCGCATTGTCGAGGCGGCGCTGTTCGCGCGCCGGCCGGTCGGCGCGGAAGGCTGGCGGCAAGCACGCGGCGCCTATGAACGGTTCGCCTTCCGGGATGCCTGGACGTGAGCGCACCGGCGGTCGAGGCACAGGAGCCGTTCAATCGAAAGACACTGTTTTGGGGGATTTTCGCCAGCCTGCTTGCGGCGGCCGGTTTCTTCCTGCTGTCCACCTATGCCCCCGATTTCCGGCAACCCGGCAATGGCGGCGCCACGCCGCTGTCGAAAAGCGGCGTCGGCTACGCCGGCCTGGCGGAATGGCTGAAGCTGACCGGCGAACCGCCCTTCATGGCGCGGACAGAGGACGATCTCGCCACCGACATGCTGCTGATCGTCACCATTTCGCCCGATAGCGATCCGGGAGCGCTCGACCACATCCTCAACCTTCGCCGGGACCAGAACACGCTCTTCGTGCTGCCCAAATGGCAAATCCTGCCGCTGCAGGAGCATGAAGGCTGGAACATGAAATTCGGGCGATTGCCCGGTTCGGTGGTGAACGAATGGCTTGGCCGGATCGCCGATGCAAAGATCGGTGCCGGCCAGGGCACGGCAAAGCAACTCGACATCGAAGGCAACATGGTTGCCGCACCCGAAGAATTGCAGTGGGTGGCCGACAAGTACCCTCTCATCGCAGCCGGCAATGACAAGGCTGTGCTTACCGAACTAGACGACAAGCCGTTCTATATCCTGACCGACCCCGACCTGATCAACAACGCCGCTCTCAAGGATCCCGAAAAGGCAGCAGCCGCGCTCGCGCTGATCGCCTTGCTCCAGCCGGACGACGGGCCGGTGATGTTCGATCTGACGCTGCACGGCGCGGGGCGAAAGTATGATCTGGCCAAGCTTCTGGTCGAGCCGCCGTTTCTGGCGCTGACACTGACGGTCCTGGTCGCCGCGGCGCTGGCGTTCCTGCATGGCCTTGGCCGGTTCGGCCCGCCGCGCGCCGACCAGCGTGCGATTGCCTTCGGCAAGCGTGCGCTGGTCGACACGACGGCGATGCTCATGCGGCGTGCCGGCCGGCTGGAGGAGCTGGGAAGCCGCTATGCGGCCCTGATGCGGGTGCGCGCCGGCGCGCTGCTCGGGGCACCGCAAGGACTGCAAGGCAAAGCGCTCGACCACTGGCTCGACTCTCGCGATAAGGAGCAAGCCGGCGGCTTCACGACGCGCTCGCAAGCCGCCGGCGAGGCCAAGAACCTGACGCAGATGCAACAGGCAGCAGAACAGCTGCACGACTGGACGGCAAGGAGGCTCGGTGAACGTCGATGATGTGAAGGCCCTGGCGACACGGATCAGGGAAGAAGTGGCCAAGGCGATTACCGGGCAGCACGATACGGTCGACCTGATGCTGACCGCCTTATTTGCGGGCGGGCATATCCTGCTCGAAGGTCCTCCCGGCACGGCCAAGACAATGACCGCACGCTGCTTCGCCCAGGCGCTTGGGATCGCCTACGGGCGCATCCAGTTCACGCCGGACCTGATGCCCGGCGATATCGTCGGGTCGAACATCTACAACTTCCAGACCGGGCAGTTCACGCTGACGCGCGGTCCGATCTTCTGCGATCTTCTGCTTGCCGACGAAATCAACCGCACGCCGCCCAAGACGCAAGCCGCGTTGCTCGAGGCGATGCAGGAACATGCGGTCACCTTCGACGGCACCACGCATTCGCTCGGCCGCAATTTCATGGTCGTCGCGACCCAGAATCCGATCGAGCACCAAGGTGTCTATCCGCTGCCGGAGGCGCAGCTCGACCGCTTCCTGTTCAAGCACCGCGTCAGCTATCCCGGCCCCGAGGAAGAACGAGCCATCATCGTCCATCACGGCGGCGGCTCCGCCTCGCACGACATCGCGCAATATGGCATCGAGGCGCAGACGGACCGCGAGACGCTGCAGGAGGCACTCGCAACCGTCGGCTCCGTCACCCTCGTCGACGATGTCGTCGGCTACATAGCGGCGCTGGTCCGGGCTACGCGTGAAAATGCCGATCTGGAAGTCGGAGCCAGCCCGCGCGCGGGCGCCATGCTGGCGCGGGCGGCGCGTGCCCGGGCGGCGCTGGACGGACGCGCCTATGTGATCCCCGACGACGTCAAGGCGCTGGCGGTGCCAGCGCTGCGCCATCGCGTCATCCTTTCGCCTGCCGCACAGATCGATGGCCGGCTGGTCGAGCAGATCGTTTCCGACCTGGTCGACCAGACGGAAGCACCACGTTGATCTATCCCAGTGGCCGAGCGGTTTGGGCAGCAGCGGCCGGCGCGGTCCCGGCCTTCCTGGTCGCGCTGGCACTGCCGTCGTTCTGGTATCTGGGATTGCTGTGGAGCTGCCTGCTGCTTGCCTTCCTGGCGGTGGATGCCGCGGCCGGACGCGGGCGGGCATCGCTGAATGCCAGCATCGATGCGCCGCAGCAGGTCGGTGTCGGCGGCGAGTTCGGCGTGCAAATCGCCGACCGTCACTCGGGGC
>NZ_SUEG01000081.1:5145-25564 GCF_005063415.1 Mesorhizobium sp.
GAGGTGGGTCGCTCAACCTTCGCTTCCAGGCGCTGCGGCGCGGCGTCGCCAGCTTCGACCGTCTCTGGGTGCGCTGGCGCGGGCCGTTCGGGCTGGTCTGGAACCAGGTCGTGCTGCCGGTGGAAAGCAAGGTAGCGGTGCTGCCCGACGTCAGCAGTGCCCGCGGCGAGGCGATCACGCTGCTGCAACATGCGGCGCTTGCTGAAGGCCATGCGCAGCGCCGCGCCGGTCAAGGCCGCGAGTTCGACGCGCTCAAGGATTACCAGCCGGGCATGGGCCGGCGGATGATCGACTGGAAGCGCAGCGCCCGCCACGGCAAGCTTTTGGCGCGCGAGTTCCGCATCGAGGAGAACAACAACATCGTGCTGGCCATCGATAGCGGACGCCTGATGTGCGAACCGGTCGACGGTGTGCCGAAGGTGGACCGGGCCGTGACGGCCGCCTTGCTGTCGGCATTCATCGCGCTGAAGGGCGGCGACATGGTCAGCCTGTTCGGCTTCGATGCAAGGCCGCGCGTTTCGAGCGGCGCGGTACGCGGCCCCGCCAGCTTTGCGATGATCCAGAAACGGGCCGCCGAGATCGACTACTCCAGCGAGGAGACCAATTTCACATTGGCACTAACGACGCTGGCGGCGCGGCTCGACCGCCGCTCGCTGGTCATCATCTTCACCGATTTCGTCGATCCGATCAGCGCGGAATTGATGCTGCGCACCGTGGGCCGGCTCACCGAACGGCATCTCGTGCTGTTCATGATGATGAAGGACACCGAACTGGAGGGCCTGGCCGACATGCCGCCACGCTCCGGCGAGGACGTTGCCCGCGCGGTCGTCGCCGGAGGGCTCTTGCGCGAAAGGCAGGTCGTCATCGGCCGGCTGCGCCTGCTCGGGGCGCATGTCATCGAAGCCGACCACAACCGGCTTGGTCCTGCGCTGGTCGAGCGTTATCTGCAGTTCAAGCAGGAGGATTTGCTGTGACGGCGCCGGTAGCGGGCAATGCGGTGCGTGGCGATGCGGTACGCCAGTCGCTGGCCAGCTTCCGCCGCGAGCGCGAGGCCGACTGGAAGGCATTCGAGGCACTGCTGGCGCGTGTCGAGAAGCGTGCGCCGCGGACGCTTTCCGAAGAAGAGCTGCTGTCGCTGCCCCTGCTCTATCGATCGGCGCTGTCTTCTCTTTCGGTGGCGCGCGCGACATCGCTCGACAACGCGCTGGTCGCCTATCTCGAAGCGCTGTCGCTGCGCGGTTATTTCTATCTCTATGGCGCGCGGCGCGGGCTGCGGCAGCGCCTCGCCGATTTCTTCCTGCACGACTGGCCCGGGGCCATTCGCGACCTGTGGCGCGAGACATTGGCATCGGTCGCGTTGATGGTGATCGGCATTGGTGCAGGCGCCTGGCTGGTGGCATCCGACAAGAGCTGGTTCGACGCGATCATCCCGCCCGGCCTGGCAGGAGGCCGCGGCCCCGATACCTCGGCCGAACTGCTGCGCGGCATGCTTTATGATGGCGACAACGGCTTTCTCTCAGGCTTTGCCGCCTATCTGTTCACGCACAACGTCCAGGTCGCAATCCTGGCCTTCGCCCTTGGCTTCGCCTTCGCGGTGCCGACGGTGCTGCTGATGCTGTTCAACGGCTGCATGATCGGGGCGTTGTTCCAAGTCTATTGGTCCAAAGGGCTTGGCATGGAGCTTGGCGGGTGGCTGGCCATCCACGGCACCACCGAATTGTTCGCAATCTCTTTGGCCGGCGCGGCGGGCATGCGCATCGGCACCAGCATCGCCTTTCCCGGCGAATTGACACGCATGGCGGCAGCGGCTCGCGCCGGACGCATCGCCGCGAACGCCATGGTCGGGGTCTCGGTCATGCTGCTGTTTGCCGGGCTGCTCGAGGGCATTGGCAGGCAGACCATCACCAGCGACGTCACGCGCTACGCCATTGGCGGTGGCATGCTGGCGTTCTGGATCGGTTATTTCTATCTGTTCCGGGCGGTGCGGCATGGCGATCGGTAAACGCGCCGCCTTCGCGGCTATACGGCCGCTGATCACGCCCGAAGGCGTCGATCTCCGGATTAGGCTGGCCGACGCCGGCACGCGGGCCTCCGCCTTCCTTCTCGACGTCGTGTTCATCGCCGTGGCTGCAATCGTGATCACGATCGTCGCGCTATTCGGGGTGGGAGGCCTTGGCAGCGAGGGATTTCAGCCGCTCTTCGTCGTCTGGATCATCCTGATCTTCTTTCTGCGCAACGCCTACTTCATCGTCTTCGAAGCGGGCCGGCGCGCGGCCACGCCCGGCAAGCGGATCGTCGGCGTCCGGGTCGCGTCGCGCAGCGGAGACGGCCTGTCGATCGACCAGGTCATTGCCCGCAACCTGATGCGCGAGATCGAGGTGTTCCTGCCGCTCTCGATCATCGCCGGACGCAGCGGGACCGACCTAGCCGACACGCTGACGACGGTGTTCGGACTGGTGTGGACGCTGCTGTTTGCCTTGTTCCCGCTGTTCAATCGCGACCGCATGCGGATCGGCGATCTGTTGGCGGGGACCTGGGTGGTCGAAGCGCCGAAGCGTGCCTTGCTTGAAGATCTGTCGGCCCGGCAGGATCCGGCGGCCGGCGCCTTCCGGTTCAGCCACGCCCAGCTCGACGCCTACGGGATTGCCGAACTCCACAAGCTGGAGGAGGTGCTGCGCCGCGACGACTATTTCGCGTTGCGGACGGTGGCCGAAACGATCGGACGCAAGATCGGCGCGGCACCCCAAGCCCATGACGCACGCGCGTTCCTGACGGCATATTACGGGGACTTGCGGGCGCATCTCGAACGCAAACTCCTGCTGGGCAACCGCAGGGCCGACAAGCACGCGCGGTAACAACGCTCCACGAGACTGTCATGAACACATCTCTATCCGAGCTTGAACTTCAAGAGATGGAAGCCCGAGTTGCCGCGGCCCAGGCCGGCCCGTGGAAATCGTGGGTCGAGGGCCGGGATTTTTCTGGAGGATCGAATTTCATCCAAACCGGCCAAGGACCGGATAGAGGTGAAGACATCGAAATGAATGGCGCGACGATTGCCGACCAGGATTTCATTGCCGCCGCTCGCCAGGACATCCCTCGCCTGATCGCCGAAGTCCGCAGGCTACGTGGATTTGCTAATCGCACGAATTGAATTCGTGGTCGTTTTTCGACAATCCTGCCGCTCTTCTGCCCTACCCCACCCACTTCTCGTAGTCGGACACCAGCAAATGCAGCGGTGCTGTGTCCTCGTCGATGTCCGCGAAGCGGCCGATCGGCTCGCGGAAGACGTTGTCGGTCAGATCGTCGTTGACGGTCGAAACCTCGCCGATCAGCACGTCCTTGCCCTCGGCCCAGAAGGCGTGCCAGACGCCCGGCAGCAAAGTGACGCTCTGGCCTGGGTCGAGCTTCAGCAGTCCACCCGCAGGCAGCCTGTGAATGGTTCCGTCGACAGGTACCGTCACTTCGGCCTTCGGATCGATGCCGCCATCGCGATCATGCATGAACAGCTCCAGCACCAGCTTGCCGCCGCCGCGGTTGATGATGTCTTCGGCCTTGATGTTGTGGCGGTGCATCGGCGACAGCTGATCCTTGCGCGAGATCATGATCTTCTCGGCATAGAGCATGCCCATGCCCTTCTTCATGTCCTCGTAGCGGCCGTTGCGGACGGTGAACAGGAACAGGCCGAGTTCGTCGAACTTGCCCTGGCCATAGTCGGTGATGTCCCAGCCAAGCCGGGAGGAGAAGATCGCCGCCGAATCCTGCCGGTGCGCCTTCATCTCTTCCGGGGTCCAGTAGGCGAAGGGCGGCATGATGTAGCCGAACGAACGGATGAAGGCGTCGGCGTCGCGGATGATATCGTTGATGGCGGAGCGTTTCATAATCGTGGTTCCTTCCCGTCGCTTTTCAGGCGCTAACGCAATAGCCGAACGTCAATCCGGTGTCGATGCAAACTGCTGTCGCTGGCCTCATGACATGCGGTCCGATCAGGGCCATAAGGTCAACCAATTTTCCGATGGTGAGACCATGCGCAGCATAGACGACCTCGATACGCCGGCGATCCTGATCGACGCCGGCCGCGCCGAAGCCAACATCGCGCGGGCGCAGGCCCATGCCGACAGCCATGGGCTGAAGCTCCGGCCGCACATCAAGACCCACAAGCTGCCCTACTGGGCGAAGAAGCAGGTCGCGGCCGGCGCCATCGGCATCACCTGCCAGAAGATCGGCGAGGCCGAAATCATGGCCGATGCCGGACTGACCGACATCTTTCTGCCCTACAATATCCTCGGGCGGGCCAAGCTGGAGCGCCTCAAGGCGCTGCACGGCCGCGTAACCCTGTCGGTGACAACGGACAGCATGGACACGCTGATGGGACTTGCCGCCACCTTTACCGATCCCGGCCACCGCCTGCCGGTGCTGGTCGAATGCGACACCGGCATGGGCCGCTGCGGTGTGCAGTCGGCCGGCGAGGCAGTCGCGCTGGCGAGCGAGATCGGCAAGGTCAGGGGGCTCGTCTTCGGCGGCTTGATGACCTACCCGGGGGCGGGCCGCGCCGCCGCGACCGAGGCGTGGCTCGCCGATGCGCAGCAAGCACTTGCAGCATCCGGCCTTGCCTGCGAGCGCATCTCCAGCGGCGGCACGCCCGACATGTGGCGTTCCGGCGAGCATTCCGTCGTCACCGAATACCGGCCCGGCACCTACATCTATCTCGACCGTTACCAGGTCGCCAAAGGCGTCGGCAGCCTCGACGATTGCGCACTGACGGTACTGTCGACGGTGGTCAGCCGTCCAACGCCGACACGCGCCATCCTCGACGCCGGCAGCAAGGCCCTGTCCAGCGACACGCTGGGGCTCGCCGACTTCGGCGAGCTGCTGGGCATTTCAGGCGCAAGGGTGACCAGCCTCAGCGAAGAACATGGCAACGTCACGCTTTCGGGCGGAGCAGAACTTCGCATCGGCGAGCGCGTGCGCATCGTGCCCGACCATTGCTGCGTCGTCACCAATTTGTTCGACGAAGTGCATCTGATCGAAGGCGACAAGGTGATCGAGACGCTGCCGCTCAAGGCGCGAGGACGGATGGGATGAACCAAGCCGAGCGCATATGGAGGCCTCAGTGTATTGAATTTCCCGGACGCCGGAGGGACAGCACCCCCCTCTGTCCTGCCGGCCATCTCCCCCTCCAGGGGGGAGATTAGCTGCTTCGGCGCCAGCACTTCTCCTTCGGTAGTTTGCGAAAGCCGACGCGACATCCAATCTCCCCCCTGGAGGGGGAGATGGCCGGCAGGCCAGAGGGGGGCGCGAAGGAACTCGACGAAGATCAGCTAGCCTGCCTTGCCGCAACCCGGCGCATCGAAATGACGCGGCGGCGCCGGATCTCGGTGCGCATCGCCATCAGATGCAGCGCAAAGAACAGGACTGTGAAGCCGACGGCCATGACCAGAAGAGGCCACAACAGGCTCGGGTCGATGGTCGGGCCGCCGAGACGGAACACCGAAGCCGGCTGATGCAGCGTGTTCCACCAGTCGACCGAAAATTTGATGATCGGGATGTTGATGAAGCCGACCAGGGTGATGATGGCGGCGGCCCAGGCGGCGCGCCCGGCATCGTCTAGCGCGCGGGTCAGCGCGATGATGCCGAGATACATCAGGAACAGGATGAAGACCGACGTCAGCCGCGCGTCCCACACCCACCAGGTGCCCCACATCGGCTTGCCCCAGATCGAACCGGTGATCAGTGCAAGGGCGGTGAAGACGGCGCCGATCGGCGCCGCCGATTTCAGCGCCACGTCGGCCAGCGGATGGCGCCAGACCAGCGTGCCAAGCGCCGAGACCGCCATCAGCGTGTAGCACATCATGGCAAGCCAGGCGAAAGGCACGTGGATATACATGATGCGCACGGTGATGCCCTGCTGGAAATCCTCAGGCGCCGTGAAGCTCATATAGAGACCGACAGCGAGGATGATGGCGGCGACGCTCGCCAGCCACGGCACGACCTTGTCGGCCAGCCCGACGAACCGCGTCGGGTTGGCAAGGTCCATCCAGCCGGAGAGGCGTGAAGTCGTGTCGCTCATGCGGCCTTACATAGACCGCCGGCGTAGTTGCGGCAACCACAGCGTCTTCCCTTCCCCCCTTGTGGGAGAAGGCAAGGCGCGCTGGCTCAGGCGGCTTCGTTCACCGGACGGCTGAGGCGGCGGACCTCCTCGTCGTTGAGCAGGCCGCCGGCGCGCAGCAGGCTGGCGAAGCGGCCGTTGCGCAGCGACAGTTCGGTGAACCCGCCCATCTCGACCACCCGACCCCTGTCCATGAACACGACCAGATCGGCGTCGCGAACGGTGGTCAGGCGGTGGGCGATGATGAAGGTGGTGCGGCCGCGCCGCAGCTCGTCGATGGCGTCCTTGACGCGGTCTTCCGTCTCGACGTCGAGCGCGCTGGTCGCCTCGTCGAGAACCAGGATGGGCGCGTCCTTCAGTACGGCGCGGGCAATCGCGATGCGCTGGCGCTCGCCACCGGACAGCTGTCCGCCGCGTTCGCCGACGACCGTGTCATAGCCCTCGCACTTCGACAGGATGAAATCCTGCGCGGCGGCGGCATTGGCCGCGGCGTGGACCTCGTCATAGGTCGCCTCCGCACGGCCGACGCGGATGTTGTCCTCGATCGAGCGGTTGAGCAGGCCGGCATCCTGGAACACGGTGGCGATCGAATGGCGCAGCGATTTGCGGGTCACCGTGCGGGTATCGATGCCGTCGATCAGGATACGGCCGCTGGACGGGGTGAAGACGCGTTGCAGAAGGTTGATGAGCGTCGTCTTGCCGGCGCCCGTCGGGCCGACGATGGCGACGGTCTGGCCGGCCTGGACCTCGAACGACGCATCGTCGACGCCCTGCCCGGAGTTGCCGAACTCGAAGCAGACATTCTCGAAACGCACGTGACCGGTGACGTTGACGAGCTCGCGCAGCCCGTCTGGCTCGGCGGCATCGGAAGCGGAGTCCTCGAGATGATAGAATTCCTCGAGCTTGGCGCGTGCCTCGGAAATCTGGTTGGCGAAAGCCGACATCTGGTCGAGCCGGGCAATCAGCAGCGTGGCAAAGCCGGTAAAGGCGATGACGTCGCCGATGCGCAACTGGCCGTGCGTCACCAGATAGGCGCCAATCAACAGGACCACCATCATCGAAATCGTCGACGACAGGCGGTGCAGCGCGTTGGCCATCGCCCACCAGTCGAGCACCGGATTCTGTGCGTCGAGCAGGTTCTTGACGTAGCGCTTCAGCGCCTCGGTCTCATGGCCGATGCGGTTGTAGCTCTGCAGGACGGCGACGTTGCTGACCGAGTCGGTCACATGCGCAAACACCTTGTGGTAATGCCGCTCCACGGCCGCCTGGCCCTCCTTGGTGCGCCGCATCACCAGCCGTCCGATGCCGACATAGAGCGCGCCAAGCGCCAGCAGCACCATCGACATGCGGATATCCATGCTGAGCGCCGTGGGCACCAGCAGAACCAGCGCGACCGCGGTCGACAGATGCTGCCGCATAAATTCCAGCCACAGGCTGAACAAGGTCTCGACGGCGCGCAGGAGCGTGTGCAGGGAATTGGAGGTGCCGCGCTGATGATGCCAGGCAAGCGGCATGGTGATCACGCGCTCGAACGACTGGCAAAGAACCTCGCTGCGCCGCTGGTGGGCAAAGCGATCGGCGCCGCGCGCCACCAGAACGAAGGCGATGATGTTGAACGCGCCGAGGCCGGCCCACATTGCGAGCGTCGCGAATACCGAGCCGCGGTCCGAAATGGCATCGATCACCCGGCCGAACATGATCGGCTCGAGGATGGCGATAATGGCAAGCGCGACATTCGCCCCGCAGATAAACGCAACGCGTTTCCTGTCGGCAGCGAGATAACCGAGCGCTCGCCAGTAGATTTGCAGAAGTGACACTTCAGCTACTCCGCCAATTATTTATGGTGCAGTGCGTCATTTTTTGACTCGTATCGGTTGACGCGTCGCAAAACAATGCTCGTCTACCTCTTCCGTTCCCATTCCGCGAACAAAAGATGACGACGCTTCGAAATTTGCCGTGATCGTCTAACAGTTTGAGATAAAAGGTGAAATGTCAGCGTTGCGGCAAAATCATGGCAGCTGGAAAGCACTGCCACAATTTTAATCAGCAAGACCCCGGGCACGACGTCTAAAGTCGTGTGCAGGCATTCAGCAAGGTCAAACGCAAATATAACCGGTAGAGGCACTTGGAGCGCCCGCGCGTGCCCTGGGGAACCCTGAGCGACGCTCCAAGTCGTTGAATCTAGGTCGGTATTCTAACGACCACCTCGGCATTGTCTCCGGCTTTTGGCTCGAAGGACGAAGATCTGGTCTTCGTGCCATTCACTTCAAGTGAGATGGCCCGGGCCTTTTTGTCGCGGACGACGCGTACCTTGATCTCGGCGCCCAGCATCTTCAGGGTTGCCGAATAGCCGTCCCAATGGCTGGGAAGTCGCGGCGTGAATTGGATGCGCTGTCCGCGGCGCTCTATGCCGAGAATGCTCTCGACCGCAGCGCGATAAAGCCAGCCCGCCGACCCGGTATACCAGGTCCAGCCGCCTCGGCCGCCCTTGTCTTGCCCGGAATAAACATCGGCCGCGACGACGTAAGGTTCCACGCGGTAGCGCTCTGCCGCGGCTTCATCGAGCGCATGGTTGACCGGATTGAGCATCGAAAGGCAACGGTAGGCATCGTCGGTGCGACCCATCTCGGCGAGCGCAATGACGAACCATGTCGCCGCATGCGTGTACTGGCCGCCGTTTTCACGGACCCCCGGCGGATAGCTCTTGATGTAGCCCGGGTCCTTTTCCGTCTTCGAGAAGGGCGGGGTGAACAGTTTGACGATCTTGAGCTCGTCGTCGACGAGCGCTTTCATCGCCTGCCCCATTGCCGTCGTCGACCGCGCCGGGTCGCCCTCGCCCGAAAGCACGCTCCAGGACTGGGCAATCGAGTCGATCTTGCACTCGTCCGATTTGCGCGAGCCGAGCGGCGTGCCGTCGTCGAAGCTGCCGCGCCTATACCACTCGCCATCCCAGGCAGTGCTTTCCAGCGCCCGCTTCAGCACCTCGGCGTGCTTCGTCCAGGCTTGCACGCGCTTGGCATCGCGCTCCGCCTTGGCGACAGCGGCAAAGTCGCCCAGCGTCTTCAGCAGGAACCAGCCCAGCCATACGCTCTCGCCCTTGCCGTGCTCGCCGACGCGGTTCATGCCGTCGTTCCAGTCGCCGCCGAGGATCAGCGGCAGCCCGGCCGGGCTGCTGCGCTTGACGGCTAGATCGAGCGCCCGCGCGCAATGGTCATAGAGCGAGGCTGTCTTCTTCGAGATTTCCGGGATGAAGAAAGCATCGTGCTCGCCTTCGCCCAGCGGCTGCCCTTCGATGAACGGCAGTTGCTCCTTCAGGATCGCGGTGTCGCCTGTCACCAGCAGGTAGCGGGCCGTGGCGTGGGCCAGCCAGACCACGTCGTCCGAGATCATGGTGCGGACGCCGGCCTCGGTGCGCGGCAGCCACCAATGCTGCACGTCGCCTTCGGGGAATTGCCGCCGCGCCGCGTTGAGGATCTGATCGCGCGCCAGCCTGGGGTCATGCGCCAGCAAGGCCAAGGTGTCCTGCAACTGATCGCGGAAGCCGAAGGCACCGCTCGCCTGATAGAACGCAGAGCGGGCTCGGATGCGGCAGGCCAGGCTCTGATAGGGCAGCCAGTGATTGACCATGGCGTCGAGTGCCTTGTCCGGCGTCTCGACCTGGATTGTGTCGAGAAAGCCGCGCCATGTGCGCTCGTTGTCGGCTAGGCGCTGATCGAAATCCCTGGAGCGATGGGTCTGCACCAGCGCGCTGGCCTCCGCGGGCGAGGCCGCGTCGCCGAGCAGCCAGAGCAGCGTGACGTCGCCACCGGCAGCGATTTCGATATCGCGTGCGATGGCCGCGCAGGGGTCGTCGCCGGCCTCGACACGGCCCGACAGGCCGGCGCCGCTCAGCACGGCATGCGGAAGCTCGCTGGTGCCTTGCCTGCCGATGAACTCGCCGCGGTCGGCCGTGACCGAATGCACCGCACCGTCGGCGGCCAGAAAGGCGATCCGCTCGCCGAAATCGAGCCCATAAGGATTTTGCGCCAGCAAAGCGCCGGTCGCGGCATCCCTCGACGGAACGATGCTTGCAGCGGTGCGCGAGCGATGGCCGCCAAGAACCCATTCCGCATAGGCATAGACGCGTAGCCGCATCGGCACCGAACCCGAATTCTGGATGCGCAGCCGCGATATCTTCACCGGATCGACGGGATCGACGACATGGGTCAGGTCCATCGACAGCGGCCCGCGTTTTGAGCGGAACGTCGAAAAACCTTGCCCGTGCCAGGTTTCGTAGGTCATTGTCGGGTCACGCACCACGGCAGCCATTGGCGAGAACGCCCTGCCGCTGGCCTGATCGTAGATATAGATGCCCTCGCCCGGGCGGTTGGTGACCGGATCGTTCGACCATGGCGTCAGTTGATAGTCGCGGCTGTTGCGGCTCCAGGTGAAGGCAGCGCCTTCAGCCGATATGTGGAACCCGAACGATGGGTTGGAGATCACGTTGATCCACGGCTGCGGCGTCGTGCGCCGGCCGGCAAGACGCACGACGTAGTGGCGTCCGTCGCTATCGAAGCCGCCGAAACCGTTCCATTGGTCGAGCCCGCTGCCGTCGACGCGTCCCTCGATCAGTGCCTGGGCGGCAGATGCGTGCGACGTCGGCACTGGCAAGGACGGCTCGCGAAGGGCTGCAAGGTCTGCCGGCTGGAGGGCGGCGTCTCGCGCCTGCAATGCCGCGGCCTCGGCGCGCTCGATCTGGTCGAAGATGGTGCCGTTGCGCGTATGCAGCACCACCCGAGCGACGGCGAGCAAGGTCCTGTAGGTCGTTTCCTCCATCAGATCGCGGCGCACCGCGAAGATGTGCTGGCGGGGTCCGAGCTCCTTGCCGCGCAACCGGCTGTTTTCGCACAGCGTCTCCACCGCGCGCTGCAGGTCCTGCACGTAGGATGACGCCTGCTCGTTGACGACGACAAAATCGATCATCATGCCGCGGGCACGCATGTATTCCTGGAAGCGAAGCGCCTGGGCGACGATCTCCAGATCGGCGACATCGGCGATCCTGACCAGGAAAATCGGAAAATCGCCGGATATGCTGGTCGGCCATAGGCTGGACTGCCTGCCGAGCCCGGAGACGATGGATTCGCCCGGAAGGCGCAGGAACGGATCGGGATAGATCAGATAGCGCGCCAGCTTCTGCACATTAGCGGCGTCGGACAGGCTGAGGCCAAGGTGTCGGGTCTGCACCTGCGAGCGCGTCCAGGCGAGCATCGCCTGGCGGGCGAAGCTTTCGGGATGGTCGAGCCGTGCGATGGCGGCATCCAATTCGGCGCGATGGGTACCGACTACGGTCCAGAAGGTCAGCGAAATCTTCTTGTTGGCCGGCACGCGCACCTGCCGGCGAAGCGATGCGATCGGATCCAGGGTGAAGCCGGAATGGCCGCCAAGCTTGGCGCCGGGATCAAAGGCAGCCGCCTCGGTGATGGTGCGGCCGCGGCCGATGAAGGCGCGCCTGTCGGTTTCGGCCTCGGCGTCGCGCGCCGATCCAGACGGGTCGGTGACGAAATGCACCATGGTGACGTCGGGTTCGTCCTTTTCGCGCTTGCGCCTGGTGGCGAAGATCGCCCCATTGTTCGGCGCGATCTCGGTTTCCACGAACATCTTCGAAAAGGCAGGATGGGCATTATCCGAGGGCTCGGAGCCCAGCACCAGTTCGGCAAACGAGGTTACTTCGATATGCCGGTCGGCGGGGCCATCATTGTGGAGCGTCACCCGTCGGCCCTCACCATTGCCTTCCGAGATGACGATGCACTCGACTTCCGAACGCAGCGATCCGATCGATTTGACGAAGCTCGCCTTGTCGTCGGAAAACAGCGTCTGCGCACGCTCGCCGGCGGCGCGCTTCGGCTCGGCGGTGGCCGACCACCAATCGCCGTTGCTGGCGTCGCGCAGGAAAATATAGGAACCAAGGCGGTCCTCGGTCGGATCCGGCTGCCAGCGCGTGACGGCAAGTTCGCCCAAGCGGCTGTAGCCGGACCCGGTGGCGGTGACCATGACCGAGTAGCGGCCATTGGACATGACACTGGTCGAGCGCAGCGCCCTGAGCGGATCGAGCACGATGCGCGTATCCGGGCTTTCCAGTTCGGTCTCGTCCTTCGAGCGCTCGTCGGCCTCGGTCCTGACGGTCGCGGTCGGGATGTCGCGCGGCGCCCTTTCCTGCAGCAGCAATTCGGCCGACTCGATCACCGGATCGCTGTGGAAGCGGTCGCGCAGGCGCCCTTCGAAGATCGCATCGGCAACTGCGGCAATCGACATGCCGGAGTGGTGGGCCATGTAGTTGAGCACGACGGCGTGGTCGGTGCCTTCGGGGACGCGCTGCGGCGTGAAATCGACCGCGTCGTAGAAACCGTGCCGGCCAAGTGCGCCCAGCCGCCTCAGCCTGGCCAGGTTCTGCACGGATTCATGCGGCGTGAACTGCGCTGCCAGCACGGTCGCGTAAGGCGCGATCACCGTGTTTTGGCCAAGGCCGCGCTTCAGGCCGAGCCCGGGCACGCCGAAATTGGTGTACTGATAGGTCAGTTCACGGTCGCGGGCGTTGTAGGCCGCTTCCGAAATCCCCCAGGGAACGTTCTTCGAACGGCCATACTGGATCTGGCGCTTGATGATGAGCTTGCTGGTCTGGTTGAGAATGCTGCCTTGCGGCTCCTTCATCACCAACGGCGGCATCAGATATTCGAACATCGAGCCGGACCAGGACATCAAAGCGCCCTGGAAGCCGATCTCGACGATCGGCCGGCCGAGCCGGAACCAGTGCTCGGTCGGCAAATCGCCCTTGGCGATGGCGAACAGGCTGGTCAGCCGCGCCTCGGAGGCCAAAAGGTCGTAGCAGCTTTCGTCGAGCTGATGCTCCTCGACCCGGTAACCGATCGACAGGAGCTTGCGTTCGGGCCGCATCAGGAACGAGAAATCCATCTCGAAGGCGAAACGGCGCGTGCGCTCGCGCAAGGTCAGAAGCTTGGCCCGCAATGCCGCGACGGCGTTTTCGTCGCTGTGCGCGTCGTGCACATGCGCCTCGCAGGTGGCTTCGAGCCTGGCCGCCCAATCGGCGATGGTGTCGCTCTGGGTCGATGCGGCTTCGGTGTGGATGGCTGTCGCGAGCTTGCGTATCTCGCCGGCCAGGACGGCCAGGTTGATGGTGCGGATCGACGCCATCTCCGGCTGCGCCTTGATCAATTCGACCGCCCTACGCATGCCGTCGAGACGGTCGGCGAGCCGCTGGCGCAAGGGCCGCAATTGACGCCGGTCGTCGGGCAGTTCCTCAAGGCTTTCGTCGAGGATAGTGACGGTGTCGAGGATGCCTTCGAAGTCGCCCTGCACATGCACCGACGGCGCTTCGGCCCATTCGGCGCAGGCAGCGGCCACGGCCACCAGATGGCCGGCGAGATTGCCGCTGTCGACGGCAGAAATGTAAAGCGGATAGAGCGGCTTCAGGGTCGTCGTGTCATACCAGTTGAAGAGATGGCCGCGGTCGCGCGGCATGCTCTCGATGGTCGACATGGTCGCGTCGATGCGGTTGACGGCGTCGGAGAGGCTGATCCAGCCGAAATCGCGCGCCGAAATCACCGACAGCAGGTAGACGCCGATATTGGTCGGCGAGGTGCGCGGCGCCACAACGGGGGCCGGGCTTTCCTGGAAATTATCCGGCGGCAGATGGTGATGCTCGGCCGTCACGAAGGTCTCGAAATAGTGCCATGTACGCCGCGCCACGGTGCGCAGCGCGTGGATGTCGGCGGCCGATATGCGCAGGCGGTCCTCGGTTTCGGCCGAACGGCTGATCCAGCAGGCGATCGCGGGCGAGCCGATCCAGAACAAGGCAAAGAAGAAGGCGACGAAGGCGCCGGTGGAATCGGCCAGCACCGGCACCGCGAGGCCGACGACGCCGATGATCACCGCGCCGTACATAATGCTGTAGTAGGAGCCGAGATCGTTGTCGCCGCCCTTGTGCGCCTGCGAGGCGGTGCGCCATTCGAGCAGGTTCTGGCGGCTGACGAACAGCCGATAGAGCGTGCGGATGATCGCGTCGCCCATCATCCAGGCAAGGTGCGCCATCAGCACGATCTTCAGCGCCACCAGGGCGGTACCGAAGGCAACGTCGCGTGCCAGTGCCGAGAAATGGCCGCGCGGCGTCTGGTCGCCGCTCTTCGGCAGGATGGCGTTGACGATGTCGAAGGTAGGCGCCATGAACAGCGTGAGGATCAGCAGCGCCTGCCATTGCGCGGCCTGCGTGAAGGGCAGCAGCGTCCAGCCGGCGATCGCGGCCATCACCCAGAAGATCGGCGTCACCGAGCGGCGCAGATTGTCCACCATCTTCCAGCGCGACAGCGCCGGCACGCTTGAGCGCGGGCCGAGGATGAAGCCCAGAAGCTGCCAGTCGCCGCGTGCCCAGCGATGATGGCGCGACGCATCGACCGAATAGCGGGTCGGATAGTCCTCGACCAGTTCGACGTCGGTGACCAAGGCCGAGCGCGCCAGCGCGCCTTCGAGCAGATCATGGCTGAGGATGGTGTTTTCTTCGATGCGGCCCTTCAGTGCCGCCTCGAAGGCGTCGACATGGTAGAGACCCTTGCCGGTGAAGGAACCGTCGCCGAAGATGTCCTGGTAGAGGTCCGACACGGCAAAGACGTACGGATCGAGCCCGCGATTGGCGGAAAAGACACGCTGAAAGAACGACGCCTCGTCGCCACTGGTCAGCGACGCGGTGATGCGCGGCTGCAGGATGGAATAGCCTGCGATGACCTCGCGCCGTGCGACGTCGAAATGCGGACGGTTGAGCGGGTGGCAAAGCTTGCCGGCCAGCGCAGCGACGGCGTCGCGGGTGGTGCGGGTGTCGGCGTCCAGCGTCATGACGTGGACGACGCTCTCCGGCAATGGCACTTCCAACGGCAGGAAGGTGGTGTCGCTGTCGCCGCGCAGCAGAAGGTTCAATTCGTGCAGCTTGCCGCGCTTGCGCTCCCAGCCCATCCAGACGCCTTGCGACGCGTTGTAGAGCCGGCGCCGATGCAGCAGATAAAAGCGCGGCGCGCCTTCCGAGGGATAGCGGGCGTTCAGCCTGGCGATTTCGGCACGGGCGAATTCGAGGATTTCGACATCCGCCGTATCGATCTCGGTCTTCGAGTCCGGCCAGTCGGAAAGCAGCGCGAAATAGACCTCACCCGCCGTGTTGGCGAGGTGATGCACCTCGATGTTGCGGATGTTCTCCTCGACATCGTCGCGCGAGCCGATCAGCGACGGCACCACCACCAGCGTGCGCGCCTCGGCCGGCACACCGTGCCTGAAATCATAGCCGATGAGACGCGTCGGCTTCAAAAACAGCGAGACGACGGTGTTGAAGAATGCGAGCGCGCCTTCGCTGGCCGGCACCGCGAACAGGGCCAGCATCAGGACGATCGACGGCACCGACAGGCCGAGATTGGCGAGCGCATTGCCGGAAACGACCAGAAGCAGGACCGTCAGCGCAAACACCGGCACGACGATGCCCAGCCATCCGGTCTTGCGGAATGTCCGGCTGATCGTCTTGCCGATGGTCGGCCGGTAGCCGATCGACCGCTCGAGCTCCATCCGGCGCGGGCCGACGAGAAAGAAGCCGACGTCGGTGTGAGCGATCGGACCGGTTTCGGAGCCCGGTGCATCGGCAGCATGGCCGGCGAGTTCGATCGCCCTTTCGGCAACGCGAAATTCGGAGAGATCGGAACGGCGTGCCAGCTCCTCGATCGCAGTCCGGTATTGGTCGCGCGAAAAGAAATCGAGCGCGGCGAAATCGGTGCGTTCGCGCAGCAAGGTGTCGATGCGGCTGACGCCCTCGAACCACACCGTCCAGTCGATGTCGTTGATCAGGCGCAGGCCGCGGATAATGTTGCCGGTGGTCACGTTGCCGCTGGACAGCGTGTGGTGCTCGCTGAGGATGATCTCCTCGGCGTCGGAGCCGGTCCTTTCCAGCTCGCCTTCCAGCCATTCCAGCGCCCTGCCGGCATTTTGCGAGCCGTCACGCAGCCGGTAGAGCAACTGGGTGGCGAAGGTGGTGTCCTGCGCATGGGCGCTGTAGTGGGAAAGTATCGCCTGCCGGTCGGCGCTGTCGTCCGTCGCCAGCACACGGTCGGCGACCTCGTTGGCGATCTGGCGCAGTTCCCGCGTGCGATTGACGCGGACCGCGATGCGGCGAAGGTTCTCGATCAGGACGAAGCGCAGCAGCGACGGCAGCGCCCATAATTCGCCGATCTTCAGCGGCTCGACGGACTGGAAGCCTTCGACGATCGCCTTGAACATGGCCGACGAGACGGAACTGTCGGAATGCGCGACATAGGTCCATGCGACCGCCAGCGCGCGCGGCACGCTGGATCCATCCGACAGTTTCAACGTCGGCAACTGGCGGTAGAAGCGTCGCGGCAGGTCGCGCTTGACCTGAAAAATGGTCTCCTCGACCAGGTAATTGTTGTCGAGCAGCCACTGCGCCGCGGGCGTGATCGTTTCGCCCCTCGCCTGGGCAGCGTTGGTGGAACGGTAGACATCGAGAATCTTCCTGGCGCTGTCGCGGATGCGCGCCTGAAAATCGAAAGGCGTCAGACCGAACAAATCCTTGGCATCGCCATTGGCAAGGGCTGCGCCCAACGCTCGCAGCCGATCTTCCGGCAGGAAATGGGAGCGTATCGGCTCGTCGGTGACAGCCGGGAAGCTGGCGCTCGTCTTTTCGATTTGTGCGAGATTGGTCTGGATATTCATCTAAGGTTCCGTGTTGGGGACGCAGTGCGGCGTCACCGCCACGGCAATGTCCCTAAAACCGGTCCAAATGCAATTGGTTGCATCGCAACACTTGGCCGAATGTTTGTTTCCGCACCACGACAAGGTGTCGTCTTTCGACAACGTCCAGGCGAGCGCTCCGAGCATCGTTTCGGCCTCTGATCGGCGGAAGATTCAGGCTTTTTCGTGATGCAGGGACCAGCTTACGCGATATTTGGCCGGCATCGCGATCATGTTTGGAAACAGGCGTTAATCGTTGCCGGCAATGCGGTCGATGCGGATCACGAACAGCATCGCCGGCCGGACGGGATCCAGGTGCAGTTCAGGTGCTTGCGGCCCGAGCAACAGCGCATCGAGCGGCCTAAGTTGCATGGGCGCTGCGCCGGCCACCCCGAGCTCGCCGTAGACGCACAGGATGAGCGTTGCGTCGGCTTTGGCCCGGATTTCCGTCGGAGCCGAAATCAGCAGGCGCTCGACCGCGTGGGCCGCCCGGGCGCGGCGGGTCATGACGTTGAGGTCGGTGATGGGACCGGCGATCAGCGTGGCTTGCATCGGCACGTCGGCTGGAAAGGCAAGCGGTGCGGAAGCCTTGGTGATTTCGACCGGCAGCCGGCCGGCGATGTCGAGGACCATGCCCGCGCCTTCCAGCAAGGCCAAAGTCCGGTCGACGCCGGGAAACCCGGAAAACGGGCCGCCGCCCTCGACCAGCGCCATCGAGACGCGCCAGTCGAAATCGTCGAGCCCGGCACCTGGCGGCGAGACGGCAATCTCCGTCGTCACCCCGCCGCCGTTCTTCCACGGCATCGACCGGTATTCCGAGGCCCGAAGAATGCGCAAGGTACGGCTCAGGCCAAAATGCCGGGCAGGTTGAGCTGGTTCTCCCTGGCGCACTCGATCGCGATGTCGTAGCCGGCATCGGCATGGCGCATGACGCCCGTCGCCGGGTCGTTCCACAAAACCCGCTCCAGGCGCTTCGCCGCCTCGGGCGTACCGTCGGCGACGATGACCATGCCGGCATGCTGGGAAAAGCCCATGCCGACGCCGCCGCCATGGTGCAATGATACCCAGGTGGCGCCGGACGCGGTGTTGAGCAGGGCGTTGAGCAGCGGCCAGTCGGAGACTGCATCCGAGCCGTCCTTCATCGCTTCCGTCTCGCGGTTCGGCGAGGCGACCGAGCCGGAGTCGAGATGGTCGCGGCCGATGACGACCGGTGCCTTCAGTTCGCCCCTGGCGACCATCTCGTTGAAGGCGAGGCCGAGCCGGTGGCGGTCGCCAAGCCCAACCCAGCAGATGCGCGCCGGCAGGCCCTGGAACGCGATACGCTCACGCGCCATGTCGAGCCAATTGTGCAGATGGGTGTTACCAGGGGTCAGCTCGCGCACCTTGGCGTCGGTCTTGTAGATATCCTCGGGATCGCCGGAAAGTGCTGCCCAGCGGAACGGGCCGATGCCGCGGCAAAACAGCGGACGGATATAGGCCGGCACGAAACCCGGAAAGGCAAAGGCATTCTCGAACCCCTCCTCCTTTGCCACCTGGCGGATGTTGTTGCCGTAATCGAGCGTCGGCACGCCGGCGTTCCAGAACGCCACCATCGCCTCGACATGCTCGCGCATTGACGCGCGGGCAGCCTTTTCGACCGCCTTCGGGTCGCTGGTGCGCTTCTCGCGCCACTCGGCCAGCGACCAGCCCTTGGGCAGATAGCCGTTGAGCGGGTCATGCGCCGAGGTCTGGTCGGTGACGATGTCCGGGCGCACGCCGCGCCGCACCAGTTCCGGCACGATGTCGGCGGTGTTGCCGACCAGGCCGACCGATTTCGCCTCACCGGCTTTGGTCCAGCGCTCGATCTTCTCGAGAGCCTCATCGAGCGTGTCGGCGCGCTCGTCGACATAGCGGGTGCGCAGCCGGAAATCGATGCGGTCGGGATCGCATTCGACGGCCAGGCAGCAGGCTCCGGCCATCACCGCGGCCAGTGGCTGGGCACCGCCCATGCCGCCGAGGCCGCCGGTCAGTATCCATTTGCCCCTGAGATTGCCGCCATAGTGCTGGCGGCCGGCCTCGACGAAGGTCTCGTAGGTGCCCTGCACGATGCCTTGCGTGCCGATGTAGATCCATGAGCCGGCCGTCATCTGGCCGTACATCATCAGGCCCTTTCTATCGAGCTCGTTGAACTTCTCCCATGTCGCCCAGTGCGGCACGAGGTTCGAATTGGCGATCAGCACACGCGGCGCATCGGCATGGGTGCGGAACACGCCGACCGGCTTGCCGGATTGCACCAGCAGCGTCTCGTCATCGCCGAGTGTCTTCAGCGAGGCAACGATGCGATCGAAATCGTTCCAGGTGCGCGCCGCCCGGCCGATACCGCCATAGACAACCAGTTCGTTGGGATTTTCGGCGACGTCCGGGTCGAGATTGTTCATCAGCATGCGCAACGGCGCTTCCGTCAGCCAGGTGCGGGCGTTGAGCTCGCTGCCGCGCGGGCTGCGCACTTCACGGATGTTGTGGCGAGGATCGGTCATGATTGTCCCTTTCGAATGAGGTGCGCCGCGCGTCAGCGTTCGGCCCAGACGATCGCGGTTTCCAGGATCTTCTTCAGCGTGACGCGGATCGGCGCCGCGAATTCGGCATCGTAAGGCACCGGCCAGTTATCCGGTTCGCCCTTGCCTTCCGGCTCGCGCAGATAGCCACGGTTGGAGAGCTCCATCTGCAACGCGTGGACGCCGGCTTGCGGCTGGCCGAAATGGCGCGTGATCCAGCCACCCTTGAAGCGGCCGTTGACGACGTAGCTCTCGCCGGTTTCGGCGAGACTCTGCGTGACTTTCTCCTGCAGCGTGGGATCGGCGCTCTTGCCGTCATTGGTGCCGAGATTGAAGACCGGCAATTTGCCTTCGAAAAGGCGCGGCAGCACCGAACGGATCGAATGGCAGTCATAGACGACGATCTTTCCATGCAAAGCGCGCAGCCTGTCGATCTCGGCCTGCAGAGCGGCATGATAGGGTACGAAGAACTTTTCGCGGCGTTCGTCGATCTCCGACGGTCCCGGCTCTTCACCCTTGCGGTAGAGCGGATCGCCGTCAAAGGTCTCTGTCGGGCAGAGCCCAGTCATCGTCTGGCCGGGATAGAGCGAAACGCCCGACGGATCGCGGTTGACGTCGATGACGGTGCGCGAAATCGCCGTATGCACGACCGTCGCGCCAAGGCTCTCGGCAAAGTCATAAAGCTTGTCGATCCACCAGTCGGCGTCACGGCGGCCGAGCCAGGTCGAGATTAGCCGGCTGTCGAGGCCGGCGAGGTCGATGCCGGTATGCGGGATCGAGACCAGCAGGGGTGCTGTGCCTTGGGTGACGGTGAGCCAGGAGGGTGAGGTCATCGGAAGTCTCCGCGCGACAGAACGCGACCTTGCAATTGTCCGTGAACACCGACCTCGGTTTTTGCCGGCTGCGACGTATTTTGTTCTTGCTTTGTGCCGGCAGCTATGCTACTAATTTGGGTATGGTGCTGATTTGGCTCGACGACCCGCCCTCGAGGCGGGTTTTTTGTTTCTGG
>NZ_SUEG01000082.1:0-10248 GCF_005063415.1 Mesorhizobium sp.
AACGCGCCATAATGTCGAATTACCTCTTGCATCGCGGGAGCCATCCACAGAAGACCTCGCAAGCGAGGACTCGGGAGGTCGCGGTTGTCGCGCAGATCGTGGCCGTTACGCGCCGCCGATTTTCTGGAGTGATAAGCCGCGCCCGACGCGGCGAATTCGTTACCCTACTCGGCGGCCGTCTCCGATGCCGCCTCTGCCGGCCCCGAAGGCTCGGCCTCGGTACGGGGCTTGCGCCGTGAAAAGAGCGACCTGAGCGTGACGTAGAACACCGGCGTCAGGAACAGGCCGACGAAGGTGACGCCGAGCATGCCGAAGAACACCGCGGTGCCGAGCGACTGGCGCATTTCTGCGCCCGGGCCTGTCGCGATCACCAGCGGCACGACGCCGAGGATGAACGAGAAAGCGGTCATCAGGATCGGCCGCAGCCTGAGCCGGCAGGCTTCGACGGCAGCTTCGGCGGCCGACAGGCCGCGTTCCTGCGCCTGGCGCGCGAATTCGACGATCAGGATCGCGTTCTTGGCGGCAAGCCCGATCAGCACGATGAGCCCGATCTGCACGAGGATGTTGTTGTCCAGCCCTCGGAAAGACACGCCGAGCAACGCCGCGAGCACGCCGAGCGGCACCACCAGCACAATGGCGAACGGCAGCACCCAGCTTTCATATTGCGCCGCCAGCGCCAGGAACACGAACAGCACCGACAGTCCGAAGATATAGACAGCGGCATTGCCGGTGTTGCGCTCCTGATAGGCGAGCTCGGTCCATTCATAGGAGGTACCGGCCGGCAGCGTCTTTGCCGTGATCCCTTCCATCAATGCCAGCGCGTCGCCCGTGGAAACGCCGGGCGCGGCGTTGCCCTGCAGCGGCACCGAGACGTACATGTTGTAGCGCTGGACCAGCGCCGGGCCGGTGACGTCGCGGATCTCGATCAACGTGCCGAGCGGAACCAGCGCGCCGGTCGCCGAGCGCACCTTCAGTTTCAAGATGTCGGCGCGATCGAGGCGGAATGCCTGGTCGGCCTGCGCCCGCACCTGGTAGACGCGCCCGAAAGCGTTGAAGTCGTTGACGTAGGCGGTGCCCAAATTGATCGACAGCGTCTCGAAGATGTTGGGGATCGGCACGTTCAGGATGCGCGCCTTGTCGCGATCGATCGCCAGGAAGAATTGCGGGCTCGACGCGGAGAACGTGGTGAACACGCCCGTCAGCCCCGGCGTCTTGTTGGCCTTGCCGGCGATTTCGTTGGCAAGCGCTAGGATCTGCCGCATGTCGGCGCTGTTGCGCTCCTGGATCTGCAGCTTGAAGCCGCCGGCATTGCCGACGCCGCGGATCGGCGGCGGCGGCAGTGCGATAATGAAGGCTTCCTTGATGCTTTGCAGGCTGCCGAACAGATTGCCGATGACCTGGGTCGCCGACTGGCCGGCTTTCAGTCGCTCGTCAAAGGGCTTGAACCTGGCGAAGATCACGCCAGCGTTGCTGGCGTTGGTGAAGGTCGCGCCGGAGAAGCCGGCGAAGGCGACTGCGTAGTCGACGCCTGGCGTTTTCCGGATGATCTGCGACGCCTGCTGGATGACCCCATCGGTCCTCGACAGCGAGGCGCCGTCCGGCAACTGGACGACGACGATCGCATAGCCCTGGTCGAGCGACGGAATGAAACCGCGCGGCACCGCCTGCACCATGTAGACCGTGGCGTAGATGAGGGCCGCGAAAACGGCCAGCATGGCGGCGATCGTTATCCACGAGCCGACC
Source organism: Mesorhizobium sp. (assembly GCF_005063415.1). Taxonomy (GTDB): domain Bacteria; phylum Pseudomonadota; class Alphaproteobacteria; order Rhizobiales; family Rhizobiaceae; genus Mesorhizobium. Next base: position 1,744 of record NZ_SUEG01000082.1, read on the forward strand.
AGCACGCGGATGATGCTCGAATACCAGTGGGCGACCCTGTCGAAGCCGCGATTGAAGCCGTCGGCGAGCGCCCGTCCGAACCGCGCTAGGAAAAAGCGCGGCGGCGCCGCCGCGGCGTGGTGCGGCTTGAACAGCAGTGCGGCCAGCGCCGGCGAAAGCGTCAGCGAATTGAATGCCGAGATCGCCGTCGACACCGCGATGGTGATCGCAAACTGCAGGTAGAACTGCCCAGAAATGCCGGGGATGAAGGCGGTCGGTACGAAAACGGCTATCAGCACCAGCGAGATCGCGATGACCGCCGTTCCGACTTCGTCCATGGTCAGGTGCGACGCCGGATTGGGCGCCAGCCCTCTGGCGATATTGCGCTCGACGTTCTCGACCACGACGATCGCATCGTCGACGACGATGCCGATCGCCAGAACGAGGCCGAACAGCGTCAGCATGTTGAGCGAGAAGCCGGCGGCGTAAAGCACCGCCAGCGTGCCGATCAGCGACACGGGGATCGCCACGATCGGCACGATCGCCATGCGCCACGATTGCAGGAAGACGATGATGACGATGATGACCAGCAGCATCGCCTCGAGGATTGTCTTGTAGACCTCCTGGATCGACTCGGCGACGAACTCGGTCGGATTGTAGACGATGTCGTAGCTCAACCCCTTCGGGAAGTCGCGGGAAAGCTCCTTCATCTTGTCCTGGATCTCCGCGGCTGCGGCGAGCGCATTGGTGCCCGGCCGCTGGAAGATGGCGAGCGCCACCGCCGGTTTGCCGTTGAGATAGGAGTTGGTGACGTAATCCTTGGCGCCGAGCTCGATGCGCGCCACGTCCTGCAGCGAGATCAGGCGGCCGTCGTCGGTCGATTTGACGATCACGTATCGGAAGTCGCGTGCGTCGTTGAAGCGGCCTTGCGTGGTGACCGTGTACTGGAACGCCGCGCCGGTGCTGGTCGGCGGCGCGCCGATCGAGCCACCCGACACCTGGACGTTCTGGTCGCGCAGCGCCTGCACCACATCGCCCGAGGTCATCCCCAGGGCGGACAGTTTTTCCGGATCGAGCCAGATGCGCAGCGAATATTCGCGTTCGCCGAAGATGATGAGGTCGCCGACGCCGTCGAGTCTGAGCAGTATGTCGCGCACCCGCGAGCGGGCGTAGTTCGAGACGTAGAGCTGGTCGTAGGTATTGTCGGGCGACAGCATGTGCACGACCATCATCAGGTCGGGCGAGGTCTTGGTGGTGGTGATGCCGAGGCGGCGGACTTCTTCGGGCAGGCGCGGCTCGGCGACCGACACGCGGTTCTGTACCAGCACCTGCGCCTGGTCGAGATCGGTGCCCAGCTTGAAGGTGATGGTCAGCGCCATCGCCCCGTCGCCCGACGAATAGGACGACATGTAGAGCATGCTCTCGACGCCGTTGATCTCCTGCTCGATCGGCGTTGCCACCGTCGCTGCGACCGTCTCGGCGTCGGCGCCCGGATACTGCGCGCGAACGACGATGGTCGGCGGCGCGATCTCGGGATATTGCGCGACCGGCAGCTGGGTATAAGCAATCCCGCCGAGGATCAGCAGGACGATCGAAACGACCGATGCGAAGATCGGACGGTCGACGAAGAAATGTGCGAACCTCATTGCTGCAACCCGGCGGTCTCGGCCCTGGGCGGCAACGTCACCATCTCGACCTTCACCTTGGTGCCGGGCCTGGCGTGCATCAGCCCGTTGACGATGATCGTCTCGTCGCCGGTCAGGCCCCCGCGGATCACCCGGTAGCCGTCGAGAAGCGGGCCGGTGCGCACGGGCTTCGCCGACACCATCCCGGCCTCATCCACCAGGAACACGATGCGGCGATCCTGGTCGGCGCCGATCGCCTCGTCGGGCACCAGCACGCCGCTATGCGGCAGCGACCCCGGCACGTTGATGCGCCCGAACATGCCTGGCTGGAGAATGCCGTCGGCGTTGGGAAACCTTGCACGCACCCGCATGGTGCCGGTCGCGTTGTCGATCCGGTTCTCGGCAAAATCGAGCTTGCCTTTGAATACCGCCTCCGCGCGGTCGGCGACGCGAACCACCACATCGAGCCCGCCGGCGCCTTCCTGCATGCTGCCGCCACGCTCCTTCGCGTCGCGGGCGTAGCTGAAATACAGGCGCTCATCGACGTCGAAATAGAAGTCGATCGGATCGCGCGTAACGATGGTCGTCAGCAAGGTGGAATCCGGCTGCACGAGGTTGCCGACCGACACCAGCCGGCGGTCGATGCGGCCGGACAAGGGCGCCTTGATCTCGGTGAATTCCATGTTCAGGCTGGCCGTCGTCAGCGCAGCCGTCGCGCCCTGCATCTGCGCCTGCGCCGAAAGGTATTCCCGCCGGCGGTCGTCGACCGTCGCGGTTGATATATTGCCGGTCTTGGCGAGTTCGTCGGCGCGATCCAGCTGCATCTTGGAGAATTCGAGCAGACTCTTGGCGACGTCCACTTGCGATTTGGCGGCATCATAAGCCGCCTGGTACGGACGCTGGTCGATGGTGAAGAGCAGGTCGCCCTTGTTGACTAGTGCGCCGTCCTGGAAGCTGATTTTGTCCAGATAGCCGCTGACGCGCGAACGGATGGCGACCTGGTCGACGGCTTCGAAGCGCCCGACGAACTCGTCGTCTTCGATGATTTCACGGACCACCGGCTTGGCCACCGTCACCACGGGAAGCTGCTGGTCCTGCGCAAACGCAGTGCTGCTGAAAGCCATGCCGAGCAGGAATGCAGCCGACATGGCGGCGCGGGCAAGCCAGCCGGCCGATCGACGGGGTCGCCCGCCCGCGTCGCGATGCAATTGCCCATTCTCTGGGGTGTCCATTTGCGTCCTCGCTCGCTGGACCGGAGGTCGGTTGATCCGCTTCTACGCTCAGGCTTCTCGTCGAGATCAGAGCATTGCAGTGTTGTGCATGGCAACATGATCATTTTCCATGTGGGCTGAAATGTCCACCCTGTGGCGGCTGCCCCGGCGGACTGAAGCACCGCAGCATTTTCCACTTTGAGGCGAAATAATTCTCAACTATGGTTCGCCAGGCTTTAGGCATGGGGGAATATTGCCGATGGTTTTATCACGCAGGGGTGTCGTGCTTGGCGGCCTGGCGCTGGTCGCGGTAGGTGCAACCAGCAATATTGCTCAAGCCGCGGCGGCAAAATCGTTTTTCGCCGGCACCGCCAGCGACAACAATTTTGTCTATCGCAAGACCAACTTCGCCAAGATCGACAAGAGATGGCATCGCCAGATCGTCAAGTATTTCAGCAGCGAGCCGGTCGGCACCGTCGTGGTCGATACCCGTCACCACTTCCTCTACGTCATCATGGAAAACAAGACCGCCATCCGCTACGGCGTCGGCGTCGGCAAGGAAGGCTTCAAATGGTACGGCCGCGCGACGATCGACCGCCGCGCGCTGTGGCCGGACTGGGTCCCGCCCCCCGAAATGCGTAAGCGCAGGCCGGAGCTACCCCCCATGATCGCAGGCGGCGCGTTCAACAATCCGCTCGGGCCGCGCGCGCTCTATCTGCACCGCGACGGCGCCGACACCGGCTACCGCCTGCATGGCACGCTGGAGCCATGGAGCATCGGCACCGACGCTTCCAGCGGCTGCATCCGCATGTTCCCGGAAGACATCATCGACCTCTACCAGCGCTGCCCGATCGGCACCGCGGTGCAGGTCCTGCCGCACATCGCCGACCAGGCGCCCGCTTCCACCACTGTCGAATGATTGGCGCCTCATGAACCGCATGATTGAAAACACGCGCCGGCTGCTCGCCGCCGGCCTGCTGGTGTTGGTCGCATCCTGCTCGACCAGCAACACGCTGGCCCCTTCCACGCCCGACGTCACCAACACCGAGGTTGCCGGCTTCCAGAACGTGCAGCCGGGCAGCGAGGAGGATTTTATCCTCAATGTCGGCCGCCGCACCTATTTCACGCAAGGTTCGGCCGCGCTCGATTCTGTCGCCAAGGCCACCCTCGACACCCAGATCGCCTGGTTAGCAAAGCATCCGCGCTGGCTGCTCAAGCTGCAGGGTTTCGCCGACGATCCCGGCGCAAGTGAAACGGCGCTGTCGCAGCAGCGCGCCGATGCGGTGATGGACTACCTCGCCGCCGGCGGCATAGACCGCAACCGCATGTGGGCCAAGGGCTACGGCAAGGACAGGCTCGTCCGCGAGTGCCCCGACACCGCCTGCAGGTCGCAGAACCGCCGCGTTGTGTCCAATTTGCGCGATGTGAGGGACGAGTCGTAGAGGCTGCTGTTTTGCTTGTCACCAAATCAGAGTCTCACACCCGGCGGCGGCATGGCTGCTTTGCGCCTCATCTCGGACATTGAGACCAGCGTCGCCGTGCGCTCAGAACGGACCCTCGCGATCCAGAAGTGGAACTCGATGGACCAGCAAGCCGACGAGCAAGCGCGCCGAGCCGCAGACGCGCTTGGCCGAAATGCCTAGCACCTGGTCTGAGATCGGTTGGGTCCAATGGGGCAGCATCGACAAGGCTGAATTGCTGATGAAGCAAGTCTCGACGATTTTCTCGCCTTGCTGGCAAAATAAGCAGTCCAGCTCCGCGCCGACCCATCCGTAAGTCATCCGTAAGTGCGCTCCCTCTACGTCCTGTTTCGAACCAGGCGACATGTCTGCGCCATACAGAGAGGGAAACGACTATGAGCACGCTCCTTGCACCAATTGTGATTGGCCCCGTATCGGTCTTGAGTACCTCGGTACGCATCGATGGGCCGCTTCCCGGGTCGAGCATTTCCCTCCTCGTAAATGGCGTAGCTGTCCCGGCGGTAGATGCCGGCGCCACAACCACTACCTTTGTACCGGTCGCCGCAGGCTCCCTCAACGTGGGGGATGCGTTGACCGCACGCTGGACACTCGGCGCCGAAACCAGCGATCCAAGCCCGGTCCCGATAGCCGTGCTCGGGCATCCCTCGAAGCTAAGCCCATTAGTGTACTTGAGCCAGGTGCACGAGTGCGTTGACTGGGTGCTGATAGGCGGAGCCTATCCTGGCGCCACGGTCGAGATTTTCAACGGCGGCGCATTAATTGGCAGCGATACTGCACGCGGAAATGTCGTACCAGTGCGCATACGCGGGGCGATCCAGGCCAACGATGTGCTTAGCGCGGTGCAGTCCGTTCAGACGCCTGCCGGACAGGTGAAGAGCAGTCCGACCCCGAGCTTCCCCGCCGAACAGACGCCGTATCGGGAAAATACCATGCCGGCACCGGCAGTCGGCCCAGTTCCCGGGTGCGCGCAAGCAATACCCGTCAGGGGATTGGCTCAAGGCGCCACCACCAAGGTCCACTTCAATGGCGACGTGCTGGAATATCCTTTCGTTGGTGCCAACCTCCTGGCGCTGCTCGGCCGTACCGCGCACAATCCGGATGTCTTCAGCGCCACGCAGCACTTCGAGCGCTGCAATGCATCAAGTCCGTCATCTGCTCCTCCGGTGATCGTCGACGAAACCTTGCCGGTTCGAAAGCCCGTAATAGGGACCTCACAGTACTCCTGCCCGGCAGCCCGCGCTTTGCCTATCTCCAATCTCGAGCCCGGCGCGACATTGACGATCCAACTTGTCGATCCGACTTCGGGTGCCGCTACCGTGCTCGGGCGGATCGGAGTCGGCGAGGATGTGAGTTCCGGCCAATACTGGATTCCCGACGTGTCGGCCCTGATCCCGGCATCGCCGCCGTTTCCATCGCTTGTCGTCATCCAGGAGTTATGCGGCAAGACAGCCACATCGGATAAGTTGCTGGTGGTGGGGTCTTACCAGGGCAGCGTATTTCCGCCGACCGTCATGGAGCCTGCATTTGAATGTGTAAGCGGCGCTTTCGTCAACAGCGTCGACAATGCGGTCGTGCGTTTGTATTCGGATGCGCTGGATTCTCCTGTGATCAGCAAGCCCGTGTTCAATTTTGGCGGCGCCGTCTGGGTCGAGACATTTCGGCCGTTGCGCGCCGGCGAGCACATTCACGCCGAGCTGGAGCTTACTTGTCAGCCCCCCGCGCTTCGGGTCGGGAGCCCCGTCAAAGTATCCGACCTGACCCCACTCAAGACCCCGGATATTCAACAGCCCGTCCGAGTCTTCCAGCGGTTCATTTACTTATCAGGCACAATTCCCGGCGCGCGCGTGCATGTATTCGTGAACGGGAAGTGGCGCGCCAGCGATACGCCAATTGGTTCGACGACGCTCTTCTTCGGGATTTACGTGGGCGAGCTCAAGGTAGAAGACCAAATTACGGTGATGCAGACATTGTGCACGAAGATGTCTCCGCTCACCAGAGTTCCCGTCAATGTTTTCCCCGGGCAAATAGTGCTCTCTGCGGCTCCCCCGTCCCTGACAGCGGGCCAGCCGGCGACGTTAATCATCAAAGCAGTCGATGCCGACGACAAGTTCAAATCGGTTGGAGGGACCGTATCGCAAGGGGGCGTGGTGGTCGGGGCCACCAACACAGCGTTCACCCTGTCTCCGCCGACCGGCCAAGTATCGGTCAGCTTGCAAGTTGCAGCCGTTGGTTACAACACCGAGACCATCAGTATTCCCCTTACTGCGCCGCCGGTCGTCAAGCCGGCGATGCTGACCATAGCAACAGGTCTCTGGTTCAACGCCTCCAAGAAAGAAATCACTGAAATCACATGGCACCTGCAGGGGCCGTCCGGCAGCTTTTCAAAGACCGAAAAGCCGAACGCAGAGCCGGCGTTGGTTCAGTTCGCGTTGCCCAAGCCAGCCGGCGGCGGGTTCACGCCGTTCACTCTCAGCTGCGAGGTCACATTCCAGTTCCAGGATTTCAATTTCATCTCGGGCGTATCTGGTACGAGGTCGAGTAACTTTATCGAGGGAGGTCTCATAAAGCCGTCTCCATCAACCGTCGAAATGCATTGGAGCGGTACCGACCTGACGATCAACTTCCTGGTAAAGTGGATACAGCAGGGCGATTATTTCGTCATAGAGCTCATGTAATCGAAAGCTGGCGGAAGGGGCGTTAGGTTGACTGGAGCGGTTCATCGTTTCACGGAAACGGCGAACCGCTCTATCTCTTTGTTTTGCGCAATTGCGGACGGAAACCGTTTCACACTTTTCCTGGAATTGCGCTAATGCTCGATCGGTCCCTTCGGCATGACGAGCGCCCTGTCGGCCGCTCGATCATGCGGCGGACGGGGGGTGGCTCATTGCCGCTGTGCGCCATACCTATGGGCGGATGCGGCCGCGGTCGGCCATGGTGGCGAGGAATTCCGTCACGTCCTCGTTGCGGATGACATATTCGATCATGATGGCGACGGGGCCGCTGCGCGGCTTGAGGTCGAGATCAAATTATCCCCCGGCAAGACGCGGCAGCAGGAATATCTCGGCCCCTTCCGGCAGTTCCTTCGACCAGGTGTCGCGATAGATCGTCCCGTCGATGGCGACGGCGATGCCGCGATCGATGTATGGCTCGAGGCCGGGATACTGCTCAGCCAGCTTCCTGAACAGCTCCCGAATATCCTTCGCCTCGATCTCGACCTTGCTCTTGCCTCCGGCGATCGCGCCGAGCGATCCCCAGAGCGTTACTTCGACCATCAGCGCGAGACCCTCATTGGGGATGGAGCATGATGTTGTCCGAAAACCGCTGCGCACTTTTCGGCATCATGCTCCCCGTTCCGCCTCAAGCGCCGCCAGGATGCGCGGCGGCGACATCGGTATATGCGCCATGCGCACCCCGACCGCGTTCGAGACTGCATTGGCGATCGCCGCCAGCGGCGGCACGATCGAGGTCTCGCCGACGCCGCGCACCCCGTAAGGATGGTTGGGATTGGGGATCTCGAGGATCTGTGTGTCGATCATCGGCAGGTCCGAGCAGACCGGGATCCGGTAATCCAAGAAGCCTGGGTTCTGTAGCCGCCCGTCCTTGCCGTAGATATACTCCTCGTTGAGCGCCCAGCCGATGCCTTGGGCGGCACCCCCCTGGTACTGCCCCTCGACGTAGGTCGGATGCACCGCCTTGCCGGCGTCCTGGACGACCGTGTAGCGCAGCACCCTGGTGAAGCCGGTCTCGGGATCCACCTCGATATCGCAGATATGCGTGGCGAAGGAGACGCCGGCGCCGTCGGCGACGAGCTCACTGTGGCCGGCGATGGGTCCGCCCGTCTTTCCGGAAGCGGCTGCGATCTCCTTCAGCGACAATGCTGCAAGGTTGCCGTATTTCTCGCCCTTGGCAATCGCGTGGCCCTTTTCCCAGACCACATCGTCGACTGGGATGTCCCACGTCTGCGCGGCGCGATCCCGCAGGATCTTGATGGCGTTGCGGGCGGCGGAGATCGTCGCCATCGAAGACGAGAAGGTGCCGCGGCTGCCGTCCGTCATGTCGTTGTAGCCGAGGCTGGACGTATCGGCGACCACCGCCTTGACCTGCTCATAGGGGATGCCGAGCTCCTCCGCCGCGACCAGCGACAGCGAGGCGCGCGAGCCGCCCACGTCAACGGTTCCGACGGCGAGCGAGACCGAACCGTCCATGCCG
>NZ_SUEG01000082.1:10258-25077 GCF_005063415.1 Mesorhizobium sp.
GTTCGGTCTCGCTCGCCGTCGGAACCGTCCATGCCGATGTTGAGGTCGGTGCAGGTCTGGCCACCGAAATTGAACCAGAAGCCGCAGGCCATGCCGCGGCCCTGGTTCTTGCCGAGCGGCGCCTTCATGTGCGGATGGTTCTTCACCGCCTCCAGCGTCGGGCCAATGCCGATCGGACCGTATACCGGTCCGTAGGACGATCTAGTGCCTTCCTGCGCCGCGTTCCTGATCCGGAACTCGACGGGATCCATGCCTATCTCCTTGGCCAGCTCGTCGACCGCGCTTTCCACCGCAAACGCCGCCATCGGCGCCGACGGCGCGCGATAGGCTGCGGTCTTGGGCCGGTTGACCAGCACTTCGTAGCCGACCGTCTTGACGTTCTCGAGCTTGTAGCAGGCAAAGGCGGTCATGGCGCCGATCTCGGCCCACGTGCCGGCATAAGGGCCGCAGCTATAGCGCAGCGTCGCCTCTGCCGCCGTGATCGTGCCGTCCTTGCGGGCGCCGATCCTGACGTCGATCGAGGTGGCGCTGGTCGGGCCGGAGGCGCGGAACACTTCGTCGCGCGTCATCACCAGCTTGACCGGCCGGCCGGCCTTGCGCGACAGCGCCAGCGCCACCGGCTCGGCCCAGACATGGGTCTTGCCGCCGAAACCGCCGCCGATCTCCGAGGAGGTGACGCGCAGCTTCGAGGCTTCCATGCCAAGCAGCTGGGCGCAGTGCTGGCGGTAGACAAAATGGCCTTGCGTGCAGACCCACAGGTCGGCGGTGCCGTCCGAGCTGACATTGGCCACGCAGGCATGCGGCTCGATGTAACCCTGGTGCGTCTGCTCGGTCTTGAAGGAGCGTTCGACGACGAAATCGGCCTGGCCGAAACCCTGGTGGATGTCGCCATGGCCGAACTGGCTGCGCTTGGTGACATTGGAAGGCTTGACGGGCTTTTGCTCGAGGCCCTCGGTGAAGATGGCGTCGTTGACCAGGGGTGCGGAGTGCTTCATCGCCTCGTCGACATCGGTGACATGCGGCAGCACCTCGTAATCGACCTCGATCAGCTTCAGGGCCTGCCTCGCCGTGCGGGCATCGACCGCCGCGACCGCGGCCACGGCATGGCCGTCATAGAGCGCTTTCTTGCGCGCCATGCAGTTGTCGAGGATGTCGTACATGGCGGCATCGCCGTCGGTGAGGTCCGGCAGGTCGGCGGCCGTTATCACCGCCTTGACGCCCGGAAGCTTCTCCGCCTTCGAGATGTCGATCTTGCGGATCACGGCGTGGGCGTGCGGGCTGCGCAGGATGCGCCCGACCAGTTGCCCGGCCATGTTGAAGTCGGCGCCGTAGCGCGCGCGGCCCGTCACCTTGTCGACGCCGTCGGGACGGATGGGGCGCGTGCCGACAGATGTGAAACTGCGTCCCGAATAACGCGGATCGAAATTCATCGTCAGGCTCCCTTCATCACGCTCGCGGCGTCCTGGACGGCGCGCACGATCTTGTCATAGCCGGTGCAGCGGCAGAGGTTGCCGGCGAGGCCGAAGCGGATTTCCTCCTCGGTCGGATCGGGGTTCTTGGCCAAAAGGTCCTTGGCCGCGATCAGGAAGCCCGGCGTGCAGATGCCGCATTGAAGCGCGGCGTGCTCCAGGAATTTCTGTTGCAAGGGATGCAGCGTGTCGCCATGCGCCATGCCCTCGATGGTCTCGACGTGCCGGCCCTCGGCCTCGGCGCCGAGCACCAGGCACGAGCACACCAGACGGTCGTCGAGGATGATGCTGCAGGCCCCACAGTCGCCGGTGCCGCAGCCTTCCTTGGCGCCCGTAAGCCCCAGGCGATCGCGCAGCACGTCAAGCAGTGTCTCGTCCGGTTGGCAAAGATACTCGACATTGTCGCCGTTGATTGTCGTTGAGACTGCCACACCAGCCATCATTTGCCTCCTGCGCGTGCATAGGCGGTCGTGGCGGCCCGCTTGGCCAGCACACCCGCGACTTTCCGTCTGAATTCGATAGTGCCCCGCTTGTCGTCGATCGGACGGCAGGCCCCCGAGCAGACCTTAGCGAGCCTCTCCAGCGTGGCTTCGTCCAGCTTGGAGCCGATGAGAACCTCTGCGGCCTCCTCGACCAGAATCACCGTCGGCGCCACGGCGCCCAGCGCCAGCCGGGCGGATTTGACGCGACCTTGCTCATCGAGCGTCAGGTTCACGCCGGCGCTTACCACGGCGATGTCCATCTCCGTGCGCGGAATGAAACGCAGATAGGCATCGCCCGAACGCGGCAGACGTTTGTCGAGCAGGATTGCCTCGATGATCTCGCCCTTGGCCAGCGACGTCTTGCCCGGCCCAGTCGGCACCGCTTCCACGGCAATCGTGCGCCTGGTTCCCGGGCCGACGACCACCGCCTTGGCGCCAGCTGCCACCAGCGCCGGCACGCTGTCGGCGGCCGGCGAGGCGTTGCACAGATTGCCGACGATGGTGCAGCGTCCCTGCACCTGCTTGGAGCCGATCAGCTTGGCCGCTTCGACGACGCCGGGCCATGCCTTCTGCAGGGCCGTGTTCTCGCCCAGCACAGCGCACGGGACCGCCGCGCCGATGCTGAAGCCATCGGCTGTTTCCCTGATCTCGCCAAGCCCGTCGATCGCCTTGATGTCGACGATCAGGTCGGGTTCGATAAAGCCACCTTTCATTCTCACCAAGAGGTCGCTGCCTCCGGCGAGGATGGCGGCTGTGCCGGCTGAACCGGCCAACAGGCCAGCGGCGTCTTCAATTGAAAGCGGACGTATGTAACGCATCGTCTCCCCTTAGTGGTCATAGTCACATCCACTGATATAACCGTCTCTCCACAATGGCCATCCTGTTCGTGCATTCGCGGATTGGGCCAGGCGCCGCAATTTCATTTTGCTCGTCCAACTGGACGCACCGCCGGCCATTAATGCTCGATCGGCCCCTTCGGCATCACCAGCGCCGTGCCGGCCGTTGTCGGGCGCTCGATCATGCGGCGGACGCGCGGTGGCTCGTTGCCGCTGTGCAGGGCCCTTATACGCTCGCCGATGACCGCGTCGGCGTAGGTTGCGCGCCGATTGTGGCGGATATATTCGACCCAGGTCGGCGTGTGGTAGTGCTCGATCCATATTGAGGGATTTTCGAGGTCGCGCGCCAGCGTCCAGTTGCGGGCGCCGTCACGCCGGCGAACGCGGCCGCGCTCGGCCATGGTGGCGAGGAATTCCGGCACGTCCTCGTTACGGATGACATATTCGATCATGATGGCGATGGGGCCGCTGCGCGGCTTGAGATCGAGCGCCAGATGCGGCTCCTGAAAACGGTTGAGCGGGTCGAGGTTGAGCACCGCCTGCTGCGGCAGCGGCAGAAGCAGGCCGATGGCGCCTCCCGCCAGCATGGCGACACTGGCCGCCATCAGGGCGGCTTCGGCGCCATGCGCGTCGGCAACGACACCCCAGACCCAGCTGCCGAGCGCGATGCCGCCGAAGGTCGCGGTCTGGTAGACCGAAAGCACGCGGCCGACCACCCAGCGAGGCGTCGACATCTGCACGGTGACGTTGAAATGCGACAGCGCCATCACCCAGCAGGCGCCGCCGACCAGCAGGCCGAGCGACGTCTGCCAGGCATGATTGCTGACGGCGGCGTTGAAGGCGCAGACGGCAAAGCCGGCGAATGCCATGCGCACCATGGTTTCGCTGGACAGCAGCTGTCGCAGCCTGACGCTGGTCAGCGCGCCGCCGACGGCGCCGATGCCGAAGGCGCCGAGCATGATGCCGTAGCTCAAGGCATCGCCCTTGACGACGTCACGCGCGACCAGCGGCAGCAGCGCCAGGACCGCGCCGGCGCTGAAGCCGAAGGCCGAGCTCCTGACCAGCACCTTGCCGATATTGGGCGACATGGCGACGTAGCGCAGGCCGGCGCCCATGGCGGCGCCCAGTGTCTCTCGCGGCAGGGTCGATGCCGGCAGTTCCGGCCTCCAGCGGGCCAGCACGACGATGAGGCCGACATAGCTCAGCGTGTTGACGGCAAAGGCGGCGGCGGCGCCTGCGGCGGCAACGATGATGCCACCGATCGCCGGGCCGACGCTGCGCGTCAGGTTGAAGCCCATCGAGTTGAGCGCGATCGCCGCCGGCACCTTGGTGCGAGGCACCATGTCGCCGACCGAAGCCTGCCAGGACGGACTGTTGAGTGCGGTGCCGCTGTCGATCAGGAAGGTGAAGGCGAGCAGCGTCCACGGCGTCATCAGGTCGAGATAGGTGAAGACGGTCAGAAGAGCCGAGACGACGAGCATGAAGATCTGGGCGATCAGCATGATTTTGCGCCGGTTGAAGCTGTCGGCGATGGCGCCGGCCAGCAGCGCGAAGAGCATGATCGGCAAGGTGGTCGAGGCCTGGACCAATGCCACCTGGTAGGACGAGGTGGCGATCGTCGTCATCATCCAGGCGGCGCCAACGCCCTGGATGAGGCCACCGAAATTGGAGACAAGGCTGGCGGACCACACCGCCCGGAAGATGCCGTGCCGGAACGGCGCCAGCGCCGAGGCGCTTTCGCTTTCCGGTGTGTCGTCGTTCATAAATGCCTTCCCGGGCTCAAATGCGTTTGTTCTTTCCGATGAATCGGCCCCTCAAGCCAAGGATTCAAAAAATAGAACATCATTTCGCAAAGGGCGAACGCATTCTGGAAAAACATCATGGTCCAACAACAAGATAGCGGACCGGCCTGCGCGTGCCGCTGCAGGCGGAGCGTCAGTCAGGCCGGCGGCACGCTTGCCACGCGCTGCCTGTGATTGGCAGGCACTGGCGGCGCTTCTAGCGGTCCTCGAAGCCGGTCAGCACGCCGACGGCGTTGATGCCGATCTCCTCGACCGCGTAGCCGCCTTCCATGACGAACAGCGTCGGCAGTCCGAGCCTGGCGATGCGGCGGCCGATCCTAGGGTAGTCGCCCGTTTTCAGCTTGAACTGGCTGATCGGGTCCTTCTCGAAAGTGTCGACGCCGAGTGAAACCACGACGACGTCAGGAGCATAAGCCGAAAGCCTCGTGCAAGCGTCCTCGAGCGAGGCGTTCCACGCGTCCCAGCCGGTGCCGAAGGGCATCGGGTAATTGTCGTTGAAGCCTTCGCCGTCGCCCTCGCCGCGTTCGTCGGCATGGCCGAGGAAGAAGGGGTATTCGGTCATCGGATCGCCATGCAGGTTCAGCACCTGAACGTCGCCGCGGCGGTAGAATATCTCCTGGGTGCCGTTGCCGTGGTGATAGTCGACGTCGAGGATCGACACGCGCCCGGCGCCATGGTCACGGAACCATTGCGCGGCGACGGCGGCGTTGTTGATGAAGCAATAGCCGCCCATGAAGGCGGCGCCTGCATGGTGCCCCGGCGGGCGACAGAGCGCGAAGGCGGAAGGCTCACCGGCCTTGACCAGCGCGGCGGCGGTCAGCGCGACGTCGTAGGACGACTTGATCGCGTCCCATGTGCCTTTGACGAACGTCGCGCCGCCGTCGAAGGAGTAGAAGCCGAGCAGCGCATCGATGCCGTTCGGTCGCACGTCGCCGCGCAGGCCGCGCGTCGGCCAGGTGAAGGGAATGGCCGAGCCGCTGCGGCCCGACGCTTCCCAGAGCGGCCACACGGTCGGCAGGAAATCGATGTAGTCGCTGGCATGCACCTTCCTGGCTGCGGCGAGGTCGTGGATTTCCGGCGGCAGGATCGGACCGAGCTTCTCGCTCTCCACCCGCGCTCTGATGAACTCGGCGCGCGAAGGCTTTTCAAAAGCCGGCACGATGGCGCCGGCGATCAATTCGACATTGCCCGAATGGCCGGCATGGAGAGGCGAAAAAACAGTCTTCATGAAATTGTTCCGTGGTGAGACGCGGCGACCCTAACCGTCCTGCACTGCCTTTCACAAGGCGCTGGGCCAACCAGCCATGGCTTGCTGGCATGGCAGCCGGTCGTCTAGCCTGCCGGTAGCGCAACCAAACCCTGGGAAATCATGAGTTCAAATGCCGACCTGATCGTCACCAATGCCCGTGTGCTGACCATGGACGAAGGCAATCCGACGGCCGAGGCGGTGGCGATAAAGGACGGCAACGTCCTGGCGGTTGGCGATCGCCGGACGATCGAGGCGCTGAAAGGGCCGGCCACGAAGATCATCGATGCGCAAGGCGGTTCGGTGGTGCCGGGCTTCATCGAAGCGCATATGCATCTTTTCGGCGGCGCGGCCGAGCTCGACAATCTGCACCTTCAGGGCGTGCATGGCTTCGATGCGCTGAGCGACGCGATCCGCGCCTACGCTGCGGCACGGCCGAACGCCAAATTGCTGCTTGGGGCCGGCGTCGACTACACGATCCTTTCGAAGGAAGAGCCGGTCACTCGCCATCATCTCGACCGCATTATCGCCGACCGACCCTTCGCCATGTCGGCTTCCGATCACCACACGATGTGGGCCAACACCAGGGCGCTTGAGCTGGCTGGCATCCTGCACGGCAACCAACTCGGCCCCGGCAATGAGATCGTCATGGGCGCCGACGGGCTCGCGGCGGGCGAATTGCGCGAGGGCGAGGCGTTCGGGCCGATTCTCGAACTCTCCGGGCAGAACCGCGTTCGGCTCGGCCTTGCGACAGGCGGCGAGCCCGAGCCGTATCCCTCCGCCCCCGAAGTCGCGGCCGATCGCGACCTGATGCATCGCGGGCTGCAATGGTGCGCCCGCCACGGCATCACCTCGATCCACAACATGGACGGCAATCTTTACCAGCTCGAGCTGCTAGCCGGGCTGGAACAGGAAGGGCGGCTGCTCTGCCGCACCAAGATACCTTTTCATTTCAAGAACTTCATGACGCTCGACAGGCTGGAAAAGGCATCGAGCATGGCCAACTCCTACCAATCGGAATGGCTGTCGTCCGGCATGGTCAAGATGTTTTACGACGGCGTGCTGGAAGGCTGGACCGCGGTCATGGTCGACGACTATGCCGACCGGCCGGGCTGGCGCGGTGAGCCGCTGTTTACGCCGGAGCATCTCGCCGAGGTGGCGGTGGAGGCCGACCGGCGCGGGCTGCAGGTCGCGGTGCATTCGATCGGCGACGGCGCGGTGCGCGCGGTCCTCGATGGGTACGAGGCGGCGCAGCGGAAGAACGGCAAACGCGACAGCCGGCACCGGGTCGAGCACATCGAGGTTACCACTGCCGCCGACGTGCCACGCTTCGCCGAACTCGGCGTCATCGCCTCGATGCAGCCGCCGCACCCGCCCGGCGCCATGGACTTCCCGCTGGAGCCGACGCTTTCACGCATCGGCCGCGAAAGATGGCCGCTGAGCTATGCCTGGCGGACGCTGAAGCAGGCGGGCGCGCATGTCGTCTTCGCTTCCGACTGGCCGGTGTCGCGGATCGAGCCGATCCTGGGCATTCAGGCGGCGATGCTGCGCAAAGCTTGGGCAGACGGCGTTCCCGACCAGAGCTTCTCGCTGTTGGAAGCGCTTGCGGGCTATACAGTCGAAGGCGCTTATGCCGAATTCATGGAGCACCGCAAGGGCCGGCTGAAAACCGGCTATCTGGCCGATCTGGTGGTGCTGTCCGCCGATATCGAGGCAGCTGAACCGGGTTTGTTACACAAGGTGCATCCGGTGACTACCATCTGCGGCGGCAAGATCACTCATCAGGTTTGATGATGGCGCTGACGATGGCACGGAGCTTGCGTTCTGAACCGAGATTCAGATGCATGGTTGCCAAGCCGACCGGCATATGCTGACAATCGAATGGGAACTGGATCCGCCAACAAGAGCGGACATAACAATGGGGAAGTGCGTGCCGGATCAGCCGGGTAAGAGTGCAATCGAGGTCCGCGGCGTCCGCAAGGTATTCGGTACCGGGGACGCACAAGTCGCAGCTCTCGACACCGTTTCGGTGTCGATCCGCGAGAACGAGTTCTTCACGCTGCTGGGGCCGTCCGGTTGCGGAAAGACGACGCTGCTTCGGCTGATCGCCGGCTTCGATTTCCCCAGCGAAGGCGAAATCCTGCTGCACGGCCAGGACATCGCGCCGCTGCCGCCGTTCAAGCGGCCGGTCAACACCGTCTTCCAGTCCTACGCGCTGTTCCCGCACATGACGGTGGCCGAGAATATCGGCTTCGGTCTGGAGATGCTGGGCAAGCCGAAGAGCGAAATCAAGGCGCGCGTCGCCGAGATGCTGAAGCTGGTCAAGATGGAGGCGCTGAGTGCCCGCCGCACCAGCCAGATCTCCGGCGGCCAGCAGCAGCGCGTGGCACTGGCGCGCGCGCTGGCGCCGCAGCCGAAAGTGCTGTTGCTCGACGAGCCGCTGTCGGCGCTCGACTACAAGCTGCGCAAGGAAATGCAGATCGAACTGAAACGGCTGCAGCACCAGACCGGCATCACCTTCATCTTCGTCACCCACGACCAGGAAGAAGCGCTGACCATGTCGGACCGCATCGCCGTGATGTCGGCCGGCAAGATCCTGCAGGTCGGCACGCCGCGCGATATTTACGACCGGCCGGCCGAGCGCTTCGTCGCCGACTTCATTGGCGAAACCAATTTCCTTAAGGGCACTGTCGTGTCGAAGAAATCCGGCATCGCAATGGTGAAGATTGCCTCCGAAGCTACGGTGGCGGCGGGATTTCCGGAAAACTTCGACCCTTCCGGCGCGGTGACTGTGGTGGTGCGGCCGGAACATGCTGATCTCGTCGCCGATGCCGCCAAGGGCATGGTCTCGGGAACGCTGGCAAATGTCGTCTATTTCGGCACCGACACCCACTATCACGTGAAGCTCGAAGGCGGCGACGATTTCATCGTGCGCCACCAGAACAGCCGCTCTGGCGCCGTCTCATTCGAGCCGGGCGCCAAGGTCGGTGTCGTGTTCGAGGACGATGGCGCGCGCATTTTGAGGGATTGATGGCAATCACCTTTTCCAAGGCGGCGGTATTCGAAGCGGAGGCGGAGAAAGCCACTGCAAGGCGCCACCGCCTGCTTTCGTTGCCGGCTTTGGTAATCATCGGCGTCTTCGGCGTGCTGCCGCTTCTCATCATCCTCATCTATTCATTTCTCGCCGCAGCACCCTATGGCGGCGTGCAGTGGAAGTTCTCGACAGACGCCTATCTGAACTTCCTGTTCCAGCGCGATATTTTCGACGACACGCTGCAGTTCACGCCGGATTTCCTGATCATCTATCTGCGCTCGTTTCTGTTTGCCGTGGTGACGACGATCATCTGCCTGCTGCTCGGCTTTCCGACCGCCTATTTCATGGCGACGCGACCGCCGGCGCAGCGCAACTGGTGGGTGCTGCTGATGACCATCCCGTTCTGGTCGAACCTTCTGGTGCGCACACTCGCCATCATGTTCATCATCCGCGACGAGGGCCTCATCAACAACGCGCTGATGGCACTGGGTGTGATCGAGAAGCCGATCACCATGCTCTACACCAACTTCGCCATCCAGCTCGGCCTGCTCTATTCGTTCCTGCCGTTCATGGTGCTGCCGCTCTATTCCAGCCTGGAGAAGCTGGATTTCCGCCTGGTCGAGGCGGCCTACGACCTCTATGCGACACGTCGGCAGGTGCTGTGGCGCGTGATCATCCCGCTGTCGCTGCCCGGCATCATCGCCGGTTGCCTGCTGGTCTTCATTCCAGCCCTCGGCGCCTATGTGACGCCACTGATCCTGGGCGGCGGCATCCATCTGATGATCGGCGATCTCATCGCCCAGCAATTCGGTTCCGGGCGCAACTGGCCGCTCGGTTGCGCACAGGCGCTGATCCTGATGGCCGCGGTGCTGGTGGCGCTCTACTTCTATGTCCGCAACACGTCGGGGAAGATGCGGCATGGCTGACCCCCGCAGTGCCGATATCAAGGATCAGCCGGGCTTCCGCTCGATCGCCATCATCTGCCTCTGCGTGCTTTACGCGCCAATCCTGATCCTGATGATTTTTTCGCTGAACACCGGTTCGCTGGTGACGCGTTGGGAAGGCATCGGATTCGGTTGGTATGGCAGTGCGCTGCTCAACCAGGAATTCCACAACGCCGCCAAGAACACACTGATCATCTCTGTCACCGCCACGATCATTTCGACGATCGCCGCGACGCTGGCGGCGATCGGCATGACCCGGGTGAAGCCATGGCCCGGGCTGTCGGCCGCCTTCATGGTCATCAATCTGCCGCTGATGGTTCCGGAAATTATCACAGCGGTGGCGACGCTCTCGTTCTTTGCGCTGATCGCGGGCACGCTCGGGCTCAATTTCGGCATCGGCAATCTGATCCTCGCCCACACCGTCTTTTGCATTCCATTCGCCTATATGCCGATCCGGGCGCGGCTCGAGGACATGGACCTGACGCTCGAAGCTGCGGCGGCCGACCTCTATGCCACGCCGTGGCATGCTTTCAGGCGCATAACGCTGCCATTGCTGGTTCCCGGCGTTCTGTCGGGTGGGGCGCTCGCCTTCATCGTCTCCTTCGACGATTTCACCATCACGCAGCTGGTCGCCGGCCCCGGGCAGACGACGCTGCCCCTCTACATCTGGAACCAGATCAGGCGGCCGATGACGCCGGAGATCAACGCCATCTCGACCATCCTGCTGCTGGTCTCGATCCTGTTCGTCTCGATATCGTTCCTGATCGCGCGCCGCCGCGCCAAGTGACTCAAGGCCAAGTGAATCAATGGGAAGGCAAAGGAGAGTGTGATGTCTAGGAAACTGATGGCTGCCGTGTCGACGGCGGCGCTTTTATGGGCGGTGCCTGCGCTCGCTGACGGCGAGCTGCACATCTACAATTGGGGTGACTACACCAACCCCAAGCTGATCGAAAAATTCGAAAAACAATACAACGTCAAGGTGACGCTGGACGACTACGATTCCAACGAGACCATGCTGTCGAAGGTGCGCGCCGGCAATTCCGGCTACGACATCGTCGTCCCTTCCGACTACACCGTGAAGATCATGATCGACGAGGGCCTGCTCGAAAAGACCGAGCCCAATGCGATGCCAAACGGCAAGAACCTCGACCCGCGCTTCGTCGACATCTACTGGGACAATGGCCGCCACTACACCGTGCCGTGGCAGTTCGGCACCACGACCTTCGAAGTCAACACCGACAAATACAAGGGGAACATCGACACGCTGGCGATCCTGTTCGACCCGCCGGACGAGTTGAAGGGCCAGATCAACATGCTCGACGATGTCAACACTGTGATGCATGCGGCCGAGCGCTATGCCGGCGTGCCGCGCTGCGGCGCCGACAAGGCCAATCTGAAAAAGGTCAACGACATACTGATGGCCGCCAAGCCGTCATGGAAGACCTTCAGCTACGACACCATCACCAAGATCACCTCCGGCGACGTGATCGTTACCGAGGCTTGGAATGGCGCAACCTATCGTGCGCGCCAGAAAATCCCGGCGATCAAATACGCCTATCCCAAGGAAGGCATCGAAGGCTGGATGGACAATGTCGCCGTGTTGAAGGGCGCCAAGAATCTCGAAAACGCCAAGCTGTTCCAGGACTTTGTCATGGCTCCCGAAAACGCGGCGCTGATTTCGGAATTCGCCGGCTACGATAACGGCATCACCGGCAGCCACAAGTTCCTGCCGCCCGATTTCGCCAGCGCGCCGGAAATCAATCCGCCGGCCGGTGCACCGGCGGCGGAATTCGTACCGCCTTGCCCACCGGAAGTGGTCGAGATCTACAACAAGATTTGGACCAATTTGCGCAAGTAGCCTTGCTCTAGGATCAGACTGAAGGGAGGCTTCGGCCTCCCTTCCTTGCGCAAGGGGGTTGGATGAAATCTTACCGCAACAGCGAACCGGCGCCGCCGATCATGCAGGGTTCGCCACCACGGATGGTGCCGCCGAAGCTCGACTGGGACCGGCCGCCATGGAACCGATGGGCGTTCCAGCATATCCGCGAAATTCTGCCGACCGTCGAAGTCTGGCGCGGCAATGGCCATCGCCACAGGCTGGAGCGCGCCGAGGTCAACCTCGACCTGCTGCCGGCGGACGACAGCATGGGGCAGCCGACGACGCTGGCCGGACTGCTTGACGAGACCTACACCGACGGCTTCCTGGTGCTCAAGGGCGGCAAGGTCGCCTATGAGCGCTACTTCAACGGCATGACCGAGCGCACGCTGCATCTGTCGCAGTCGATGGCGAAGTCGGTCACCGCCTCCGTGTTCGGCATACTGGTCGGGCGCGGGCTGATCGATCCGGCTTTGCCGGTGACGACCTATCTGCCGGAACTGGAAGCGACCGGCTGGGCAGGCGCCAGCGTGCAGCATGTGCTCGACATGACGAGCGGGGTGCGCTTTTCCGAGGAATACACCGATCCCTATTCGGACATCGGCCAGGTCGATGTAGCCACCGGCTGGAAGCCGGTGCCGCCGGGCAGCGCTCCGGCCTTCCGCTGGCCGTCGCACATGTTCGAATTGATCCTGGGGCTTGAGGAAAAGAGCCGACCGCACGGCGCTGCCTTCGAATACCGCTCGATCGAGACCGACGTGCTTGCCTTCATCATGGAACGGGTGAGCGGCAAGCGGCTGGCGCAGCTGGTTTCGGAAGAGCTCTGGCAAAAACTCGGTGCGGATGAAAGCGCCTGCTTCACCGTCGACAGCGCCGGTTATGCAGTCGCCGATGGCGGCTTCAACGCCACGCTGCGCGACTATGGCCGCTTCGGCCAGCTGATCCTCGACAATGGGGGCGGCGTGGTGCCGGCTGAGTGGATCGAGGCGACGCGCAATGGCAGGCATGGACCGGATTTCAGTCCCAGCCTGCCGGAAGGCAGCTACCGCAACCAGTTCTGGATCGAGGACCCGCGCTCGCGGGCGCTGATGTGCCGGGGCGTGTTCGGGCAGCTGATCCACATCGACTGGAATATGAAAATGGTCGTGGTGAAGCTTTCGAGCTATCCGGATTTCACCAATGTCGCCTATTCGGTGGCGACTTTGAAAGCCGTGCAAGCCATCGCCGCGGCGCTCGCCTAGAACGCCAAGACCGAAGGAAGCGCCAATGGCCGGCAAGACCGCGTTCGAGACCAGGTATGGCTTTGCCCGAAACCAAGTGGTGCTCGGCAATTGGCGGGAAAGCCCGTTCAGCCGGTGGTCGTTCCAGAATGCCGGCGAGCTGGTGCCGAGCGCTGCCGTGGCGGCAAAGCCGGGCAGCAGCGAGGCGCCGGCGCAGGATTTCGGCGGGCTACTTGGTGAAAGGGTCGCTCTTGCAGGCGGCGCGGAGACGGTCGCGGCTTTTCTCAGGCGCTCCGAAACCGACGCGCTGACGATCATTAAGGGCGGCAAATTCGTCGGCGACTGGTTCGCGCCGCATATGGAGTCCGGTGCACGCCACATCGTCTTTTCGATCAGCAAGTCGCTGACCGCGATTGTCGCCGGCATATTGGAAGGCGAGGGGATTTTCGATCCGCAGGCTCCGGTAAGCCTCTATCTGCCCGAAGCCGCCGGCTCGGCCTATGGCGATGCGCGTGTGCGGCACGTGCTCGACATGAGTGTCAGCCTCGATTTCGAAGAGGCCTATCTCGATCCGGAAAGCGCCTTCGCCCGCTATCGCCGTGCCATGCTGTGGAATCCAGGCGGGGGCACCGAGAGCCTGGCCACTTTCCTCATGACGCTGCAGGGCCTTGGCGAGCCACATGGCCAGACCTACCGCTATCGCTCGCCCAATTCCGACCTGCTCGGCATCGTGCTCGAACGTGCGTCTGGCCGGCGTTTCGCCGATCTGATGCGCGAAAAATTATGGGAGCCGCTCGGCGCCGTCAGCGACGCCTCGGTGACGGTCGATATGGAAGGCACGTCGCGCACCGCCGGCGGCATTTCGGTGACGCCGCGCGACCTTGCACGTGTCGGCGAGATGATGCGGCAAGGCGGCACGGCCAATGGCCGCCGCGTCGTGCCGGAAGCTTGGGTGCGCGACACGACCGAAACAGGCGGTGATGCCGAGGCCTGGCAACGCGGCACGATGGCGTTCCTCTTTCCGCGTGGCCGCTATCGCAACAAATGGTACCAGACAGGTGCGGCAAGCGGCGCCTTCTGTGGCATCGGCATCCACGGCCAGTGGCTTTACGTCAATCCGAAGGCCGAAATTGTAATCGCAAAGATGTCGTCGCAGCCGGTACCGGTCGACGATCCGCTCGATCTGGATATGGTTTCCTTCTTCGAGGCGCTGAGCCGGATGGTCTGATCCGATTCGTACCGCTCATGCCCGCAGCTTTCCTGTGGACCTCTCAGGGGGTTGAAAATGGCGCAGTTGGCGCAGCAGTGCTCTGCGCCTATGGTCGCTGCTCTTTCGACCAACGACAGGTACGACATGGCATCCGACATCAAGCGCATCGCAACCATCATAGCCGCCGAGATCGGCGCGCGGCCCGAACAGGCTGCGGCGGCGATCGGCTTGCTCGACGACGGCGCGACCGTGCCGTTCGTGGCGCGCTACCGCAAGGAGGTCACCGGCGGCCTCGACGACACGCAGCTGCGCGACCTTGCCGAGCGGCTCGCCTATCTGCGCGAACTCGACGCGCGCCGCGACACCATCCTTGGTTCGATCCGCGAGCAGGGCAAGCTGACTGAAGAGCTCGAGGCAAAGATCGCCGCGGCCGTCACCAAGGCCGAGCTCGAAGACATCTACCTGCCTTACAAGCCGAAGCGCCGGACCAAGGCCGAGATCGCGCGCGAGCGCGGGCTGGGACCGCTGGCGGAAGCTATTCTCGCTGACCGTACGGCTGCACCCGCCGAGCTGGCGCTGGCCTACATCAGCGAAGACGTCGTCGATACCAAGGCGGCGCTCGAGGGAGCGCGCGACATCCTGTCCGAACAGTTCGCCGAGAATGCCGATCTGGTCGGCAAATTGCGTGGCTACATTAAGG
>NZ_SUEG01000083.1:0-24269 GCF_005063415.1 Mesorhizobium sp.
GCCTTGGGGGCCGGCGATACCCGGAAGGCTTGCGCCAGAAGGAACGTCATCGCCACGGTCTTGCCCGACCCGGTGGGACCGTCGACTGTGAAATGACCGATATCGCGCCGATGGAAATTGAACCAATAGGGCGTTTGCGATGTTGTCTCGAGGATCGTGATCGGCAGACTCCAATGTGCCCGGTCGGCCTGCCCAGTTGCGAAATTGTGCATCGACGAAAGGCCCGAGAAATTTGCACTCGACAGCATGGCCTTGCGGGCGATGTAGCTGTGATTTCCCGGCAGTTGCGCCCAAAAGGCTGCTTCAAGGTTCACGTCCTCTCGCAGCCAGTTGATGTTCATGTCGGTGAGGCACGATCCGAGCTCCGAAACGGAGCGGCTTACGCCTTCAAGATCCCGCGACAGGCACAGCAATGTCAGGTGGTGAAACCCGAACACGGCTTCCTGATTCATGAGGCTGTTGAGCGCAAAGTCGATATCGTGCTCGACCGAGCTTCCAGCTTCATCCGATGCCTGGATTTGCCGCTGCAGGCGGCTAATCCGCTCCTGGGCAATTGGCTTGTCCGCAATCGTGAATGATTGCGTCAGGATGAATTCGTGGTTCACCTGCAGCAGGCCGTCGAGCATCCCTGGACCGGTGAACGGCGGATATTCCTTGACGGACAGCAGCGCGCCAAACCGGTTGTCTTCTTCGATGGCACCCTGCGCCTGCATGGTGCGCTTGCTGAAATGCAACCGCGACGTTCCGACGTAATTGCGCATGCCCATGCGGGGCAGCCTCATCTTCCGGGGCACACCGCAGGTCAGGATCGTATTGAAAAACTCGCAAGGTTCCGAATAGGGCTCGCCGTCGCGATAGCTGATGCCGAGCGCCCGGGCACCGTATTTCTGAAGCTCGCGCGTGATGTTTCCGATCAGCTCCTCGAGCTCCGTCACATCCTCGCGCGTTTGCTGCCCGCGCGCATCGCCGCCGGCAGTCCGATCCAGAAGGCGCTTGGCCGCATCGCTCAAGCCGAGCGGTCCGCGCATCCCCGATCGCAAAATGGTCAGGTAGATTTGGTTTGTGAACATGCGCTTCCGGCGCAACTGCTCCATGTAGCGCCTGTTCAGGAGGTCGCAGAACGGATCATCGAAGGTTCCCTCGATCTCCGTTTCGACCTCGCGCCGGATGACCGTCGACCAGACGGAAAAACGGCTTGATCCGAGCGCCCGGATCATCGTGTTCTGGACGACCGAGCGCATATTGAGCTCAGCCTGATCCTCCGTCTGGAAGAACAGGCCATCCAGCTTGATCACGCAAAGAAGGGCGCCATTCTCCAACCCCACGACCGTATTCGAGACGTGCCGTAAATAAGGAATATGAGTCGCCATAGGCCGCTCTTTGTTAGCGACCTTTCCAAATCCGAGTTCTTCTCTAACGACCTTCAGCATCCGTTACGGCCCATATGAGTTGGCTCCCCAAAATGTCTTATTGGGCGTCCGCGGAGTCTTCCGGGACGCCACATGCAACACGTCGAGAATCTTGCTGTCCCAAGTGCAGAGCGAAAACAGGAAGAGGTAGCTCACCGGAGCTACCAGGAGCGCCCACAGCGAATTCGTCCCAAGCCAGCCGATGATGGTTATGCCGACGATGATGATGACGGCCATGTACGGCACGCCCCACAGCGTTGGTGACCGGGTTAGTCCGATCACCAACGGGGTCACCAGAGGCTTTTCGTCCTGGTGCTCAGCCATGGGTCAATTGCCGACAGCCGAGATCATCTCATCGACGATATTGGGAGCGCCGAACACCAAACCGATGCCGATGACAACCGCGCCCGCTGTGAACCAAGACAGACGGCCCGCAAATGCCAGAAAGCCCAGTCCGATGACGGCAATGATCGCGAGCAACCGACCAAACGGACCGGTGATGAAGTCAACAATCATCTGTACGGCGGTTTGAAGCGGCCCGAATGCACCACCACCACCGCCAGTGCCTTGTGCAAGCACCAGATCGGCGCCAGCCACCTGCATAACCGCCACGAGCCCGAGTAGCGCCGCCAGCTTGACAGCCCCTGCCCCCGGTCCCCTTACCGCATCAATTCTCATACTTCTCTCCTTCAAAAATGCATCACACCGCCGACGAACTTGCCGGTTTTCTTGATCGCGATGACGCCAACATCTCGATCATCGCCCGCATCGGCGATTGCTTCCGAAGCATCCGCCGGCGACTTGCCCGTGGTTGCCGGCATCGGCAGGCCAAGCTGATAGTTCACAACCTTCGCCACGTAGCCGACGGTCTCTTTGAAGGGCGGAATGCCGCCGTATTCGTAAATCCGCCGTTCACCGGCGTTGTAAGCAGCCGCGACCAGCAGTGGATTTTGAAATTCGTCGAGGAGCACCCGCAGGTACTTCATCCCGCCTTCGATGTTTTCCGCGGGATCGCAGACGTCGCGCACACCGAATTGTGCCGCAGTCGCAGGGATGAGCTGCATCGGCCCGCGCGCGCCCTTCTCCGAGTTTCGGATTCGATCAAAGCCGCTCTCAGCCCAGGCAATGGCCGTCGCAAATAGCTCATCCACCTTGTGGCGACGCGCTGACTCGATGACCAACGTCTTGGTTTCAGACGCACTCAATGGGGATGGGCCGCATTGCCGCACGTTTTCCGTGTCCGGTTTGTCAGGAATAATGATGCCACTGTGGCTTCTTGCGCCTGTGGCGCTTCTAGCCAGATCGGCATCAAGCGATTTATCGTATTTGGCTCTCTGCGCCGAAGAAATGTTACCGATATGATTAGAAGTCATGATGGCTTTTTTAGCCGGTGGCTCTGACAGCACAACGCCATCGGCACCAAGGACGAAGTCGCTTTCAGGGATGGACCACCGCCTATCGAATATGGCCGTGATCGCGATTTCGCTAAGAGCGGCAGGGCTCCCCTGATCGCTGATAGAAGCGTGCTGTTTTGGCGTTCTTTTAAGGATTTCGTCGCCCTGGGATGCTCCTCCTCCCAAGGTCGAAAGCGCCGCTACACCTATCAGCAGAACGATGCGTGAATCAGCTGCCATTCTAGCCCTTCCTGCCATCGGCCCCACCTCATTTGAGGTGTTGAGATCGCGATAAAAACCGATTAAGTTCTAACAGGTATGATACCGATATGGCATACTGATACATGCTTTTGCGCCATACTTAAACCCCTAGGTGCAGGGAATCCAACATAACCAAGATGGTAAGGGCTAGAAAATGAAAGGCACGATCATCGCCGCACTCGCAAGTTGCATATTGGCAACGCCTGCCTTTGCTGCGCCGGACATCGACAAGGACTACGTCAAATCGCTGGCGTCGCCGGGCAAGACAGTCCTGGTCGTCGAATACTATGACGGCAGCGGTAAAGTCGTGGATCGCAAGGGCTTTGCATCTGCCAGTGGATATCAGGCTGTCTCGCCGACCGACATTCAGATCGACGACAAGACAACACTGCATCTCTACGGCGTCGAGCCGTGCAGCGGCGAGATGGTGAATCGGACCGAAGGATATTCGGGATCATGCAGTGGCTTCGCGCAGCAAGAATTGCAGGTGATGCTGAAGTCCGCAAAGGTTCTCTTCTGCCGCGCCTTCGTCAGCGAACAGAATGCACCGAGCCAGGATGCGACTTGCTACGGCTACTATAACTATCCCGGCAGCCTCGACAGCGTTGACATGCTTGAAGACGAACTGGTCTCCCTTGGCGCACTTCGAGTGGTGAAAAACCGGGATGGTTCGCCCGCGCGAGCGGATCTCGAAAAAGCTCAACGCATCGGCAAACAAGGGTACGGGATGTGGGCCGATCCGAGGGTGAAAGGCCAATGAGAAGGGCCGCGATTTATCTAGCGGCGATTCTCACATCAGGAGAGATCAATGCCGCGCCTGCGGGATACTTCGATCTTCAACCTGGCGTGACGCTCGAATCCGGCGACACATGGGTTGCCGACGGCAGCCGCTATCGTCTCTACGGGGTGCAATCTTGCCTTCGCGGCACCCCTTACACCGACAAGACAGGCCAAAAGCGCGATTGCGGCGACGCTTCGCTCGCCGTTTTCGCCGCCTACATCAAAGACACCAGACCGGTTTGTGCGCCTGTCGCCAAGACCGCCAACACGGCCTACGTCGTCTGCTACGCCACAGTCGGCAAGGACAGACTTGACCTTGCGACCATGATGGTCACTAGCGGATATGCCTTCGCTGCCCTCAATGCCGAAGGGCTGCCGTTTCATCCTCCTTATGCCGTTGCCGAACAAAGCGCCCGAGAGCAACGGGCCGGTCTTTGGCAGTTCGAAGACGTGCAGCACCCGGCCATCCTCTTGAGCAAGTCCGCAATCGAACGCGCCAAGAAAGCGAAGCAATGAAAAAGCATATATTCGCCGCCGCCGTATCCACCGCCATCGCGCATCCCTCGATCGCCGCCGACATCATCGACCAGCCGCCATTGCCGCCGCGCCTCGAGCCGCAAGCCGCAGCGCCGGCTCCGGCCTTCTCCGTCTTTCGCGGCCGGGTGGCGGTCATGGATGGCCGGACGCTTTGGTATCCGCAATATGCACAACGGGTGCGCCTCGCCGACATCGATGCGTGCGATCTGCCGCAATGGGCGCTCAATCCCAAGTGGGGCAACCGCGCGAAGACGAAAGCGCCGCTCCCGGTCCCATGCGGACCGCTCGCCAAGGCATGGCTGAAACGCACTGTCGGCAACAAAAGCGTCGAATGCGCTGTTCTCGGCTACAGCCATGACGGTGTGCCGCTCGGTCGCTGCGCAACGGGCGGCGAGGATCTCGCCCTCGAAATGCTGCGTGTCGGATGGGCGCGGGTCGCCTCGCCCTACCCCGTGAACGGCCAGTATCTGACCGTTCAGAACTACGCCATGGCAGCGCGCTACGGCATGTGGGCCACTTACGTCCTCGATATGAATGAGTGGCGACGCAAGGCGGTCGACAAGACGCTCGACCGGCGTCCGATCGCCGATTTTAACCTACTCGCTGAGCGCGAGAGTGAAATTTCGCCTCCCTTCGTCGATGCTCGTCATAAACCGAAGAGGACAGATCGATAGTTGCCAGACTTCGCCCATATTGCGAACTCCATCGCAAACGATCCCTTGGCGAGCTTGTTGCTTGCCATTCCGATATCGTTCGCGCTAATCGTCCTTTCCTCACGAATCTGGTGGGTGCATGGCCCCTTTGCTGTGCTACTGCTCGCAGTGTCGATCCTTTTTCAAAGTCAACGCAACCTCGCATTCGACAGCTTCCTGGTTGGGCTCTTTGCTTTCCCGCCACTGTGCCGGGACATACCCAACCAGCTGCTTCTGTTCCGCATAGGGATCTTCTGGTTCTCAGCCTTCGCGATCATCGCCGCCATCATTTATGCCGCCGGCGATCGAGCGCAGCCCGCCCTACCCGTCGACAATCTCCATGTCGATCGGGCGACACCGGCAGTCACCATCGAGAGGACCACCTGACATGAAAAACCTGCTTTATGCGGCAGCCGGCCTAGCAGCCGTCGCTATCCTGCCTGCTACCGCCGCCAAGGCTCAAGATGCCTCCTGGGGTTGCCAAGTACTGCTCTGTGCTGCCTCGCAAAGTCCGTCCTGGCATGGCGTCTCCTACTGCGTTCCGCCAATGACGAAACTCATTCGCGCCATGGCGAAGCCAGGCTTCTCTTGGCCGATTTGCCACGAAGCAAAGGCTGGAGAACCTGGCCGCCAAGAGTACGCAGACTGCCCCGAAGGCTCGAAGGTCGGCTATAGCGAGCGGGGCAAGGAAGGCAATCGCCGCATCCCCGATCAGTGCGTCAAGACCGTGAATGTCTGCAAATCGAGGTTTAACAGCCAGGCCGACAAAAATGGCCTCACTATTCCCGTTCGTCGCGCTGGTCGTGACAGCGACAACGGAAGCGATAGCTGCACTAAAGAAATTTCGTCAATGCGTCCCCACCGCGCCGATCCCTGGTATTTCGACATCCCGAACGACCAAGGCGTAAAACAACGCCACTGGTTCAATTTGAATCTTTAGGTGAGGACTCCAGCGTGAACCAAAACGCACTTCTCGCGATTGCCGCCACCGTTGGCTTGTTAGCCGGCGCAGGCGGCACATGGCTTGCGATGCCCGGCGTCGAAGCACAGGCACTTTCTAAGGCCGAACTCACAGCGGCTATTTCGGCCGATCCTTCGCTGTGCCCTGTTCGGCAAGCCCCCATCGTCGAAGCGCCGACGGAGGATGAAGCTCTTGCCGCCTTCCGGAAGGCACAGGAAGCTTCGCCGCTCGTTTGGGACCGCAACAACATGCCCGAGATCTCGCTTACTCTCGGCCAGTGCGACAAGAACAGCAGCGGCCCCGGGGTTTCGTGCATGACATCAATCAAGATGTCACCACAGGCACAGCCCCTGGATCGCGTCGTCGGGTTTGCCAAAGACGCATCCGGAGAATGGATCGCTACCATCAACTAGCCGGCCTCTGCCGCCGTTTTTAAACGGCGAGACCGACGAAAACAGGTGTTGCTGAAAATGGAAGACGAACTGCTCGACTACTGCCACAGTCTGTGCGACAGGTCTGATCTGCCTCGTCATTGCCCTGCTTTTCGGCTGGAACTTCATCGCCGCTTTGATTTGGGGATGCTTGACCGGTGCCGTGCAAGCCGGTGCGATCAGGTTGATCCACGGAAGAGCAGATCGACTTTGACCCGCAAGCACCTGTGGCGTGAAGAAGCCCGCTTTTCAGCGGGCTTTTTCACCCCCATGATGGCTGATCACCTCACCCAAAAGGCGCCGCCATCTCCATAACCGTCGCCATTTCCCTTTCCTCGAGACGCTCCCGCCTCGCGATTAAATATGCCGCGATGTATACCAGCTTCCCGATGGATTCCCGGTGATCGGCGGGCTGATACGCAATCACGTCGCGCCGCGCCGCGGCCTCGTCCAACGCGATCACCTCGCTAGCCCCGGGCCCCTTCTCAGCCTCTCGCAACGCTTTGGCCGCTCTTTGCGCTGCGACATGTCGTTCGGTTATGTCGGCCAGGGTGCCGAGCCGCGCCTCAGCATTATTCGCCGTGCGATTCTGCCGAGTGAAATGGTTGTCTCCGGATAGGTCATTTGAAGATTTTCCTAGGCTCAGCATGGCTTCATTCCTCATGCGGGCACACTCCGCCCCTGCCACCCCGGCCAAAATCGAGTTGATAAAAACGTTGATCAAGGACGAGAGCACGATAGGATACGAAGGCCAACGAAACGAAACGAAAGCAGCGCCTGTAAGCCATTGATTAAGAATGGAAAAATATTTCTCCCTCTGCCGGGAGACGAAAGTGATTTCAAAGAAATATTCAAGCGGTTGGCCGCGGCGGGTGCTGGTAGGCCGTTGGGCAAAGACGGGTTTCCTGCAGGCCCATGGACGCCCGAGCTTCTCGCAGAGGCGATTTCACAGATCGATTCCAACCGGATTGGGGTCGATCTGCGAACGGTGCAGCTTTGGTTTCAAGAGAACGAGAAGGGAATTAGCACTGCCAATATTCGTTGGCTGGCGAGGGTTTTTGGGTGCGATGATCCGGTGGCAACCAGCGAATGGCAGATGGAGCTCAGTGCGGCGCAATCGCGATTATCGGCCAAGAGACGAGAATGGAAGAGAGCCGGAAGCAGCGTTGCACAGGACATTCCAGATACAGCACTGGCTGCGACCTTCGATGACGACACAGCGTCTCCGGCAGCGCTAAAACGGGATACTGACGCCAAGGAGCCGAGGCGGAGTTTTAGTTTGGCGAGGAAATCGGAGGCGTTTTTTAGTCACGGATCTCCCCTGAATTTACCGGCGTCGGTGTTTGCCGGCATGACCGCCCTCGGCTTTTTGTCGTACATCATTGGTATCCACAACGTCACCTACGAGCGAGCGGACGGGCTCGTTAAGCAGGTTGGATTCCTTTGGGCCGCAAATTGGACACTCGACTTTATGGTGTTCTTACCGCTGTTTTTCTTCTTCGTCATAGAGTTGCTGGTCTTCTGGAGAAGTGAGGGGCGCAGAAAGCTCGCAGCGCAGGGCGATCAGGTGGAAAGCGACGACGCCTGGTTACGCAACGTTGACGCTTCCTCGTACACATATTGGTCGGTTTTTTTGATTTGCTTGCTGTTCGCGGGTCTTTTTCAATGGATCGGCGTGTCCTTGATCCCGTTGATGAAGGGCGGTGGCAACTATGCCATGGATTGGGGAAAAATAGCTCTTGTGCGTCCTGAGGTGATATCTGTCCCCGAAACAGTCGTTTTTACGGGGCTCGCTTACCTATACATGTGCCTGGTGTTTTATCTTTTCTTTGTAGGTCTCATTTTGCTCTATACGGTTGTTCATGATCTTTGGAGAATTGGAGACGGATTGAAGAAGCTGCCGCATGTTGATCATCAGCGAGAGCTCAATGAAGCCGGCCTCACAGTGATGCGTGGGGTTTTTCGGTGTACTGTTTTGGGGGTTCTGGTCGCCATATGGATGAAGGTCCAAAGCTCTTATCTGGCATCCAGTGGTGAGAATATTGTGGCGTGGTTGGTTGGCGATATGTCTTCGATGTTCCAAGGTCGCGATGATGTGAGCACCGGGTTCCGCTATCGTATGCCGACGCATTACAGCAGCCTTCTTATCGTTATTTCGACCTGTTTTGTATTTCTGTATGGCTCCATCCGATTAGGTGTCGGAGGTCGATTTCATGCGCCTTTGTGGAAGATGTCGGCGGTCGTGGCGTTACTTGTTGTCAGCTACTTGTTGATCGACGTGTTTGCCGGCTTTTCCACCCTTCTGGCCATTTCAGTGCTAGTCGCACTATACGCCCTGTTCGAGCCAGGATTAGGCCGCTGGAGAGCGAGCGAGTTAGGAAACAATCAGAGTGTTTCATAGTTGGCTCGATCGTTGGGACGAACGCCGGGCCCTTCGCGGAGAGGAAGGGAAGAAACCAACGGATTTCGTCCTTGACGCGGAACGCGCCTTTCCAGGTGCGAAGAAGATAACAAGTATCGAGGAATTCTGTGCCCTTGCGGACCAAGCCGTGGCTGATCCAGCCTTTTTCGATGAGCCGAGTGTGAGCGATCAGGGTTTTGAAAGGCTAGATGGGTGGCTCAAATTTTCATCGGACATTTCTACTGATATCGAACAAAACAATGTCGTCTCGGCGAAAATCACAGAAAGCGGGTCGTTCGATCAGGCGATGGTGATTTTTCACCATTGGAATGCAAGCGCCCGGAATCGTCAGATTGCCAACTTTTTCTCGCAGCGTGGCATCACGGTTGTCGAGATTGCTATGCCTTATCACTTCGAACGCAGCCGTCCCGGCTCCGTGCACGCCGACTATATGCTTAGCCCTAATCTCGGTCGAACGATCCAATCTGTAAGGCAGGCAGTGTTGGATGGGCGAAAACTCATACGTTGGTTGAAAAGCGAAGGCTATCGAGAGATTTCGGTTCTCGGAATGAGCTTAGGTTCCTGGGTTGCGGCCATAGTCGCGGCACACGACTTGGCTGTGTCAAAAGCCTCGTTGTTTCTGACGGCGGGGAGTCTAGCGGATATGGTTTGGACGGGCCGCGCGACACGATCGATACGCGATAGCCTTGAGCCTGAGATTGAGCTGACCGATCTCAGAAGAGCCTGGGGTCCACTTAACTTGGAGAATTACGTGCATAGTTTGGCACGGCCTGATCTCGATCTTCAGGTTGTGTTGGCTAAGAGAGACAAAGTGGTGTTGCCAGAGCTATCGGAGAGGTTCATGCATAGGCTGAAGGACGCCGGGGCTAGGCCAAATATTTCGGAATTAAACTGTGGTCACTATTCGCTCGCCATGCCGCCTTACATTTTGTTGGCCGGTTTGAGCTTGAAGCGGTTACTAAGGCGCGGCCGTTGAGCGGTTTCTGTCGTCTGCTGACAAGTCGGCCCTGCGAGGATGAGTTGGCGTTGGCCGGTCAGTTCACCAGCAAATTCTCTGGTAGGCGTGCTTCAGTTGATACCAGGAGACTAGTTCAGCATGGCACTTGCCGTTGGAATATCTCGTTCTCGGTGCGACGTAGCGCGTCCAGCGTGAAGTTCATCCGCTCACCTTCCGGGCGTGTCAGGCCCAGATGAAGACGCACGATGTCGACTGTCTTCGGACCCAGAACCTCCTTGCCCCAGACCGCATGTCCGCGGCGGGTGGAGAACTTCTGGCCGTCGAGCAGGTAGAACTCGTAATGATACCGGATGCGCGGCGTCCAGTGGGAGAACACCTCGGCAAAAAGAGCGGGGGAGGCAACTCGAACGGTTGCCTCCCGCCATTGCACCGTCCAGGATGCGCCTCTCCACTTTAAGCGCACCAGTTCGTGGTCAGCTCGATGTCCCGGTTGGTCCAAAGTGGCATGACTCGGAGTCCTGATGAATCTGAGATCTGATCTGAGACCTGATCTTGTCACTGCGCCTCAACGGAGCGACGATATCCTGCCATCGAAACTAGCCGCAAAACCGTTCTCCTGGTTTTGTCTTATATTATGCTGCGATCTGGTCGGCAGCGACATGGGTCCGGCAGCTCTTTAGGCGGCCGCAGGCTCCGCAGGAACGCACAGTGACACAGTCCATCTGTGAAGTTCCATAGTGCCCTCTGTGAGCGCGAACTTCACTGAACGGCAAATGAATTTTTAACTCGCGACGAGTAATCCGCAAACACCGTGCCAAGTGAGGGTAACGCCAGAAACATTTTACCAATGCTCAACCTGAGCTGTCGGGATTGTCGAATTACCGACACGTCATCGTCGGCCCTGACTCAAATTGAGCTCGAGCGTCAGCCAGCGAAAGGTGCAGCGATAACCATTTATCGGCGCGCCCCCTGAGACGCGCGTAGAGGACCTTCGATCCCTCTGGAAAGAAGCCTGTCTGGACGAGGTTGATCATGCCCATTTGCTCTCGTAGGCGGGATACGCAATCCTGCCCTCAAGCCACGCCACACGCGTATGACATCCTTCGTTCTCTCCGCGGGATCCACGCGTTGAGCAACATGCAGAAATTCTGAGCCTTCTTTTGTAGTTGGCACAACTTTTGATGCTGACCGTTGAGGGGCAGCAGGGGCTGCCCACCGATCTTGTTGTGGTGGGTGATGTCGAAAATTCCAGTTTTGTCATTCAACTTCCTTGGGACCGAGCGTGTTGATGCGCCCGCTTGGAAACTATGAAACGTTCTCCCATCCATGGGCGCGGCACCACTTGTCGCGACGTTTTCAATTTTGCTTTCCGCCACTGGAGCAGGCAGCCAGTGCGGCTGGCGATCATCAAGGCCGCGATGCTCGCCTCCGCGCTGGCTGACGTGCTGATGCCGCTCTATTCGGGCCGTCTCATCGACGCTGTTTCCCGTGACGCTATTGTGGCAGCACCAGTTTGGGATTCAGCCATTGCAGCCTTCTCTGCAACGATTGCACTAGCACTCGGTGCCATTGCCATGCGCCACGTCGCCTTAATTGGCCTGAACGACCTGGAGCTGAAGATGATGTCCGATGTCGCGAACGAAGCGTTCCATCGCGTCCAGCGCTTTTCGACAGACTGGCATGCGAATAGCTTCGCCGGCTCGACAGTGCGCAAGATTACGCGCGGCATGTGGGCGCTTGAGCTCCTAAACACCACCATATTGATCGCGCTGTTCCCGTCCTTTATCATCTTGGTAGGTTCGACGGCGCTGCTCGGCTGGCACTGGCTGGTCATGGGTCTGATCTTTGCTTGCGGCTCTCTCATCTACCTTGCGTTTTCGATTTCGCTGTCGCTCGGCTATGTCGCGCCGGCGGCGGGCCTTGCGAACAGATGGGACACAAGGCTCGGCGGCGCGCTAGCGGACGCGGTCAGTTGCAACGCTGCGGTCAAAGGCTTTGGCGCCGAGGCCCGCGAAGACGAGCGCCTTGCAAATATCATGGCCAAATGGCGGCACCGCACGCGCCGGAGTTGGGTGCGCGGAACGATCATTGGCTCAACCCAAGGCGTCACTTTGGTTGCTCTCAGGGTGGCAGTGATCGGATATGCCTTGCTTCTGTGGTCCCATGGACGGGCAACGCCTGGCGAGATAGCCTATGTTCTCACGTCCTTCATCGTCCTCCAGGGCTATCTGCGTGATGCCGGCATGCATGTCCGCAACGTGCAACGCTCGGTCAATGATATGGAAGAACTCGTGGCCGTCCACAATCAGCAGCTGGATGTTGCCGATCGTCCCGAGGCCAAGCCGATCCGGATCACGAAAGGTCGCATCGATTTCGAGAACGTCCATTTCCGCTATGGCAACCATCCCCTGCCGCTCTATAGCGAATGTTCGCTGTCGATTGAGGCTGGCGAAAGGGTCGGGTTGGTTGGGCCCTCCGGTTCCGGCAAGACAACATTCGTGAAGCTCATCCAGAGACTATACGACGTGAGCGGAGGCCGGATCCTGATTGACGGCCAGGACGTCTCCGAGGTGACCCAAGAGTCGCTTCGTTCGCAGATCGCGATCGTCCAGCAGGAGCCCATCCTGTTTCACAGGTCGCTTGCCGAGAACATTGCCTATGGCCGCCCTGGCGCGAGCCAGGCAGAGATCGAGCAGGCGGCACGGCTGGCCAGTGCGCACGAATTCATCGCGCCCCTGCCGAAGGGCTATGGGACATTGGTCGGCGAAAGGGGTTTGAAGCTCTCCGGCGGGGAGCGCCAGCGCGTGGCGATCGCGCGCGCCTTCCTCGCGAACGCGCCGATCCTTATCCTGGATGAGGCCACATCGAGCCTCGATTCGGAATCCGAGGTGCTCATTCAAAAAGCGGTGGATCGGTTGATGGTAGGTCGAACCACGCTTGTGGTCGCACACCGGCTGTCGACGGTCCGCTCGCTCGATCGGCTGCTCGTCTTCGATCGTGGCCGCATCATCGAGGACGGCAATCATGCCGCGCTGATCGATCTCGATGGCGGCATTTACCGCCACCTCTTCGAACGGCAGGCGTTGGAACTAGTGAAGGGCCTGGCTTGAGCGCCAACCGGATTGCGCGATGCGCCGGCCCGTTGCCGCTGTGAGCGCTTACCGAACAAGCGCGGGTGGCGACTGCCGACCTTCAGGAAGGTCTTTGCCTCGGGTCGCATTCCCGCCCGGAAGCGAAGAAGCGGCTCGCGAAATTCGCTGGCCTCCTCAAATACAATTGTCAACAAAATAGCCGGCAAGGCGACTGATCGCGTGCTTCCGCCCCCGCTGTCGCCAAAGAGATGCCAACGAAACTTCCATAGAGGTCGTTGCGAGATTCGTCCGGATACCTTTCCTTGAGTCGTGACAGACAGATATGGCGCGCAGTTCGATTCTGGTACTCGAAATCCTCTTTGGTGATGAGGCGGAGGGCGAGTGAATCCTCTAGATCGTGAACCGCGAATGCAATGTCGTCGGCTAAATCCATGATGCTACAGTTGACCTTCTCCATGGAAGGCTCTCCCTCATGTGACCTTCGACAGCCACACTTTGGCACATTGCGCTGCCGGGAGCGGAGGCCGTCCACCACATCAGGTCACAGTCCAACGACTTGTGACGAGCGGCCCCGTGTGCCCCTTCTGCGGATCGAATCCTGTGAAGGCGGTGCGATCGTTTTCTGATAGCGGCTCAATAATCCAGTCCAGCACCTCTTGCTCGCTTTCCATGTAGCACTTCGGGGGCTTGGATGCGTCGCGGTCGACAAGCCGTACGTTACTGGTGCCACCGATGAGAACGGGTGTAATTTCCGGATTGCGAACAGCTTTGTAGGAAACAGGATACTTAAGTGTACCCAACAGCGTTCGCCGGGTCAGATCGGCGCATCGAGCAGGTAACACCGGCAAACATCGAGCCGGTGCGGTTGAACAAGCGAATTGCCCCCAATGTCTCACGATCATCCATGGTGTCGCCCCAGCTGTTGGACTTCCCAGCTGTTGCTTCGCTTCGCCCTGGCAACGGCAAGCTCGCGCCGGACGGCGTCATCGAGGCAAATGACCGCGGGTCTCGCTCATGTCGAGAGAATATACAGCGGTCAAATTTGTTCCAGCACCTTGACCCGCAATAGGCAGTGGCCGGAGTGTCCTTTCTCAGATTGACGGAGAGGGTGTCGCAGGCTTTAGCCGACCAGTGCGTCGCCGGCGAGCCGGGATACCGGCCGATCGATCGCAGGTAGGCAACGATTTCCAGCATGAGGAAATCGCGATCGCCGTAAGTCTCCTCGATCTTCTTTACCTTCTGCATGACAACGTCCTGTTCTGCCGGCGACAGGTCGACGTCCCCGAGCACATGTCCGTGATGGCCGATGGCGCAGATGTCGCAGCCTGCCTTGGTGATCGCATCAACAAACGCCGGAACCTCGCTCGCCTTCATGAGCCGCTTGTTACTTGCCGCCATGAATGTCACTCCCGTTTGTACCATGAACAGCAGAAGTGAATAAGGGCGCGGCCGGCGCCGCGCCGTCATAGCCGTTGCCGCCTTCGTCAGTCCCCTTCGTCTTCGGGTGGTGAAGAAAGCTCAGAATGGCTTGAAGCGTGAGCCCGGCGAAATTCGCCAGCTTTTCAACTATCGCCATACGAGTTTCCGCTTCGGCCTGGTCTTCACCCCAAAGATGCGGCGCGACCGGGTACAGGATCTCCAACGGTGAAATGCTCAGCAGTTCGCAGATGTGAAGGAGCCGGCCACAGTCAGCCCCGAAACCGCGGTTTCGTAGCGATTATGAACCTGTTCGCTGAGCCCGAGCATCGGCGATTACAGAACGGCCCGAAATCAGCTAGTGCGCCAGCTCGGGCAATGCGAGTTGCTGATGGTAAGTCGATAGCCCTTCTTGCCACTCACCGCGGGAGCCGTCCCGGCGCTAGCCAGTGACGGCTCCTTTCATTTGCGAGTGACGGCCGCGATCGCGGCCGACTTTGTCGCCTCAGAGAGGGAAAGAGGGCTCTGCGCTCTCTCCCTTGCAAGCAAAAAAACGGTCCCCCCGTCCTTCCTCCGCTACGCCTTCGGCTGTGCTATGTGCAGGATCGACGCGGATCCGCTTAGGCGGATCATGCGTCGCCCCTTCGGCTTTGCCTCGGGCGGGCGAAACCCCCTCCGTTTTCCCTTGCCTCTCTGTCCGCTGCTCTGCGCGAGCTCGGGAGCAGGAGCGGGGCTCCTGCCCCTTCGGGCACGAGACCGCTTCGCGGAGAAAGAAAGGGCTAGACCATGAAACAGACTGCTTACCTGCTGGACCCCGATACGACCATCTTTCGGGCCTTCGAGCTTCCGGACGGGATCAGCTTCAAGCCGATCCATGACCTCATCGGGTGCCGCCTAATCGAGCTCGTGCGTTTCGATGAACGGCATTCCCTGTTCGTAGACGAGGAAGGCTTGCGTGACGGATTGACCGCCTTCACTATCTTTGAAGGTTACCCGCAGCCACTCGCCGGCAAAATCGTTTGTGAATCGGCGTGTCGCCGATCGAGGGTCAGTTTTGGAAGCCGTTTGACACGCGATCTCGATGTGCCGTCGGGAGGTGGCGTCGGCACGGCGCGCGCAATCGCCCGTGCGTATCGCGTGTTCGCGACCAATGGGCGGGAGTTGCAGTTGCGCCCGTAGACGTTGCAGGCGCTGGCAGCGCCAGCCGTTCGCGCGGGGTTGGTCGGAGCGGACGGACCGCTTTTAATCCCGAGGCGTGAGGTGCACACCAGCGATCGTGCATCGCACTGAACCGCCAGCCCGCTCGACCGTAGGAATTGCTAGCGGCAGCAGCCGCGCGCTCTCGCCGATGATGTCAATCTGTTCGCTCGTCAATACCAAGAGTGCGGCCGTCGACAGGGCCAAGATACGCTCGTTCCCGCCCAGGAGCTCAATCGCATTGCCTGCAAACTTCTCAATCTGTGCATTGGTCAGCGGGATTACCTGGCGACCGGCGCGTTCGAACCGATGGACGATTTCGCGCCGTCTGCCTGAGTCAGTGATCATGTCGAGCCCGATCATGGCGAAATCGGTTGCGACGCACATCAGCACGTTTGTATGATAAATGTCGAACCCGCTGGGATCCTTCGCCGAGAACAGAATCGGCTCAAACCTGAACTGGGTACAGAACCTCTCAAGTGCGATTGGGTCAGTGCGCTCAGATCTTACCGCATAGGCGACCCGATCAATATGATCGAGCACCATCGAACCGGTACCTTCCAAGAAGAGCCCGTCCGGTTCAAGGCCGGAATAGTCGATCACCTCCTGCACTCTATATCGACTCTTCAGCAGGTCAATTATATCGCTCCGGCGCTCGCGCCGGCGGCTTAAAGCCTTCATCGGATAGACCGCCACGTAACCGCCAGCGTGGGTTGAAAACCAGTTGTTCGGAAACACTGAATCCGGGGTGTCGCTGCCCTCGCTCTCGAACAAATGCACAGTTATACCCTGCTCTTGAAGCAGCGCAGCGGCGCGGGTGATCTCGGCATAGGCGAGCGGCGACAGATCACCAGCATCATCATTCGATATTTGAAAGCGATTGTCGGCCGCAGTCTCGGTGTTGACCGTGAAACGATGCGGACGGACCATAATCACGGCGGAAGGGGCCTGAACCGAGAATCCTGTACGTGCTGCCATGGGAAAGACTCCGATCGGGTTAGCGAACGCATTGGAGCAGGCCGCGAGGGCGGCGCGGGTCATCTAGGTCATCGATCATGTCGAGGCGCTGGCAGAAATCCTCTCCGGAAAGCCGCTCTCGTACCTAGGGTAGCGCCGAAAAGTCCTCGCTGGCGGAGCCGACGCTGTCGACCGTTTCAGGCATTCACAATAGATCTAGGGGGGGGAACATCAAAACTTCCGTAGCAAATAATCGCGGTAAACACCCTCGCATGACATCTATGTTGTATAATTGGGGTGCGGCCGCGAAAAATATTCTTCGCGGGACATTTCGTAGTACTGCAACAATTCATTGTTGCGGTACCGATCGTCAACGTAGCGCAACCCTATCTTTTTAGCTGCTCGCTTAGATCGCTCGTTGTGATGCGCAATGAACGCCACAATCTTTTTTTTGGTTGAGTTAGCTAAAGCATGAGTGATCCCAAAGCGCGCGGCCTCTGGGCCCATGCCCTGCCCCACTCCTTCCCGCGAGAACACATAAACCAATTCAATATTGTCGGTGCCTTGAACGACACGCAAACCGCAGCGGCCAATGAATAAGGGACACCCATCGGTCTTCTTATACACCATCCAAAATCCAAAACCGTGTTCGTTCCAGTGGGCCAGAGACGTATCGACCATTTCGCGAACGTCCTCTATGCTCTTGGGTTTGCTATCATAAAGAAGCTCTTGGACAAGCGGATCGTTATGGAGGTTGAACAGTAGGTCCTCGTGCTCGGAGAAAAGGCGTGTGAGGATCAATCGTGATGTCTCATATCTTGTCATTTCTGTTCTCCGATTATGCGGCAACAGCCCATGGGTTTACACGCCCGCTATTCGCTCATCCCCAAAGGCTTCCTTCAGGCGATCGGTCTACGTTTTCGATAGACCGACACGTGGCTCCAGGATGAGGTGTCAACTGGCCGCCGCTCCCAATCACCCCAACGCTCAACCAGTTCCAAGCCGACGAAACGAGTGAGAAGTTCCAGTTCCGAAGGATATACGTATCTGAGCTTGGTGGGCAGAGTGCGTATACCCCCTGGGGTGATCCAAAGATCTTGCGAAATAAACAGCTGGTTATGCCGATCGTGGCGCGTAAATCGGACCAGGGTGCGATGTTCGTCTACGTGAAAAACAGTCGTCCGTTGATCACCGTATTTGCCAACACCTGCGAAGTCATTAGTGTTTGGGTAACTCAGGTGTATGACGAAATGCCCACCATCATCCAAGGCGTTCATTGCGGACTGTAAGCACCCCAATTGGCTGTCGACCGACAGCATATGTGTAAATGAATTATTTACACAATAAATAAGGTCGAACCGTTTGTCTATATCAAAGTTCACCATATCGGCGTGGTGTGTTTTTACTAGTTGTTGGTCATCCTTTTCTTCAAGTAAGGACAGCATGCAAGTGGAGTTGTCGAGGCCGTGGACTTGCGGTCCCGCCTTGGCTAGCGGCAACGTGATATGTCCGTTACCGCATCCGAGTTCTAGCGCTGTACCCCCTCCGACAAGTCCCGCTAAGAATGCCACGGCCTTCGCGGTCTCTACCGTTTTGTTTAGCGCATCCGCGCAATCGTCATATACATCACCCCAATGGTCACCAAAATCCGTGTACACATCATCACTCTCTCGCCGGACATTATCCATGATGCATCTCCGTAATCATTATTATCAGGATGTATTCTGAAGCTGCGATAGCCCAGCAACACAAAGCGATATCCGAATCGGGGCTTGTCTTACGCCTTTTGGAGATCACCCATCCAAGATCGGCCCCGAAAGTCGCGGGGGCTAAAGGCTAGTTCGGCGGTAAACTGAGATGTGACGTCTGGACCCTTGGGTGAACGCACCTCCCGCCCAATCTCCCCAACGCTCCGCTAGCTCCAGCCCAACGCATTCGGCCATGGTATCGAGTTCCTGATGATAAACGTAACGAACGCGATGCGGTAAACGTCTGACCGATGTACCAGAAAACCAGAGGAGGGTTGAAACGAAGGTCTGATTTAGTGGATCGTGGACGGCCGCATTGAGGACCGTATTCTCATGATCCACGAGCAGAGTACTAGTTTTCTGGCCGCTGACGAGACCATCCAAGGGCGGCACGCCCACATCTATCACCAGAACCCCTCCATCATCTAACGTCTCCACGGCAGATCGGAGGCAAGCTATTTGCGCTTCGCGCGTGACGGCCAGCGTGAACGTGTTCCAAACGCAATACACGAGGTTGTAGCGTTGCTCTGACCTGAAATTCGCAATATCTGCCTTCCAAAACTTGATCAGATCGGTGCGCTTGGCGAGAAGTTTCAACATGCTGTCCGAATTGTCGATACCTTCGACCCTGATGCCGCGCTCGCTCAACGGCACCGCGACGCGTCCATCGCCAACACCAAGTTCAAGAGCACTCCCTCCGCTGGAAAATCGTTCAAGAAAGGCGACGGTCTCGCCGACCTCATCACTCTTACCTCGCATGACGGTAAATTTTTCATACATTGAAGCCCAATTCTCGCCGTAGATGAAGTCGTCAGTCATTTGGGGGCCTCCTGTTTGGGGTTCGTGAGTTCTTCTCTTGTTTCCATACGTTAGTCGTCCGAGTGAACGTCACGAGTCGAAGCGCAACATCTATGCCAACGCGAAAAGTGGTTCTGGTTCAATAATGCGTGCCCGATTCTGCTGTTCGCTACGGCAAGGTTTTGACTGGTTTCCGACACAACCGCACAACCGAAGTAACCGCCCGATCGTCACCGCCTGCCGCTATCGTCGTGATGGCCTAAGACACGTGTTTAACGACGTCTTGCGACGTGTCTTAGGCGAGGTTTGCGATGCGTGTGACAATTCTTGGGCAGGAGCGGCGGCATCGATGGGTGATGAACAGAACCTCGACATTGTCAGGTCGATTGGGGTTTCTGGGGCTAACGGTAACGGAGGTGGGTCATCGGCACAATGTGACGCGGCAGCAGATTTACACCTGGCGTGGCGAACGGCGAACTGAAGAAGGGACTGTTGTCGCCGTCTGGATCATGCTGAGCGTACGGCCCGCAAAAACAAGCCGCAGATGGTCCTCGCACCCATTTCGCACCGGCCGTGTAGCGCGACAATTGGGATCCTTCCGAACTTTTGGTGCTAGGTCAGTGCTTCCGGCCTCGCCATCTCCGCTTGGAGCGTTAAGGCGGCTGCCAACAGGCGGCTTCGCAACAGTTGGTATCCGGCCCGTCCGTACATTTGACGCTTGAGTGTCTTGAGGCGGTTGATGCGACCTTCGACCCGGACTTGTGCTTCAGGGATGGGTGATGGCCGCTTTGACGGCGTCGATGTCGCGTGTGACGCCCCTGGCCAGAGCATTCAATTCGATGCCGGCGGCATCGGCGACCCATTGGTCGAGGGCCGCACCGTCATCGCCGCGGATGAGCGCGGCAGCGCGGCAAACCTTCGAGCCAGTTCACCTGCGACCAGGAACTCCGGCGCCTGCTCAAACAGATGATGGAGAAAGCGCCTGACCTGAGACCCTGAACTTCCTCCAGATTTGGGTAGAGTCCGTCGATCACAGAGACGAACGATGCCACCCTCGCGGTTCACTGAGGAACAGATAATTGGGATGCTGAAGGAGCAGGAGGCCGGCGCGAAGACGGTTGATGTCTGCCGCAAGCATGGCATCTCGGCAGCGACCTTCTACAAGTTCAAGGCCAAGTTCGGAGGGATGGACGTGTCCGACGCCCGTCGCCTAAAGGCTCTGGAAGATGAGAACGCCCGGCTGAAGAAGCTCCTGGCCGAGCAGATGCTCGACAACGCGATCCTGAAGGATGTTGCCGCAAAAAATGTATGGTCCGCCCCGTCCGTGCAAGGGTTCGCGACATCGCCGACGACGATTCCAGTTGCATAAATGTATCCGGCCTCTCGCGAGTGGACTGCTGTTGCAGCCAGGCCATGATGAGATCCGCGCACGCCGTTCCTAATAAATGGTTCGGGCACAAAGCCCGCTTTTTTTGCACAGAGCTTACGGCATTGCTGATCGACTGTTTCGTCATCACTATTCCCGAGCTGCGTGTTTCAGAAATTCGCGCACACCCATTCCGCTAATTCGCGGACAGCTGTGTGCACCCTAACACTGAGACACAGAAAATCGCGGACTGATTAAAGGAAACAGGAAGTTACGCGGCGATCTGACTGCCGATCGCCAAGGAGCCACATGGGGCGATCTGTTGCCAGAGCAAGCCGCTCGCACAGCATTTGCCATAGGGGATCGCCATTGAACGCTGGTAAGCTGCCCCATGCCTCGCTCAAAGGCATCTCGCCATAGCAGTCGATCAACTGCTCAAAACAGGACGAACCAGACTGCGCGATCAAACTGAACGGATCGATAGTCCCAGGCGAGATCGTGCGATGCCCCCACATACCCGCCTCTTCGTCGGACGCTAGCGAGGCGGCTAAGCTACGATTTGCAGGTGACGGAAAGTCGGAGAGGGTAGACAAGAAGGCATGGCGCATAATTGGATAATAGACGATCTGGCGACTGCCGCCGAGCGCCCGCAGTCCAGGAAGTATGGACATCACCAAGAATGACAGGAACAGACTGGGTATGATCTCACGCTCATTCAAGGATTGGAGGAGCGCGTCAGGTGCGCATCGTAGCGAGAAGGTCCTGCCT
The DNA here is from genome assembly GCF_005063415.1 of Mesorhizobium sp. Lineage (GTDB taxonomy): Bacteria > Pseudomonadota > Alphaproteobacteria > Rhizobiales > Rhizobiaceae > Mesorhizobium. The sequence continues at coordinate 21,188 of NZ_SUEG01000083.1, forward strand.
GCGTTCAAAAGCAGGCCATCGTGCAATCGCAAGGGAAAGATGCGCCCCCCTGACAAATGCCAAAAGAAGTCGGTTGTCGTCTTCGCCCAGCCGGCCCATTGGCCGCAACCAAACGACCTCAAATGAGTAAGCAGGCTTTCCGCAAAAGAGCTTGGTCCAAACAGCGTTGACGAAAGCCACGAGAACGGATCGCGAAGATGCTGGGCAACAAGGTCCGCCACGTCCAGATCGTCAATTTGCAGCAACTGTAGGTTCGATGCGAAGAAGCGGTGCCAGAGGCTCTGATTGGCTATCTTGATAGCATCGGCGGCCGAAGGAAACTCGCCATTTGGCAAGGCCCGTTGCAATTGCTCGATCAATTGGTTCGCGGCGGTCGTCTGTTCGGAACTCGTCAGAGCAAAGCGCTGTGGCGCATGATGTCCGCAAATACTGAATGGATCCATTTTGCTGCGTGATAATCCGAACACATTGAGGGTTTGGTCACCCACCCGCAGCCAACCAGGACCTTTCTTGGCGCTTTCGGTGAATTTTACGGTCGAAGCCGAATAGGACACATACCAGCTGTCTTTATGAGAGCGCAGTCCCATGGCACTAAAGATATGTGTGTAGAACGCATCGGGTTCAATAATCAGATGACAATGTGGACCGGTCTGAATGACCGGCCGGCTGCGAAGCTGTTTACCGAGTTTTTCAATCTGTTTATGATCATAGCCGACACGTGAGGCGCGATCTGCAAGTAGCATTTCCATCTGCTTCAGAGCATGCATTCGGATAGGATCGGCAGCGGCTGGTTTTGCGTCATAAACGGCATGCGCATACGCACGCATTGGGAGTGTCGAGTACCGCGAAATGTACGGCATAAGCCACACCAACGCTTCGGCTACGGAGTTTGGAGGCAACGATTTCATTGCATTTCATCCCGTGGTTCTTGAACCAGGTTTACGTGGTCGACGGATGATTATCGGCTGCCCATGCCTCGACCATGATGACGCCAAAGTACCGGAGGCCACGGACGCCAGCTCCAACATCGGCCAATGCGATTGGCCCATACACAACAAACCCGATCCCATTGTCAGGGTTCGGACTGCCGTTCATCCACCCAAGGAAGGTTAACGGGATTATGCGCTGGAGATTGGCATCGATGCAGATTTCGGCCGGCGGGCACCGGCATCTGCTGGTATCGCACGCGACGCCAATCGCCGGTCGACTGCGCCAAAGCCGCCGATGCTGACGCAAGGGTACTGGGCAAGAAAGCGCCCATCGTAAACGATGCACGGCAGGAGGCGTCGACCCTTGAACGGCTTCACTCATATAGTGGACGTTCCCAAGCTTCGGAATGGTGATAGATCAAAGGCTAATCCCGGCAGAGAAGCGGGAGCTTCTATGTAGACATATTCATTTGGAATGCAGGGCGGCGCCATCGTTGAAATTAGGCGCCGCAAATTGTCCGCGCTGTTGCTGGCAGCAAGCGTGTAGAAATTGCCGCAGTTCCATGTCACGTAGCCATATTTGAAATGCGCGGCCAATGCTGCTGACATATCATCAAGCGTCGTCTCGTTGAGGTTCATCTGTTTGAGAATGACCTCATTTTTCCTTTTGATATCATCGGGATTGAAGAAACGCGCTTTATATCCGTGATCTTTCTGAAGCTCACGACGCAAATACTCGCCGGACTCAGCTTGCGAAAATTTTTCTAAGAAGAGAAATACCCCGTCGTCTTTCAAATGACGTTTCACAAAGCCAATCTGCGCCGTGCGATTAGAAGAATACATTTGAAACGTTGTATCCTCCAAGATGATATCGAACCTGTCAGAAAAATGACTGAGTTCCGGCGTCTCCGCCATTCGGCTCCGGGTCAAGTGATGGAATGGGCCGAGGAAGAAAGTTGCGTGCGCGGGTCGTCCGTGAAGAAAGAAGCTCTCCTCGTTTTCCTTATTCGGACTGCACGAAAGCGTCTGAATCTTTCCTTTCCCTAACTTGGCCACCGTTCGAGCGAGTGTGCCTTCGGCGCCGCCCAGTACATAGAATCGAGCTGGGCTGCCAACATTCCCAATAGCACATCCATATCGTAAGAATGCTTCGCCAAGGCGGACCTCCTCCTCAAGACTATAAGGAATACTGCAAAAAAAATGAGGGTTGAAATGGCCCCAAAGCTGGCGATGCACTTTAGCGAAGCTTTCCAGCGACACATCCCCCTGGAAAAGGCGTGTATCAACGCTCGGAAACTTGATCGGAACTCCTGATCGTCCCCCAGCGGTCGCCGAAAAGAATTCGGCCATTTCATTCAATCGCGGTGCCTTATTGCATTCTAAGAAAAAGTCTTCCATCTGCGATCCCATTTCGCTCACCGTTACACGCTCTATCGTCGTCACCGCTTCCCGCCGAGAGCACGGTGCGGCTGTATCTCCGATTGCCGCTCAGTGTGCCGGAACGACAAATCATTGGAGAACACTGGTTACTTGAGACCTGCCGCATCTGCGCTGCAGCGAGTTTGCGGATGGCGACGCATGTGTCGTGCCAAATGAAAGATCATTCAGAACAATGCGATAACTCTATTAGCGCCGTGTCTCATATCCGACATCGTCGAACATCCGACAAAGGGTGAAGCGCCGTATGCTCCGTCTGCACCCATTGATTTTGCACGTTTATCACGCGTGACGTGTCTGCCAGAAGGCCTTCGGAAACAGATGGAGGCTGTCATGGCGGATGGTGGAGATGATTTGTTGGTCGTTGCGAGATTGTCCAACCTTGTTGGGGGAACCGGCGATGGCCTGAAGATGTAAAGGCCCGGATTGTAGCTGAGAGTTTTCAGCCTGGCGCACGGGTTGTGCACGTTGCGCGGCGGCATGGGCTTATTCCCATCAGCCTTCGGATTGGCGGCGGCATGCGGGCTAAGGCCTTCTGAGCCTGCTGGCGGATCTGATGTCAGCTTTGCCACTGCCGAAGGTGTTGCGGCTGCTGTCAAGCGAAGTGAGGATTTGTCCCCCCGTTTGCGAACTGGAGGTTTGAAATCGGCGCTGAGGTCGTGGCGGTGGAGCGGGTTGCAGCTTCGGTCCGGGCGCTGCGAGGGGCGGTATGATTG
>NZ_SUEG01000083.1:24279-24532 GCF_005063415.1 Mesorhizobium sp.
GGGCCAGCGCCTGCCGATCCTGATTGCGACGCATGTTCGTCTCCGCTTGTGACCGGCGGTTGGTGGCCAGCCAACGGAGGCGCAGGAGCGCGCCGTTATGGAGACAAAGCGCTACAATTCACTGAAAAATGCCGATGCCGACAAGCCAGCTCCCCATTACTAGATCTGCCCATAATGCAGAGCGTTTTTAGCTTGGCGTCGCGCAGAATGGCGGGTGCCGAAACGCGCTGAGGTGGATCGCGACTCTATGAAC
>NZ_SUEG01000084.1 GCF_005063415.1 Mesorhizobium sp.
GTCGCCGACACCGCCAACATCTGGGTTCGCGCCGACGGCTCGAACTTCATGCCGCGCATCGTCGATGCCTTCAACAAGGGGCATCAGAACCAGATCAAGCTCGACATCATTCCCAACGCCGAAATCATCCCGAAATACGGTGCTGCCGCCGCCGGCGGCACGGCGCCCGACGCGCTGTCGCTCGACCTGATCTACACGCCGTCCTTCGCCGCCGCCGGCCAGCTCGAGGACATCACCGACTGGTCGAAATCGCTGCCTTATTTCGCCAGCCTGTCGCCGGCGCATGTCAAGACCGGCACCTATAAGGGCCGCATCTACGGGCTGCCGTTCTCGGCCGATAGCTCGGTGCTGATCTGGAACAAGAAGCTGTTCAAGCAGGCCGGCCTCGACCCGGAAAAGGGCCCGACCAACTGGGCCGAGATCGAAGCCGACGCCGAAAAGGTCAACGCGCTCGGCGGCGACATCAAGGGCTTCTATTTCTCCGGCAATTGCGGCGGCTGCAACATCTTCACCTTCACGCCGCTGATCTGGGCCTCGGGCGGCGATATCCTCACCGAGGACGGCTCCAAGGCGACGCTGGACACGCCGCAGATGCGCGGCGCCATCGACCTCTACCGTTCGATGGTCAAGAAGGACCTGGTGCCTTCAGGCGCGCAGACCGACACCGGCTCCAACTTCTTCGCCGCCTTCGCCACCGGCAATATCGGCATCTCGCCGTCCGGCGCCTTCGCCATCGGCGCGCTCAACACGCAATATCCCGACATCGACTACGGCATCACCTTCCTGCCCGGCAAGGACGGCGCCTGGTCGTCGTTTGCCGGCGGCGACAATTTCGTCGTCACCAAGGGCACCACCAAGGTCGCGGTGGTGAAGGAGTTCCTCGATTTCGCCTATTCGCTCGAAGGCCAGACGATTCTTGCGAAATACGGCAGCCTGCCGGTGCGCGGCGACATCGCCAATGAGGCGCTGAAAGACCTCGACCCGCGCTACAAGGTCGCCGCGGAGGCAATGGCCAAGGGCCGCACGCCCTATTCGGTGGTGTTCAACGACCTGATCAACTCGGCCAACGGTCCGTGGAACCAGATGATGAACGAGGTCTTCTTCGGCGAAGACGTCGACGGCGCCATCGCCAATGCGCAGGAGACCATGCAGTCGATCATCGATTCGGCGCCGCAGAAGTAAAAGCGCCGGCGCCACCTCCCCCTTGAGGGGAGGTCGGACCGAAGGTCCGGGTGGGGTCCTCAGTGAAGCGCGCCGACAGAAAGAAGCGTCGGAGCACTTCGCAGACGACCCCACCCCCGGCCTTCGGCCGGACCCTCCCCTCAAGGGGGAGGGGGACGTCCCACTAATGGAAGACCCGCATGACCACCATCACAACAACCATTGCCCCGGCGCGCCCCAGAAAACTGGTCGGCGCCGGCCGCCGGCAGTGGATCGGCTTGCTCTATGTCGCGCCGGCCGTCGCCCTTGTCGTCGTCTTCTTCATCGTGCCGCTTTGCATGACCGCCTGGATGTCGCTGCACAACTGGCCGCTGATGGGCACGCATAGTTTCATCGGCCTCGACAATTACTGGGCGATCCTGCGCGACACCCGCTTCTGGAACGCGCTGAAGTTCACCGGCTATTACACGGTGGTGGTGACGATCGCGATCTTTGCCGTCGCCTTTCCGCTGGCGCTGTTCATCGAAAGGCCGCGGCAGCTGACCGGCTTCTACCGCACGTCCTTCTTCATGCCGGCGGTCATCGGTTTTGCTTCGGCAAGCCTTTTGTGGTCGTGGTTGCTCAACGTCGATTCCGGCCTGTTCAGCCCGGCCGCTTTCGACCTCGGCCTGACCGAGAAGAAATTCAACCTGCTGGCGACCTTCCAGCCGGCCTTCTGGTCGATCATCGCCATGGTGGTGTGGAAGGTGGCGGGCTTCACCATGATCATCCTGATGACCGGCCTGCAGTCGATCCCGCCGGATCTGCAGGAAGCGGCGATGATCGACGGGGCAGGGCCATTCGCGCGGTTCCGCGCCATCACCTTGCCGCTGATGCGCCGCACGCTGGCGCTGGCGCTGATCCTGTCGGTGGCCGGCTCGATCCTCGCCTTCGACCAGTTCTACATCATCCTGCGCGGCGGCCCGCGCAACCAGACGCTGACCGCCGTCTACTGGATCTTCAACCAGTCCTTCGTGTCGTTCAAGCTCGGCTATGGCGCGGCCCTTTCGATGGTCCTGCTGGTCATCCTGGTGGCGCTCAGCCTGATCCAGCTGCGGCTGCTGCGCCAGCACGAGGGGGTCGACTGATGGCGCAGGCCCGCAGCCGCAAACGCCGGATAGGCATGCAGATCGCCGAGCATGCGACCGGCATCACCGCGTCCATTCTGTTCCTGGCGCCGATCGCCTGGACGGTGCTTTCGGCCTTCAAGCCGGCGCAGGAGGCGCGCCAGCCGCCGCTGCCGCCCTGGCCGACCAGCGGCATCTCGCTGGAGAACTACGCCACGCTCAACACCTTCGGCGACGGCCTCTGGCTGCCGGCGCAAAACAGCATCTATGTCTCGGTCATGACCGTGGTGCTGTCGGTGATCGTCAGCGTGCTCGCCGGCTACGGTTTCTCGCGCTTCCGCTTTCCGCTGAAGAACCTGCTCTTCGTCGTCATCCTGTCTACGATCATGATCCCGTTCCAGTCGATCCTGACGCCGATCTTCCTGGTGCTGACAAAAATCGGCCTGCACAACACGCTGACAGGGCTGGTCTGCGTCTATGTCACGTTACAGCTGCCGTTCTCGATCTTCATGATGCGCAACGCCTTCGACGCGGTGCCGCGCGAGATCGAGGAGGCCGCGCGCATGGACGGCGCCAACAACGTCACCATGCTCTTGAGGGTCATGCTGCCGCTGGTCTGGCCGGGCATCGTCACCATCGCGCTGTTCGCCTTCCTTGGCGCCTGGAACGAGTTTTTGGCGGCCCTCGTGCTGATGACCGACCAGTCCAAATTCACGCTGCCGATCATGATGACCGCACTCCAGTCCGGCCGCTTCGGCGCCATCGACTGGGGCGCCGTGCAGGCCGGCGTCACCGTGATGATGGTGCCGTGCCTGGTGCTCTTCCTGCTGCTGCAGCGCTTCTACATCCGCGGCCTCATGGCAGGGGCCGTCAAGTGACCACAAGAAATCGAACGGAGTAAATTGATGACCGCATCGCAAGCCGCCAGTCAGGGCGCCAAGCCGAAACTCGCCTTCCGCCCGCTGCCGGTGCCGCAGGTCGATGTGCGCGGCTTCTGGGGCGACCGCGTCGATGCAGTCGCGAGCAAAACCGCCGGCATCCTCTACGACCGCTGCGTCGAGGCGCGCATGCTCGAGCAGATCGACCCGGACCGGCCGTCGCCCGGCGTCGTCATTCCGTTCCACTCACCCTCGCCGGACGAGGCGGCCACCGCCGGCAACGAATTCACCGGATCGACGGTGACCACGCAGATGTTCTGGGACTCGGATTGGGGCAAGACCATCGAGACCGCCGCCTATTCGCTCTATCGTCGCCGCAACGAGGAGCTGGAGAAGAAGATCGATGCCGTCATCGACATGTACGGCAAGCTGCAGCAGCCCGACGGCTATCTGTCGAGCTGGTACCAGCGCATCCAGCCCGGCCTGCGCTGGACCAATCTGCGCGATTGCCACGAGCTCTATTGCGCCGGCCATCTGATCGAAGGCGCGGTCGCCTATTACCAGGCCACGGGCAAGCGCAAGCTGCTCGACATCATGTGCCGTTATGTCGACCATATCGCCGAGACGTTCGGTCCCGAGCCCGGCAAGAAGAAGGGCTATTGCGGCCACGAGGAGATCGAGCTGGCGCTGGTCAAGCTGGCGCGGGTGACCGGCGAGCGCAAATACATGGAGCTTGCCAAATACTTCATCGACCAGCGGGGACAGCAGCCGCATTATTTCGACGAGGAGGCGCGAGCGCGTGGCGCCGATCCCAAGGCCTATCATTTCAAGACCTACGAATACAATCAGTCGCACAAGCCCGTACGCGAGCAGGACAAGGTCGTCGGCCATGCGGTGCGGGCGATGTACCTCTATTCGGGCATGGCCGACATCGCCACCGAATATGGTGACGACACGCTGCGTGTGGCGCTCGACCGGCTTTGGGATGATCTCATGACCAAGAACCTCTACGTCACGGGCGGCCTCGGGCCGTCGTCGCACAATGAGGGTTTCACCGCCGACTACGACCTGCCCAACGACACCGCCTATGCCGAGACCTGCGCTTCGGTCGGCCTGGTGTTCTGGGCAAGCCGCATGCTCGGCATGGGTCCCAACGCGCGCTACGCCGACATCATGGAGCGGGCGCTTTACAACGGCTCGATCTCCGGCCTGTCGCTCGACGGCTCGCTGTTCTTCTACGAAAATCCGCTCGAAAGCCGCGGCGCCCACCACCGCTGGAAATGGCACCGCTGCCCGTGCTGCCCGCCCAATGTCGGACGTATGGTCGCCTCCATCGGCAGCTATTTCTACGGCCTGTCGGACGATGCACTCGCCGTCCATCTCTATGGAAACGGCACGGCTCGTTTCGATATCGCCGGGACGCAAATAGAGCTCACCCAAACCAGCAATTATCCCTGGGACGGCGCGGTCTCGATCGGCGTCGAACCGGAAGCTCCGACCGAGTTCACCTTGCACCTGCGCCTGCCGGCCTGGTGCCGCAAGGCGGCGCTTAAGGTCAATGGCGCCGATATCGATCTGGCCGATATAACCAGCGACGGCTACGCCGCGATCCGCCGCGAATGGCGCAAGGGCGACCGCGTCGAGCTCGACCTCGAAATGGCCGTCGACCGCCTCTACGCCAACCCGCAGGTGCGGCAGGATATCGGCCGCGTCGCACTGGCGCGCGGCCCGCTGATCTATTGCGTCGAGGAGACCGACAATTCCAGCCAGCTGCACCGCATCGCTTTGCCGCGAACAGCCGACATCGAGGCACACAAGCAGCCGAACCTTCTGGGCGGCGTCGTGACACTTTCGGCCGTTGCCAAAAAGGAGGCTTTCGAAAACTGGGAAGAGGGGCTCTACCGCACCGAACCGCCGGCGGTCGAGGAGGCAAAAGTCACCGCCGTGCCGTATTTCGCCTGGGACAACCGCGACCCCGGCGAGATGCTGGTCTGGCTCAGGGACGAATGAAGCCCGACGGCGGCGCCCGACCGATCTCCTCGGCGACAAGTTCCTGCAACTGCCAGAGGTTGCGGTCGCGGATGCCGCAGGCGTCGAGATGGCGAATGGTCTCGAACAGATATTCGGCGCCCGAACCCCAATGGCCGACGGCCGTGGCCAGGGTCGCCGCTATCGCTCGCTTTTCGAGCTTGCCGGCATAGCGCGGATTGGCGGGATCGACAACGAAACCAAGCGCTTGGCCCATGCCGTTGCCCGTCCTGACCTGCAGCCAGCGCGGCACGTTGACGGCCGGCAGGATGGTCATCTCGCGGCGCAGCAGCGCCTCGAGATTGGCTGCCACGGGCTCGGCGATCTCGAACACCATGCCCTGACATTGGCCGCCGCGGTCGAGCGCCATCATCAGGCCGGGCTGCTCGACCGTGCCCCTGAAGCGTTGCACCGTAAAACAGAACGAACGGTGCCAGCCCGTCGCCACAGCCCGTTCGCCACCCCTGACCTCGCCGGCCGGCTTCCACAGCAGCGAACCATAGGCGAACAGCTTCACCGGCCCGGCCGGCGCGCCGGCCAGCACCTCGTCGCGAATGCGCGCGTAATCGGCATCGGTCATGTAGACCATGCCCGGCGTCGGCCCGGCGTCCTCGACCGCCCGCAAGGTGCGGGCGACCAGCGCCTCGGTCAGCGCCATCGGTGACTTGCGCGGCGCCGACCGACGCCGCGATGCGGCGGAAATGACCTTGCTCATCCTCATGCTCTCAGCCTTGCCGCCATGTTGCCGAAGGCTGGAGGATTCTCAAGGGCCGAGTACACCGGCGCGGTATCGGAATCGGAACTGGCGTGTACAACAGCGTGACTGAATCCCACAAAATACGCGGCGGACTTTTGCGCGTCGAGTTCCAGCCACGGCACCGCATTGCTCTGCCGCGAACGGCTGAGATCGAGGCGCACAAGCAGCCGAACCATCTGGACCGCCGGCGGGCGAGGAAACGAATGTCACGGCCGTGCCGTATTTCGCCTGGGACAACCGCGACCCGGGTGAGATGCTGGTCTGGCTCGGAAGCGCCGGATAGGCGGTATCGCCAATTTGAGCCGCGCGCACGGCTTGAATTCGCCGGGGCGCGCGTCATCTAGCTTTGGGTGGCGCCTGCCATTTGAACGGGTGGAGGCAGATTTTGGCGCTCGAAGCTGTCGCGCGTCCGAACGCTGGTGGCCGCTTTATTGCGGTAGCCGTCGTCGCGGTGCCGTTGGTTTTCGTCGTCAGTGGGCTGGCCATTCGCTATGCCGCATTTGCTTCGGTTTCGGCAGAACCCGGCTTCGCCGCCTATGCCCAGGCGCTCTGCCGCTGGGATTGCGCGTGGTATGTCGGCATTTCCGAACACGGCTATGAGCGCTTTCCCATTCCAGCCCAGAGCAATGTCGGACGCTGGGGCTTCTTCCCGCTCTATCCGATGCTGGTGGCGACCATTCGGTCTGTTTTCCCTTTCCCGACCATTCTGGTCGCATCGATCACATCGATTGCGTGCAGCTATGCCGCCTGCCTGGTGGCGTGGCCGCTGCTCGAGAAGAACATGCGCGCATATGTGCTGTATTGCGCGTTTCTGCTCAGCGGCCCGTTCTCGTTCCACTTCACGACTTTCCTGACCGAACCTCTTTTCGTGCTGCTGACTTCGTGCGTTTTTCTGGCGCTCAAACGCTCCAGCTATCTGGCTGCGGGACTGTCATCGGCTCTGCTGTCGGCAACCAGGCTCGTCGGAGTGCTTGTCGTGTTCGCGACCGTCATTCAGATGTTCAGGGATTACCGCGCAAAGGGCGGGCCGACGCTGTCGTTCCCGCGTTGGCTGCTTGGCCGACCGGATCTGCTCGTCGCGATCTTCATCTCGCCTGCCGGTCTATTCGCCTACGTCCTGTTCCTCCATCTGACGGTCGGGGACGGCTTTGCCTTCCTGCATGTGCAGCGCGCGTTTGGACGGGTGGCGGGCAATCCGCTCGCCTTTATTTGGGATGGGCTCTCGGCTGTTCCGACGACTGGGTGGTTGCCCACAGCGCCGCAATGGAGCGCGCTCGCCGCACTCATCGGACTGGCGCTATCGGCGATTCTGGCGGTTCGCAGGCAATATGGCGCTGCGTTGTTCTGCGCCTGCTGCATCATCCTGCCGCTGGTCACGAATCTGGCCTCGATGGTCAGATACGTCGTAGGGCTTGCACCTCTGACAATGTTGCTGGCCATGCTGCTGTCGGTGTCGAAGCCGACTTATCTTGCGGCTCTGGGCCTCTTCCTAAGCGCCTGTTATTTCATGACCGTGGCATGGATCGGAGGCTATCTTGCCCTGGTCTGACATTTCGGGCCGGTATCAGCGCGGGGCCAGGCTTGGCGGCTACGCGCTGGCGGCGGTTCTGGCGGGAACAGAAATCGTCATTCTTGCGCTTGCTCTCAATCCGAACGTCAACGCCGATTATCGTGCCTATTACATCGACCGGACGACAACCTGCCTCAACCGCGATGCGGTCGGCAGCTACACATTTGGCGAGACGGTGTCGTTCCGGTCCGACGGAGCCAAAAAGACAGCCGGCATGATGATCTGCGGCTGGTCGGGACCGGTTGCCGACGGCACCCATTCGCTGGGCGAGACCTCGCGGCTTCGCCTGAAGGTACCGCCGCTCCGCGACGGCCTGACGGCCACGCTGCAAATGGCCGCCGTCATTCGCCCGCCGCAGGTCACGCAGCGGGTTATGATTTCGGTGAATGGCGTTCGGGTGCATGCGGTGACGCTGTCCGGCAAAGAACCACGAAAGGTCTCGTTCGTCATCCCTCCAGCGGTCGTCGCGGAGCCCAGCACACTCGACATCGCCTTCGATTACCTCGACGGCATTCCGCCAAGTCCGGCCGCCAGCAACATCTACAAGCGCGCCATCAAATTGTTGTCGTTCCGGCTCGATCCTATTGAGCCGGGTTAGGGCGGGCGATCGCGTTGCTGGCCCCGTCTTCGCTGCGCAAAAACCCAGCGATCGAGCACGAGAAAATTGACCGCTGGAACAAGCAAGCATGTAACCACAATGGGAATGATCGGCGGCAGGCCGAGTTTGGTCGTCAAAAGCGCCGGAGCCGCGTAGGCGACGGCGAAGCCTGTCGCCGTCAGCAAGAAAAAACGCGGAGCTTCCGATCGATGCGATCCGCTCGACGCGAAGGTCACGAACTTATGCGCGAGATAAGAAAACAGGGCGGCTGCGGTGTAAGCCGCGAGCGAGGCACCGACCGGCGAGAGACCGAACCGTTGCCATTTTACCAAAGCGGTGGCCATCACTGCATAAAGGATCGTTGCGGCGATGCCGACCGACCCGAAGCGCGCCAGCAGCCTCAGCCCGGCGTCGCTGGTCGAACGGCCCTCAGACATGCGCACTGCACGCATACTGCGCTCCAAGCGGCAAAGGCGCGAATACCCGCTCGACTCTTCTGGCGAAAGGCCTTGCCGACGGCAGCAGCAGGAAATGCTCGGATCGGATGTCCGTGAAGCCGGCCTGCTGAAACAGGGACGCTGCGTTGGCGGAGTTGAGCAGGACCGCGTCGTGGTCGAACGGACACCGGAACACAGCAAGGCGCGTCAGTGGATTATAGGGATTGTGCTCGATGATGCAGGCGACGCCGCCCGGCCGTACGACGCGCCGCATTTCCAGGAAGAAATCGAGCCAGGAGGACGGCGGAACGTGATGGACGACGCAACTGGCGAAAGCCAGATCGAACGTGCCGTCCTCGTAAGGCAGCCCCTGCGTGCTGCAGATCCTGTAGGCCACACGCGGATTGTGTTGGCTGGCGTGCAAAATCGATTCATGGGAGACGTCGCAGCCGTCGAGACTGTCGAAAGCGCCGTCGAGGTAGGGGTGGAGCGAACCGACGCCGCAGCCGACATCCAGCGCTCTTACAGCCGACCCACCCTGCCGAAGCTTTCGCTCGACCACCAGACGCCGCAGCAGATCCGTCTTGGCGACAAGGAAGAAGTGGTGGCTTAGTCCGGAAAACCGGATGGACCCTTCGACTGCCTCGCCATAGTTGGATTTATAGCTGTCGAAGAGTTCGGCCATTGGCGGGGACTCCACTCCTGGGTGTGTGAAACGATCGCCGGCGCTCACCGGAGGCGGCACGCATCGCCTCGTCGAAGCCGGTGAGCCGATCGATCACATAAAGCGGGCGGCGTTTCACCTCGGCGTGGATGCTGCCGACGTAGAGTCCGACCACGCCGGTCATGAAAAGATTGATCCCGCACAGGAGCGACACGATCACCACCGTGGATGTCCACCCGGCAATGATACCGGTTTCAAAAAACCAGGCAAAGATGGCGTAAGCGCCAAAGGCCCCCGCAAGCGCGGAAATGGCCAATCCGCCCCAGAGCGCCAAGCGCAACGGCTTCTCGGAGAAGCTGACGATGCCGTGAACTGCGAGGTGCATCATTTTCCAGAATGGGTATTTGGTCTGGCCCAGGGTCCGCGCGTGGCGCTCAAATGGCACAGCCGTCTGCTTGAAGCCCATCCAGCCGAACATGCCCCTGACGAAGCGGTCATGTTCAGGCATACGCTTGAAGGTTTCCAGCGCCTTGCGGCCGACCAGGCGGAAGTCACCGACGTCGCGCGGAATATCGACCGAGGTCATTTGCTCCAGCAGTCGATAGAATAGACTTGCCGTAAAGACCTTGAACCAGGATTCGCCCTCGCGCTTGACTCGGCGAGCATAGACGATCTCAAAGCCTTCCTTCCACTTAGCCACCAGATCGAGAACGACTTCCGGCGGGTCTTGCAGGTCGGCATCCATGACGATGACGGCATCGCCCGCAGCGGCGTCCATACCGGCGGTAATCGCCACCTGGTGGCCGAAGTTGCGGGAAAATTCGATCAGCCGAAAGCGCGGCTCGGCGGCGACCACTTGTTGAAGGTATTCGACGCTTCCATCGACGCTTCCGTCATCGACGAAGATGGCCTCCGTTTCGCCGTCCAGCCGGCCGATAAGCGAACTGATCCGCTCGATAAGCCGAGGCAGCACCTGTTCTTCATTGTATATGGGCAAGACCAGCGAGTAGCGCGGCGGTGACCTGTTCACCGTCATTCCAGCCCCTTGGACCACAGACTCTCGCATGCGGTTGAAAATGGAACGCAAGCTACAAAGTTCCAAAGGCAGTTAAGAAACTGCTAATTTAGCTAGTTCTGAAGGGAATACCGGTCCTCGAGGAGGACTGAAGGGTGTCGTGGTGACGTCGGACGTCCGCATCGAAGCGTGGAATTATCGGTAGGCTCCCGGCGCGATCGGCCTGAAGGGAAGCAGCCGCTGAGGCATAACCCTTTGACGGCATTGCCTGCTCCCGGACTTGCCGGTTGAAGCAGCGCTACGGGCGACCTGAGCGTGCGGGCCGACCGCTTTTGCTGCATGTCAGACATGGCTCATGGAACATGGTCGCCGAGCCCGGCCGAGTATCGCGCTTGCAAGGCCGGCGAGCGTCCTGACCGGCAACCTATCGTACCGGGCTGGGCCTAAGCTGGCCGCAGCCGGTACGACACAACGCTTTGCCGGCCTGACGAGGACCGCCGTCAAGCAGCCGGCCGGATGTTTTGGTTCACCCGGAAGAGGTTGTTCGGGTCGTATTTCTTCTTCAGCGAGGCCAGGCGCTTGTAGTTATCGCCATAAGCCGCCTTGAGCCTTCCCTCGCCCTCGTCATCCATCATGAAGTTCAGGTAGGCGCCACCCAGATCGAACGGATGCACGGCTTCCCAGTAGGCCTTGGTCCAGCGCGTCACCGGCCCCGCTTTCTGTGGGTCCGGATCGATCCCGGCGATGACCATCGACCAGGTCGCATCACGGTAATTCCAGGGTGTCTCGTCTCTGCCGACGCGATGGACCGCGCCGTCGATCGGATAGAGATGCATGAGCGATAGCTCGCTCGGTGTTTTCGCCGCCTGCTCGAGATGAGCGTCGATCGCCTCGTCGGACAACGTCTTGACGAAATCGCCCCGCCAATACCACTGCATCCCCTTCGGGTAGAGCCCATCGAACATGCTCTGCACCGCGGGATAGGGCATCGTTCCCATCCAGTTGAACCAGGGCGCGGGCAGCGCATCGAGCAGCGGAGCCAGCGCCTCTCTGCCCTTTTCCTCCGGGCCGTTGTAGCAACACATCAGCAGACACATCCGCTTTCCCCAAAACTCTTCCGGGAACGGTGCGCTCGAGAGGATGGTCTTGAGCCCGAGAAAGATCCCGAGTTCTTCAGGCGCGTTCGGCAGGAACTCGCGATAATGCTGCATGATGGTGCGGGCGTAGCGCTGATCCCATGCGATCGGCCCCGCGAAGACCATGCTGACCTGGTGGAGCTTGAATACAAAGCTGGTGACGATGCCGAAATTGCCGCCGCCGCCGCGAAGCGCCCAGAACAGGTTGGGGTTTCGCTCCTTGCTGGCGGTGACGAAGCTTCCGTCGGCAAGCACGACATCGGCCTCGACCAGATTGTCGATGGTCAGGCCATATTTGCGCGTCAGATAGCCGTGACCGCCGCTCAGCGTCAGTCCGGCGACCCCGGTGGTCGAGATGATGCCCGCCGGTACGGCCAGGCCAAAGGCATGCGTGGCGTGGTCGAGGTCGCCCTGAGTGCAGCCCGGGCCTACCCGCGCCGTACGGGCATCCGGGTCGACGCGCACGCCGTTCATCGCCGACAGGTCGATCACCAGACCGTCGTCGCAGCTCCCCAATCCTGGCCCGTTATGGCCGCCGCCACGTACCGCAACCAGCAAATTGTTGTCGCGGCCGAAATTCACCGCTGTGATCACGTCGGCGACGTCGACACAGCGGGCGATGATCAGCGGCCGCTTGTCGATCATGCCGTTGTAGAGCTTGCGGGCCTCGTCATAGCTGGCGTCGCCGGCGCGGATGACTTCGCCCCGCAGGCTTGCTGCGAATTTGGTGATGTCTTCATCGTTCATGACATTCCTCCCTGTTATTGGACCTGTCGGCCGGCCGACGAAACGCTAGTCCCGTCCGCTGCTCCCGCAAATGTCACATCGTCCATTTCTGTTGCCCGATCGTTCAGACTAGGATTAGACCGGATGGGCAGTTGCTCGGACGGCTGTATTGCCGGATAGTTCGAGATGCCTGGCCGAAAACCTCGTTGTCAAAGGGAGTAGCCGATCGTTTCCGGAGGTGTAGTGCATGGATGTCCTTTCCGATGTGCTCCGAGCCGTTCGCCTCACCGGTGCGATCTATTTCGACGTCGACGCTAGCTCTCCCTGGGTCGGCGAGTCGCCGGGCACGGCCGACATTGCCGCCGCCATCATGCCGGACGCAGAGCACATCATTTCTTTTCATGCCGTGATGTCGGGCTCGTGCTGGGCCGCGCTGGGAGACGATTCGGTGCCCCCGGTGCTCGTGAACGCCGGTGATGTCGTTGTCTTCCCCGGTGGTGTTCCGAATGTGTTGAGCTCCTCGCCCGGGGCACGGGGCGAACCCAATATGGCGATGTATTATCGACCGATAGACGAGAGCCTGCCGTTCGCGGTGATCCATGGTGGCGGCAGAGACGAGCGGACCCGGTTCATTTGCGGGTATCTTGGCTGCGATGCGCGTCCCTTCAATCCTCTCCTCGCCGCATTGCCGGCCATCCTGTGTGCCCGCAAGCCCGCCGATGGAAGCAGCTGGGTTATCGACCTTTTTCGGCTGGCGCTGGCCGAAGGTGGCAGTGGGCGGGAGGGCTGTGAAACGATCCTCGCCAAGCTGAGCGAACTGATGTTTGTCGAGATCATCCGCCGCCATCTCGAGACCCTCCCCGACGATTCGCGCGGCTGGCTGTCAGGCCTACGGGATCCACATGTCGGCGAGGCGCTCCGGCTCATCCACGCTCGCCCCAGAGAGGAATGGACATTGGACCGGCTCGCCCGCAAAGTAGGGCTCTCGCGCACGGCGTTTGCGAGCCGCTTTACCCACTATGTCGAGGTCTCGCCCATGCACTATCTTGCTCGCTGGCGTCTGCAACTGGCGGGACGTTTGCTCGAACGGCCCGAAATGAGCATCGCGCAAGCGGGTGCCGAGGTCGGCTACGAGTCGGAAGCCGCCTTCAATCGCGCCTTCAAAAAGTTCGTCGGCATTCCACCTGGCACCTGGCGAAAGGGACGGTCGGCGTTGCTCGAGGCTCAGAGATTGCCCGCTGGCACCGTCCAATAGGAAAGAATTGGCAGGGCGTTGACGCTTCAGTTTGCGTGCCGCGTCGATATCGTCCCAGAATTCGAAACCCGCTGCTGGCACAAAGCGGTAGACGATGACCGGCCGCCTCGACGCTTTCGGCGAGGCGTTTCAGGCTTCGCGCCTCAATCCTTCGCGCGCTCGACATAGGCGGCATCGGCCGTCATCACCACCACGCGGGTGCCGGCGCTGATGTGTGGCGGCACCAGGGTGCGCACGCCGTTGGACAGCGTTGCCGGCTTGTAGGATGACGACGCCGTCTGGCCCTTGGTCACCGGCTCGGTCTCGACCACCTCGAACGTGGCGCGCTGCGGCAGCACCAGCGAGATTGCGATGTTGTTGTATTGCGAGATCTGTACCGGCATGCCTTCCACCAGATAAGGCGCCATGTCGCCGACCACACTTTCCGGCACCGCGACCTGATCGTAGGTCTCCGGGTTCATGAAGTGAAAGCCTTCGCCGTCGCGGTAAAGGAACGTGTGCTCGCGTTCTTCGACATAGGCGCGCTCGACCTGCTCGGTGGTGCGGTAACGCTCGGAAACCTTTACCCCGTCGGAGATACGCCGCATGTCGAGCTGGGTGACCGGCGTACCCTTGCCAGGATGAATGTTTTCGGCAAAGAGGATCACATAGAGCTTGCCGTCCTTTTCGACGACGTTGCCTTTGCGTAAGGAGCTGGCGATGACCTTCACGGGTTTCCATCCTGATAAAATTTGTTGGCGCAAATCGGCTGGAGAGGCCGTTGCGTGCGGCCTAGCGCATCTTGGCCGCAATCGCCAGCCCTCTGTGCAATTCCCCTGAAGCCGATGACCGCCGCCTCGCCCTGGTGGACGCCGCATGTCCATGCCGACCGCCGGCCGCGGCTGATCCTGCGCAATGCCATTGCCGCCGGTATGCGCGACTGGTTCGCCCGCCGCGACTTCGTCGAGGTGGAGACATCGGCCCTGCAGGTCTCGCCCGGCAATGAAGCGCACCTGTCGGCCTTTGCCACCGAGGCGATCGGGCCGGACGGCACCCGCCAGCCGCTCTACCTCCACACGTCACCGGAATTCGCCTGCAAGAAGCTGCTTGCCGCCGGCGAGGAGCGCATCTTCAGCCTCGGGGCCGTCTGGCGCAACCGCGAGCGCGGCCCCTTGCACCATCCGGAATTCACCATGCTCGAATGGTACCGCGTCGGCGAGACCTATGAGAGCCTGATGCGCGATTGCGCCGAGCTCGTCGCGCTGGCGGCCGAACGGGCCGGAGCGAAGCGTTTTAGCTTCCGCGGCCGCGAGGCCGACCCGTTTGCCGAGCCGGAACGGTTGAGCGTCGCCGAAGCCTTCATGCGCCATGCCGGCATCGATCTGCTGGCGACGGTTGCAGCCGACGGCAGCACCGACCGCGCGGGCTTGCATGCCGCCCTGGTCCAGGCCAGATTGCGGACCGCGCCCGACGACAATTGGGCCGACCTGTTCAGCCGGGTGATGGTCGAAAAAATCGAACCGGCGCTGGGGCAGGGGCGCGCCACCATTCTTTTCGGATATCCGATCTCGGAGGCGGCATTGGCCCGGCCGAGCGCCGACGATCCGCGCACTGCCGAGCGCTTCGAGCTTTATTGCTGCGGCGTCGAGCTGGCCAACGCCTTTGGCGAGTTGACGGACCCGGCCGAGCAGCGCCGGCGCTTTGCCGCCGAAATGGACGAAAAGCAGCGTGTCTATGGCGAACGCTATCCGATCGACGAGGATTTCCTCGCCGCGCTTGCCATCATGCCGCAGGCGAGCGGCGCGGCGCTCGGTTTCGACCGGCTGGTGATGCTCGCCACCGGCGCGCTCCGGATCGACGAGGTGATCTGGACACCGGTGGTCGGTTCCTGACGATAGGTTTTGCTGACCGACGCGTCAGATTTGGAACCAATTATATGGTCAGGCCAGGCCGCCGCTGGCGGCATCGGCCAGAAGATTGGCGACGACGAGCAGGATGATCGACAGATCCATCATCAGCGTGCCGGCGGCGGTGATTGCCAGGCGAGCTTTTCGCGCGGGCCGTTGCATTGGCCAGGAACTACCTCATGGGCGAAGCGCTGCAACCATTCCGTGTGTTGCCGCCATCATGGCGGGCCGGCATAGTGCTGGCGGAGTGCTCGGCGCAGCGGAGCTACCGGCCGTCGTACTCAGAATGGGCTTCGGCACAATGCCAGACAAGAATGCGCTGGACACAAAGCATGGCGGCGAATGGAGGATGTCCTGGCGCTTGGTCATGCTTGCGGCCGCAGCGATTAACGTTGTGATGCTCTTGGCCGCGCTGTTCGCCGCGCAAAGTCTTAGTGTGGACGCTACGATCTTCTATCGAGATCCATCTGCAGCCGCCGATGTCGGCTTCTATACGGGGTGGATTTCGTCCCTAGGTGCTTCGCTATGGATCGGCACCGGTGCGGCGACCCTGTTTGCTGGTCTGCTCACGCGCCGATGGGATTGCACGTTTCTCGGCGGCCTTACCCTGGTCATGGGCCTCGATGACCTGTTGTTGATCCATGAGGACGTGCTGCCCGTTTTTGCGATACCAGAGATTGTTACGATGATTGCCTACGCCGTCGCAGGGTTGTTCTGGTTCTTTCGGCTGCGACGCAAGACATTCGACGGCACGATCGTGTTTGTGGCCGCGGGCTCCCTACTCGCGATGTCAGCAGCGATCGACCAGCTGGGAGAGCTGTTTCCTACCCCGGGTTCGGCGGTCGACATCGCCGAAGACGCCGTCAAAGAGCTTGGCATTTTCCTTTGGGCGGCAGGTGCCGTTGGGTACGCCGCCATGGTGACACGATTGGGCCGCCCGTGGGTGGATCCACCCGATCCCAACTCTACAGGCTGACTGTCGCACACGCCGCTTCTTCGACTAGCGCCGACGCCTGACAGGGCTCGTATGCCTTCACCCGACCGCCGCAAGGACATTTCTAGTCAATGCGCGGTCGCTGCTTGCCACGGCGGGCCAGAAGATTGGCGACGACCAGGAGGATGATTGACAGCCCCATCATCAGTGTCGCGGCGGCGGTGATTGCCGGGGAGAGCTTTTCGCGCAGGCCAATGAACATTTCGAGCGGCATGGTGCGTTGATTGGCACTGGCCAGGAACTGCACCACGACGACCTCGTCGAACGAGGTGACGAAGGCGAAGGCCGCCCCTGACAGCACGCCGGGCAGGATCAGCGGCAGCATCACCTTGAAGAATGATGTGATAGGCCTTGCTCCGGAGATGGCGGCAGCGCGCATCAGATTGCGGTCGAAGCCGGTGAGGCTCGCTCCCACCGTGACGACGACGAACGGGCTGGCGAGCGCGGTGTGCGCCAGGATGATGCCGGCATAGGTGCTGGCCAGGCCGACACGTGCGTAGAACAGGTACGAGCCGACGGCGGTGATCACCACCGGCACGATCAGCGGTGATAGCAATAGCGGCATGACGATGCGGCGGCCGGGAAACTTTTCGTCGGAAAGCGCAATCGCCGTCAACGTGCCGAGCATCGTTGCGATCAGCGTCGTCCCGAACGCAACGATCAGGCTGTTGCCGATCGCCGATTGCCAGCGTTGGGTGCCGAGCACGACCGCGTACCAGCGCGTCGAAATCCCCTCCAGCGGAAAGATGAAGAAGGCGCCGCTGTTGAACGACAAGGGAACTGGAACGAGGATCGGCACGAGCAGGAACAGGATCACCATGCCGCACCACAGCCAGAGCAGGGTGATGCGGATTCTTTCGCCTATCGTCGGATAGGGAGACAGCAGCATGGCTACACCAGCTTGAGACGGTCGAGGCCGAGGATGCGGGCGAAGATGCCAAACAGCGCCAGCGTGAAGACGAGCAGGATGAAACTCAGCGCCGCCGCCATCTCCCAGTTCAGCTCGACATTGACGTAGTTGGCGATGAAATTACTGATCAGCTGGTCGCTTGCCCCGCCGATGAGCGCCGGCGTGATGTAATAGCCGAGGCAGAGAATGAAGGTGAGCAGGCAACCGGCCATGACGCCCGGAAAAACCTGTGGAAGATAGACGCGGCGGAACGCGGTGAAGGGTTTTGCACCGAGCGAATAGGCGGCCTTCATTTGCGAGGCCGGGATCGTGCGCATGACGCTATAGATCGGCAGCAACGTGAACGGCAGCTGGATATGGGTCATGGCGATGATCAGGCCGATGCGGCTGTACATCAGGTCGAGCCGGTCGTCGGCAATGCCGAGCCACAACAGCAAATCATTGACCAGGCCGAATTTCTGCAGGAGCACTGTCCACGCCGCCGTTCGCACCAGGATCGACGTCCAGAATGGCAGCAGCACCGCGACGATGAGGATGGCGGCGAGGCCCTTGGGCACGGCGGCGATGAGATAGGCGAGGGGGAAGCCCAGTATCAGCGTTGCCAGCGTCACCGCCGCGGCGACGAAGAATGTGCGCATGAACACCTGCAGGAAGATCGCCTGTTGCGGCGGCACCTTCTCAATGCCGCCATCGGCATTCCAGCGCAGATCAAGCGCGCTCAGCAGGTAGAACGACGTCACGCTGTGGGTGCCGCTCTCGATGACCGGCCATGTGCCGGGCGCCGACCAGAACGGCACGGCTTTCATCACCTCCAGCGGCGGCCTGTCGGCAGCTTCCAGTTGGCGTACCGTCTTGAGCACCTGGCTGCGCGCACCGGGCAGGCGGGCGTTGAGGCTCTTGGCAAGTTCATATGCCGTGCCCCTGGCCTGATTGTCCCTGAGGTCGGCGGCAAGGGCCAGGAAGGCTGCATCGCCTGGCAGTTCCGCGCCGTTCCAGCCGCGCAGCGCCTGGCTGGTCTGCGGCAAGGCGTCGGCAATCGTCGGATCATAGACGGCGCGCGACAGCAGCAGGACGATCGGGATGCCGAGGCTCAGCGCCAGGAGCACAAGCAAAGGCGCCGCCAGCGCCAGCGACCGCAAGCGGTCGCCAAACTCGGCGCGCCGAAGTTTTGCCGTGACGGATTTCGCCGCCTTGGCATCGGCGGCCGACCGGTCGCGCGCGATGCGCGGCCGATCCAGCTTCGTGGGCTCAAGCGCCGTCATTTTTCCTACTGCGCGAGCCAGGCGTTGAAGCGCTTGACCAGATCCTCGCCGTAGTCGCCCCAGAATTCGGTGTCGGCGACCAGATAAGCGCTCATATGGTCGGGCGCGTTCGGCAATTTGGGCAGCGCGTCCGGCGCGACAAAGGAAGCTGCATCGGTGCGCACCGGCCCGTAAGTGATATAGCTGGCGAGCTTGGCGTTGTTTTCTGGCTGGCTGATATAGGCAAGATATTTGTAGGCCAGCTCTGGGTTCTTGGCGCCCTTCGGAATGGCGATCATGTCGTATTCGAGGATCTGGTTGTTCCAGATGATCTTGAATGGCGCCCCGTCCTTGTCGATCGCATTCTGGATACGGCCGTTCCAGGCGGTGGTCATCACCACTTCCTTTGATGCCAGGAGCTGCGGCGGCTGTGCGCCGGCATCCCACCAGACGATGTCTTTCTTGATGGTGTCGAGCTTCTTGAAGGCGCGGTCGACGCCTTCCGGCGTGGCCAGCACCTTGTAGACATCGGCCGGCGCGACGCCATCGGCCATCAGCGCCCATTCCAGATTCTGCGCCGGGAACTTGCGCATCGCGCGCTTGCCCGGAAACTTGGTCGTGTCGAAGATGTCGAGCACCGAGGTCGGCGCCTCTTTCAGCACGTTGGGGTCATAGGCGAGCACGTCGCCATACGCGTCGAGGCCGACGCCGCAGTCGAGCGCGGAGCCTTCGAGGAATTTTTCGCGCGGCGCGATCTTGGAATAGTCGAGGCGCTCGAGAATGCCGGCGTCGCAACCCTGCAGCACGGTCGCGGTCTCGACCGTCACCAGGTCGATCGGCACGTTGCCGGTGTCGACCATGGCTTTGACCTTGCCGAGATCGCCAAGATATTCCTGCTCGACGATCTTGGCACCGGTCTCCTTGCTGAACGGCTCGAACCATGCCTTGCGCTGGGCATCCTGCCAGGCGCCGCCGCTGGCCATGATCGAAAGCTCGTCGGCGAAGGCGACATGTCCTGAGGTGATGAATGCTGTGGCTGCCGCAAAGGCGAACAGCCGTGCTTTGGTGATTTTCATTGTTGTTATTCCCCTGTTTTCGAGATGGAACCGCCCGTTCCGGCATCTGCCGGAAAGGCGCGGCAGTCGTTGGGCGCGCAGGAAACCGTGACCGGTTCCCCGTTGCCCATGGTCGCTTCGGGGCCGACCTTGACGGTCAGCACCTGTCCGTTTTCCAGCCTGGCCAGAAGACGCTGGTGGTCGCCGAGATAGATGCGGCCATCGACCGTGCCGGCCAACACATTTGCTCCGTTCGAAGCGGGCGCAAGCTTCAGCCGCTCCGGGCGGATGGCGACATGGCAGGCCGCGCCCTCCGCAACACCGATGGCGAGCCCTGTGACCGAACCGCCGCCGTCCAGCGCGACGCGGCACTCGCTGCCGGAGACGCGGTCGACCTTGCCGAGCAGCGTATTGTTCTCGCCGATGAAGCTTGCGACAAACGAAGTTTGCGGCGCGTTGTAGAGATCATCAGGCGAACCGAGCTGGGCAATCCCGCCATTGTTGAAGACGGCGACTCGGTCCGACATGGTCAGCGCCTCGCTCTGGTCGTGTGTCACATAGACGATGGTGACACCGAGCATCGTGTGAAGTTGCTTGATCTCGAGCTGCATATGCTCGCGCAGCTTCTTGTCGAGCGCACCGAGAGGCTCGTCCATCAGCACCAGGCTCGGCTCGAACACCAGCGCGCGGGCAAGCGCGACACGCTGCTGCTGGCCGCCGGAAAGCTGTGCCGGCCGCCGGTCGCCGAACTGCCGCAGCCGCACCATGTCGAGCGCGCGGCCGACGCGGGCTGCGACTTCCGTCTTGGTAATCTTGCGGACGGAGAGCGGGAAGGCGACGTTTTCCTCGACGCTCATGTGGGGAAACAGCGCGTAGTTCTGGAACACCATGCCGATGTTGCGTTCGTAGGGCGGCAGCCTGTCGACCGACCGGCCTTCAAGCGCAATGACGCCGCTGGTCGGCCGTTCGAACCCTGCAAGCATGTTGAGCGTCGTCGTCTTGCCCGAACCGGAGGGTCCGAGAAGGGTAAGGAACTCGCCGCGGGCCACGCCGAGGTTCAGCCGCGTTACCGCGAACGTGCGGCCGTCATAGGATTTCTCGACATCGATGAATTCGACAAATCCATGGCTGCCGGCATCGGCTGCCGGTGCAGGCTCGGCGCTGTCGCGTGACAAGGCTGTCGCTTCGGCGGTCACGGACGCAAGTCCGTCGAGCTGCGGCAGAAGCTGCTTGTCGAAACGAGGTGGTGCTTGCCGTGCATGTATCGGTCTCGCATGACGCTGCCGCACAATGGCGGCAAACCAAACTTGTATGCTCACACAATCGATCTCTAAAGGACCATAGATGCAGACAAGTTTGGCCGTCAAGCGGCTTTCGTCTGGATTGTGTGAGATTTTTCAGTCGGAATTTGGAAATATGTACCGGACAAGTACTATTGTCCGGAGCATTGTCTTATGCTAGATGCGCCGGTAGCCAGAGCGTCAACACACCGAATCCGTCAATCCGCATGCTTCAGGACCTGCAACTCGCCTCGGATGAAGGCCCGGTCTACCGGCGCCTTGCCGACGCTATTGCCGAACGGATCACGGCCGGCACACTTGCCGTTGGAGACCGGCTGCCGCCGCAGCGCGAGATCGCCCGCGCACTGGGCATCAATGTCACCACCGTGACGCGCGCACTGTCGACGCTGCAGCAGCGCGGCCTGCTCGAAGCGCGACCCGGACGCGGCACAACGGTCGCGGCCCGCAATGGCGGCGAAAGGCCAGGTTTCGTGTCGGCGCCGAGCGACGACACCGGCGTAATCGATCTTTCCGTCAACAGACCTGCGACCTCGGCCTATCTCGATGCGCTCGGGCTGCTGCTGCCGCGCCTGTCAAAGGACCGGCACTATGCCACGCTTCAGGACTATCATCCGCCGGAGGGGCCGCTTTGGGCGAGGACGGCAATCGCCGAGTGGATGCGACCGGTGGCGGGGGAAGGCGATCCCGGCCGCGTGGTGCTGGCGGCGGGCGCCCAGCATGGGCTGGATTGCGTGCTCGGCGCGGTGACCAGGCAGGGCGAGGTCGTGCTCGCCGACGAAGTGACCTATCAGGGCATCAACGCGCTGTGCCGGGTGCATGGGCTCGACCTCAGAGGTGTCGCCATGGACCGTGGCGGCATGCGAGCCGACGCGTTCGACGCGGCCTGCGCGCAGCTCCGCCCACGCGCGGTCTTCCTGGTGCCGACCCTGCACAACCCGACGACCATCACGCTATCCGAAGAGCGCCGGCACGAGCTGGTAGCTGTCGCCCGCCGCCACAACGTCCTCATCATCGAGGATGACGTCTACCGCCCCCTGGCGGACAATCCGCCGCCATCGCTTGCCAGCCTCGAGCCCGAATTGACTGTTCACGTCGGCGCCTTGTCAAAATGCCTTGCCCCAGGGCTGCGCCTCGGTTTTGTTATCGCGCCACGCGCCATAGCCGGCCAGGTCGCAGCGGCTTTGCGCATCAACTGCTGGAGCATCAGTCCTTTGACTGCACTGATCGGCGCGCGGCTGATAGAAGAGGGCTTGGCGGCGCGCATCATAGAAACGCAGAAGCAGGAGCTTCGCCAGCGCCAGGCCATCCTCACCGAAATCCTCGGCCGCTACGATGTCCAGAACCACCCCACTTCGACGCATGCCTGGCTGCGCCTTCCGGAGCCGTGGCGGGGCGCGGGTTTCGCTCGCACCTGCCTGGAACGTGGCGTTGCCGTGCTCCCGGGTGATGCCTTCGCGGTTGGGCGCGAGCCGGTACAGCACGGCGTGCGCATCAATGTCGGCGCCGCGCGCTCGCTCGACGATCTGCGCACGGCCCTGAACACCATGGCCGAACTGTTATCGGCCGGCCATCTGCAATTGCCTGGCTTCGTCTAGGATCTAATGATGGCAGCGTCGGAAAGGGTCGAAATCGCCATTGTCGGTGCCGGCGTTGTCGGACTAGCAACGGCACTCCGGCTCGCAGTTGAGGGTCGCGAAGTCCTGCTCATCGACCCCAATGAGCCGGGCTCCGGGGCCTCGTTCGGCAATGCCGGAACGATTGCCGAATATGCCTGCATGCCGGTGGGCAATCCGGCTGTGCTGCGCGCGCTGCCAAAGCTGCTTCTCGATCCTGACAGCCCTTTTTCCTTGCGCTGGCCGGCGCTGTTGCAGCTTGCGCCATGGCTGGTTCAATTCGTGCGGCAGTCGCTTCCGGCGGCCACCCGAGCCAATGCGCTGGCGCTCGCCGGGCTTCTGGCCGAAGCCCTGCCCGCCTGGGAGGAGATGGTGGAGGAGGCTGACCTGGCCGACCTGCTGCGCCGCAACGGCTGTCTCTACCTGTATCGTCGCGAGAGCGATTTCGCCAAGGCCGCCGGGGGCAGGGCGCTGCGCGCCGGGTTTGGCGTCCATCAAGAGGTTCTGACGCCTGAAAAGATCGCCGCGCTGGAGCCTGGCTTGCCCGCGACCGGGGCCAGCGGTCTGTACTTCCCGGACTCGATGAATGTCACCGATCCCAAGACGCTCATGCGGCGGCTGCTCGATGCCGCGACCGACCGCGGCGTTTCGGGAGCGCAGGCTGACATAACCGGACTGCGGGTCGAGGCGGACGGTGTCAGGCTCAGCGGTTCCGGCTTTCGGGTCAAGGCGAACACGGTGGTCATCGCCGCGGGCGCGCAATCGCGGGCGTTGGCCATGCAGGCCGGCGACAGGATCCCGCTCGAAACCGAACGCGGTTATCATCTCGAATTCCCGACCGAAGCGCCTCTGCTCCATCGTCCGGTCTGCCCTGTCGATCTCGGCTTCTACATGACGCCGATGAACGGCCGGCTGCGTGTCGCCGGAACTGTCGAGCTCGGCGGGCTTGCAGCGCCGGCAAGTGCGCGCCGGCTGGCGCTGCTCGATCGCGGTGTCAGGCAGTTCTTTCCACAACTCGGCCAGCCTTCATCTGAATGGCTCGGGTTCCGGCCGTCGCTGCCGGATTCCCGCCCGGTCATCGGCCCGGCGTGCGGCAGCTCCAGGGTGATCCACGCTTTCGGTCACGGCCACCTCGGCCTGACACTCGCGCCGATCACTGCACGCCTGGTTGCCGAGCTGATCAGTGGTCGCGGCGATCCAGCGCGTGTCGCGGCGTTTTCGGCTGATCGCTTCCGCGTCTGAAAGATCGAACATTCTGTCTTCGGGTTGAGATCAGGAGTCTGTTCCCGATCAGGCCAGCGTAGGTCCAAAATCAAAGATCTAAGCCGTCCTTTGTACGTCCAGAAGGACGCACCAGCTCTAGATCGGTCGGGCCGACCTGGGGCTAGATGCCTCCTGATTGCCCGCTTCTCCCATTGCAGAAGCCGCACCGGGACAATAGATGGTGCAGCAGCGACTGCCCTTCAGCCGGCCGCAAGCAACAGGATTATGCGCATGACCGATACGCTTGACGCAGCGAAACTGACCGATCGCGTCGCGGCCCTGGTCGAGGCTGCCAAACGGGCCGGCGCCGATGCCGCCGATGCGGTTGCGGTGCGCGGCCGTTCGACCGGCGTGTCGGTGCGGCTCGGCAAGGTCGAAGGCACAGAGGCGTCCGAGAGCGAGGACGTCTCGCTGCGCGTCTTCGTCGGCAAGCGGGTAGCGAGCGTTTCGGCAACGGCGGCATCCGACCCCAGTATGCTGGCCGAGCGCGCGGTCGCCATGGCCAAAGTGTCGCCCGAGGATCCCTATCAAGGCCTCGCCGATCCGGTCCTGCTGGTCAAGAAGCCGCGCGACCTCGATCTGTTCGATGCCACGGAGGTATCGGCGGACCAGTTGAAGGAAGCAGCCCTTGCCGCCGAAGCGGCGGCGCTTGCGGTCAAGGGCGTCACCAATTCGGCCGGCAGCGGCGCCAGTGCCGGGCTCGGCGGGCTGGTGCTCGCCACTTCGCACGGCTTTGTCGGCC
>NZ_SUEG01000085.1 GCF_005063415.1 Mesorhizobium sp.
TTTGCAGATGGTGCAATAGCAGGCTCCGCATTTGAGTTCGCTTGTCTGCGTTGACACGATCTGGGTGATCAGAGATGTCCACAATGCCATCAAATCCAGCTGGGCACCTTGGCCGGCGGCACCAAGCAGATGGAGCAGCTGAGGAATCAAGGGCGAGCAGACTGCCGCATGAGTGGCTCAATACCAACACCCAACGCACTCGTCTGCAAGTGGAAGCTTCGACAAGCAGGGACGAGCCGCCTTGCGGACAAATTCCCGACAGCCCGCCTGTCGAGCGCGACGACTATCTCCGGCGACAAATACCCGTTTGTCCGTTTAAGCGGCCAAGGGCTGCGAAGAGGCAATTCATCTCCGGGCCTTCGACTCGCCAGCCCGCAGCGCTTGCTGGATAGGTGGACGGCAACGATCAGCGCGGGCGCACTCCAGTGATTTCCTCGATACCACACCAATTGACCGGCGGCTCGCGTCTCCCAGGCTGCTCGGCGCCGCGACTACTGCGGAAACCAGCGCTCTGAGACCACTGGCAGAGATGGGCCAAGGATTGGGAAGCAAAGCACATCAGCGCGACTTCCCAACCCGATTAAGTAGGCGAATGGTAACGCTGTCAGCTAGTCCACGACTATCAACTCGCGGACAACATCAGCGAGCCGCTCGCCACCTTTTTCGGTAACAACAATCGACTCCGATATTGCCGCGCCGAAGGCAGGAGGCCTCACCCCCGATTGGAAATGGAAGCACATGCCCGCCTGGAGCACAGTCTTTTCTCCGGCGCGAATGCTCACGGTACGTTCGCCCCAATCCGGCGGAAAATTCATGCCGATTGAGTAGCCGGAACGCCCTTTCTTGGTGTACCCATGGCGGTTGAGAACGCTATGCCAGACGGCATTCACCTCGTCGACGACCACACCGGGCTTTGCTATTTCGAGTACAGCGTCACCACCTTCCACTATGGCATTGGCGAGATGTCTGACCTCTGCGGGTGGCTTTCCCATGTAAATGGTACGCGTCAGCGGCGCATGATAGTGACGTCTCGCTGCCGCAACTTCCAATAGAACCAGTCCCGATGACGGCAATGGTTTATCCGACCACGTGAGGTGCGGAGCGTTCGTCTTTTCGCCAACCTGAATCAGCGGACAAAGGCTAGTATAATCCCCGTATTTTCCGCCAACACCTCTTGTTTGAGAGGCGTAGATCTGGGCGGCGATCTCGTATTCGGGGACTCCCGGCTTCAGATTTTCGATCGCCGTGCGCATGGTGTGGCTGACAATTTGGCCCGCTTCTCTCATATAGACCAGTTCAGCGTCGGACTTAACCAGCCTCGCCCAATTAACGAGTCCACGGCTGTCGGAGAACTCTGCATTCGGAAGCCCTTTGACAAGGTGCTGGTGTGCTCGCGCAGTATAGAAATGGGCATCAAGCTCAACCCCTATCCGATCAGATCCCCATCCGCGTGACTTTATGATTTCGGTGACTTCGTCATAAGGATGCAGCTCCACATGATGGAGTCGGTCATCCGAGAAATTGATGATGTTCTCAGCAGGCAGGTCCGTCGTAGCATGAGCACCGTTTACGTCAACCAACCGTCCAATCCACACCGGCGAATCTGATTGGAGGTGCAGTAGCACAACTTGAGGCGTGTAGAAGGACCAGGCGTCGTAACCGGTGAGCCAGCACATATTTGCGGGATCTTGGCAGATCAATAGGTCCAGTCCTGCTTGCTCCATCCGTGTCTTTACGTCCTGAACACGGCGGTGGTACTCCGCAGGCAGAAAGGGTTTCTGATAAGTCATTTCGTAGTCGTCCTCTGCACCTATACCGGCCAAGCATTCTGCTAATGCCATCCCTACTAATCGAGATAACCTAGCATGCCTCCCAAGACTACTCGGCGCGGACTCAGCGGGTCCGCCGCAGAAAACCTGCGTGTTTGGCATTCCGTGCGCAGTTTGCCTTCCCGTTGTGAGA
This sequence comes from Mesorhizobium sp., assembly GCF_005063415.1. Lineage (GTDB taxonomy): Bacteria > Pseudomonadota > Alphaproteobacteria > Rhizobiales > Rhizobiaceae > Mesorhizobium. The sequence continues at coordinate 1,963 of NZ_SUEG01000085.1, forward strand.
GACTTCGACGCCGCGACCGCGGCTCTTCTTGCGCTGACAGCGAAGGAAGAGGTGCGAGCGTAGGTTTGGCACCTTAGATTTCGAGATCATTCGAGAGGCCCTAAGTGCGATCTCTCGAATGAAGTTCACTCACGGTCGCCTGATCGTTCTTTGGGCGATGCACTTTCGGTTGATCGAAGCGCCACGACAACTGTGCCGTGCGAACTGCGTAACACAAATGTCCGGCGCATCCCCGCCACAGGGCCGTCGACAATACTTACCGGCTACGCGGCGCTCGAGACTGAGGCGTCACCGTCGTCCTCCATGCGTGGACAGCTTGGAACGTTCACTTGCTCGAAAGTCTCCGTGAAGCAAACACGGATCAGACGGAGAAAAAACTCGGGCAAGACGTCTTTTTCGCAGGAGGCCGCCTCGGCTGGCCGACATCCCGCTGCCGACCGCCCGTGATGCGGCGCTAATTTGACGAAAATGAACACTCGATAGTGGGGTTAGAAATGAAAGGTACAGCAACTGCCGCGTTAAAGGCGCTCGAACGGCAGGACCTTCTCCAAACATGCGCCTATCTGAATGGAGCTTGGCTCTCCAAGTCTGAAACTATCTTAGTTGTGGACCCGGCTACTGGCCAGCAATTGGCTCAGGTGGCTGCCTGTGACGTGTCTGATGTAGATAACGCGGTCAGCATCGCGAGAACCGCATTTGAACAATGGCGCAAGGTTCTTCCGTCGGATCGGGGCGCATGCCTGCGGAAATGGGCCGCAGGTATGCGCGAGAATGCGGAAGACCTTGCCGCTATCATGACCGCCGAGCAAGGCAAGCCATTTACCGAGGCGCGCAGTGAGATTTCATATGCCGCTAGCTTTCTTGACTGGTTTGCAGCGGAGGGCGAGCGGGCATATGGCGAGACCATCCCGAGCCATCTTGCGGGCAGCCGCCTTTCTGTGCAGATGCAGCCGGTCGGAGTGACGGTCGCTATCACCCCTTGGAACTTTCCGTCGGCGATGATCACCCGAAAAGCAGGAGCCGCGCTGGCTGCCGGGTGCACCATGATTGTCAAGCCGGCCCCGGAAACGCCCTTGTCAGCTCTGGCGCTTGCCCGTCTTGCCGAGGACGCAGGAGTCCCCGCCGGCGTGTTTCAAGTGATCACGGGAGAGGCTGCCCCGCTCGCAAAACGGCTGTTGACTCATAGCGATGTGCGGGCATTCTCGTTCACGGGCTCGACCGAGGTTGGTCGGATCCTGCTAGAGCAGTCCGCAAAAACCTTGAAGAAGGCTTCACTTGAACTCGGCGGCAATGCTCCTTTTATCATTTTCGATGACGCACCGTTGGAGACTGCCGTGGCTGGATCCATGGCAGCCAAATTCGCCACATCCGGTCAGGACTGCCTGGCAGCCAATAGGATCTATGTTCAGCGGGGAAGCTATCAGCGCTTTGTGGAAGAATTCGCGAAGGCCACCAGTAACCTGAAAGTCGGGCACGGATTCGAGCCCAGTGTCGACATTGGCCCAATGACCAAACCATCTGTCGCCGAAAAGTGCAGGCGACAGGTTTCCGAAGCTCTTTGTGCCGGAGCCCGCATCGTTGTTGGCGGACAGGACAGTTCTCTCGGGGGCAATTTCGTGACCCCGACTGTTCTCGCCGACGTCACGGACGACATGCTGATCGCCAAGGAAGAGACCTTTGGGCCGGTGGCTGCAGTCCTTCCGTTCGATAAAGAGGCGGAAGTGGTTGCGCGAGCCAACAATTCGGAAATGGGCCTTGCGGCTTACGTTTACACAAGAGATCTGAACCGCGCCATGCGGCTGACCGATCAGTTGGAGTATGGCATGGTCGCCGTTAACACCCCGAAATTCACCGGCGCTCCCATACCCTTCGGCGGATGGAAGCAATCTGGCCTCGGTCGCGAGGGCTCAAGACATGGTCTCGCCGAATATCTCGAACCCAAATACGTGTGCATCGGTAACATAGCAGACTGAAAGGAAAGCCGTATGACCATCGACATCATGGATATCTGCGAGAAGGATAGAAACGCTGTCCTGCATCCTTTCACGCAGCTGAAGGATTTTGCCACCGGCAAGCTCGGTGATCCGACCATCGTCGAGACGGGCAAAGGCATTCGCATCCAAGATGCGCATGGCAACCAACTAATCGACGGGTTCGCCGGCCTTTATTGCGTCAACGTCGGGTACGGCCGCACCGAAGTCGCCGAAGCGATTTCCCGCCAGGCGTTCCGTCTGGCCTACTACCATTCCTACGCCGCCCACACGACGGACGAGCTTGCGATCCTTTCCGATCGCCTCGTAAAGATGGCGCCGGGCAAGATGAGCAAGGTCTTCTACGGCATGTCAGGTTCGGATGCGAACGAGACCCAGGCCAAGCTTGTTTGGTACTACAATAATCTGCGTGGCAAACCGACCAAGAAGAAGATCATCTCGCGTGAACGCGGCTATCACGGGTGCAGCGTCGTGTCCGGCTCGATGACTGGGATGAGCTTCTATCACGACCACATGGATCTGCCGCTCCCGCAGATCGTTCACACCGGTGTTCCACATCACTACTGGGGCGCGAACCCAGGCGAGTCCGAACGCGAATTTTCAGCGCGGCGCGCCGAGGAACTTGATCAGCTGATCGAACGCCTAGGCCCGGACAATGTTGGCGCCTTCATCGGCGAGCCGGTGCTCGGCACCGGCGGCATCACGCCTCCGCCGGAAGGCTACTGGGGAGCAATCCAGGCCGTGCTAAAAAAGCACGATGTGCTGCTCATTGCTGATGAAGTCATAACCGGCTTTGGCCGGACAGGCTCCATGTTCGGCTCGCAGCACTACAGCATCGAGCCAGACCTCATCACGATCGCAAAGGGTCTGACTTCGGCCTATTTCCCCCTTTCCGCGGCAATCATCGGTGAAAAGATCTACAAGGTTCTGGAGGACGGGGCGGACAGGGTCGGCGCATTCTCGCACGGTTACACCTATTCTGGTCATCCGATCGGGGCTGCCGCGGCCAACGCGGTACTGGACATCGTCGAGAAAGAAGACCTTCCAGGGAACGCTCGCGAGGTCGGTGCATTCTTCCAAGCGCTGCTGAAGGAGAAATTCGGGCAGTTGCCGATCGTCGGCGAAGTGCGCGGCGTCGGCCTCATGGGCGCAATCGAGTTCGTGACCGATCGCGACAAAAAGAGGCGTTTTGATCCCACGCTCAGTGTTGGTGCACGAATTTCCAAGGCAGCGCGTGAACGCGGTCTTATCGCTCGCGCCATGCCGCATGGTGACATTCTGGGCTTCGCTCCTCCCTTGGTGACAACCAAGGCTGAAGTCGAAGAAATCGTTGGCATCGCAGAAAGTGCAGTGCGCTTCGTTATGGATGAGCTCACGCGAGACGGGCTTGACATCTGAGGCAAACGGCAGCCGAGCTTGGGGTGTCAGGACGCAGTGAAAAGTCTGCCCAACGTTCGACAGGCGCAACCTGGCCGCTCTATCGAGCGGTCACCGGGTGGCGAGGCAAGTAGGGAGATCAAGTGACACTTAGCGGGAGCATGATCGGCCCCCAATCGCGGTGGGCCGGCGCCAAAAAAAGCGCCCGGGAGCGGAGCCTAGCCCTCTCTGGAACCCGGCGCGATCTCGCTTTCGACGCAGCTAGCACGCTTCCCCAGAATGCTGTCGAACAGGTTCGATAGGCATTTTGAATGCTGCTCTGGTCCCCGACGAAGGGAGTCGCCGCGCAGTGTCGCATGATGCCGCTGGAAGCACGACAGATCAGGCTAGGAGAAAGGGAACCCGGGGATGCTAGACTCACAGTCCACATGCCGAAATTTTTGCTTTTACCTCCTGCCGGCCTTTTCGCTCCAGGCCTTCTCGTCGGCAGTAGAAGCGTTGAGGCTCGCCAACGAGGTGTTGGGGCGGGACGTGTATAGCTGGCAGGTCATTTCAGACGACGGGCAACCTGAAGCCTCGAGTTGCGGGCTGTCAGTTTGCGCCGATTCTTCGTTGTCATTCGAACGTGAAAGAATCCGTCGATTGATCTCAGCACCGGCGGTCGTGATCGTCGGCGGCCGCAATGCTCCTAGTCCGCACAAACAGCTTGATGCCTGGGTACGAGAGTGTCGCAACCGCCGCGGCAGCCTGGTAGGGATAAGTAGTGGTACAGTCGTGCTTGCTCGGGCGGGACTTGCAGAAGGGCGGCGCTGCGCGGTTCACTGGGAGCAGTTTCCTATATTCTCTGAGCGGTTCCTAGATGTGGTAGCCACTCAAACGGCGTTCGAGCGGGACGGAGACCTATACACATGCGCCGGGGGGGACGCCCCCTTTGACATGTTTCTGGAATTCGTTGACCGCCATCATGGGACGATAGTCGTCAATCGTATTTGCGAAAAGGCTATCGCGTATAGGACCCGTTCAGCGGGTGACCGCCAACGTCTGCCTCTTCATTCTCGGGTGCAACTAAACCATCAGGCGGTCATCAAGGTAATCGAGGAGATGGAGGCTAACCTCACGGAGCCATTGCTATTGGACGAACTTGTGGGGTCAGCCGGCCTATCCCGCCGTCAAATCGAGCGGCTGTTTAGGCGGGAACTGGGATGTTCTCCGAGCCGCTATTATTTGGATCTTCGTCTGGAACGTGCGCACCTGCTGCTTATCAGCTCGCGCCTGCCAGTCGTCGAAATCGCGATGGCTTGCGGCTTTGTCTCTGCATCGCATTTCTCAAAAGCGTATCGCGACGCTTACGGATGCGCGCCGCATCAATCACGATTACCAGCTTACCAACGAGAGAGAATGCGGTCGAACGGGCCGGAAAATAGAACCCGGCAAATCGATCGGAGGCTAAGTAACGAAAGAAGGCCTAACTGCCACTAGGAGAGCGCCACATTGTTTTCTCTAGATAGAGTACGGCGCTCCATTTGCTGGACTGGGTCATGAATAAACCAGCCGGGGACGAGAGTTCGAAGTGATCCGGCTTCAGCCCGGTTACTAGCACTGGCGTTAAGTGAATACACTCGGACACGATAGAATAGGATGATTCGATTTGATCCAATTGCCCTTTGCGCTCAGCGAATACCGCACCAGACTTGCCGCCATTCGCGCCGAAATGGCGCGCCGAAACCTTGACCTGCTGATCGTCAACGACGTCGCCAACCAGCACTACATCACCGGCTATGACGGCTGGTCGTTCTACACGCCGCAAATGGTCCTGGTGCCGCTCGCCGACGAGGAGCCGGTCTGGATCGGTCGCGCCATGGATGCCGCGGGCGGGCTGTTGACCGCATGGATGAAGCCCGAGAACGTCATCGGGTTTCCGGAAAGTCATGTGCAGCGGCCTGACCGCCATCCAATGGACTGGATTGCTGCCTGGATCGAAAAAAAAGGCTGGGGGCGTGGCAATATCGGCATCGAGCTCGAGGCCTACTACTACTCGCCGAAGGCGCACGCGCGGCTGACCGCCGGCCTGCCCAATGCGATTTTCCGCGATGCCGACCTTCTGCTGAACTGGATCCGCAGCGTGAAGTCGGACGCCGAGATCGGCTACCTCAGCAAAGCCTCACGCCTTGCGGAGGCGGCGGTCACCGCGGCATATGACGTGATTGCGCCAGGCGTGCGCGAGTGCGACGCCATTGCCAAGATCCAGGCCGCCCAGATAGCCGGCTCGCCGGATTTCGCTGGCGATATCACCGCCCTGCCGCCGACCATATTGGGCGGCGAAAACGCCTCGGCACCGCACATCATGTGGAGCGACCGCCGCTTTGGCGACAACGAAACCGTCGCGCTCGAACTCGCCGGGGTGGTGCGCCGCTACGCCGCCGGGCTGGCGCGAACGCTTCAGCTGGGCGCCATGCCCGCCAAGGTCGGCGACACCGGCAAGGCCGTGCTCGAAGGCATGGAGGCCGTCCTCTCTGCGATCAAGCCTGGCGTCGTGGCGGAAGACGTCGAGGCGAGCTGGCGCAAGGTCATCCAACGCTACGGCCTGAAGAAGGAGTCCCGCATCGGCTATTCGATCGGGGCCGCCTATCCGCCAGACTGGGGCGAACACACGATCAGCCTGCGCGAGGGCGACAAGACGATTTTGAAGCCGGGCAACGTCCTCCATTCCATTCTCGGTATGTGGATGGATGGCTGGGGGATCGAAATGAGCGAAACGATCCTCGTCACCGCCGATGGCTGCGAAACGCTGACCAGCTTCCCGCGAGAGATCCATGTCAAACGCTGAAACCGGCAATGGATTGATGGATGTCGGGCTGGAGCGCAGGATGATCGAGATCCGCCGCCACCTCCACCGCAATCCGGAGCTCTCGAACGAAGAGAGCGAGACGCAGGCCTATCTGAGAGAGGTGCTGGAAGAAGCTGGGCTGAGCGGCATCAGGCCCGCGGCCGGCTTCGGTCTCGCCGTCGATGTCGTCGGTGCGGCCGGTCCCTCGAACCGCAAAATCGTGATCCGTGCCGACATCGACGCGCTACCGATCACGGAAGCCTCGGGCGTGCCGTTCAGCTCCGAGCGTCCGGGCGTCATGCATGCCTGCGGCCACGACGCTCATGCAGCGATGGGGTATGCGGCCAGCGTTCTTCTGGAGCGCCAGAAGCAGTCGTTTAGCGGCACCGTCAGAATCATCTTCCAGCCCGCCGAAGAGGCGGAACCGCTCGGCGGCCGGCGGGTCGTCGAGGAAGGGCTGCTGGACGACGTCGACGCGGCGATCGGCATCTATGTCGATCCCTATACCGCGACCGGAAAGATTGCGGTCGGCGCGGGGCCGTATACGCTTGCCTGCGATATATTCGACATCACCGTCACCGGCAATTCCGTGCATGCGGCAAAGCCGTCCGAAGGCGTCGACGCCATCGCCGTCGCCTGCTCGACAGTGACAGAGCTGCAGAAGATCGTGTCGCGCGAGATCGATCCGTATGACCCGCTGGTCGTCTCCATCACCGGCATCGAAGGCGGCGGCGCTTACAATGTGATCGCCGCCGAGGCGAGGCTGAAAGGCACGATCCGCAGCGGGCAGGAAGCGACCCGCCAGCGTGCTTGGAAGAGGCTGCACCAGATCGTGGAAGGCGTCGCTTCAGGCCACAATGCCAGTGCCGACGTGGACCTGAGGCGTGGCGAACCACCGGTCACCAACGACCCAGACATGGTCGAGATCATCCGCCGAACCGGTGCCGGCCTGCTGGGGCAGGACAATATGCTGAGTGCGCCGGGCTGGACCGCAGCCGATGATTTCGCCTTCTACAGCGAGAAGTGCGCGTCGGTCTATTTCCGGCTGGGCATCCGCAACGAGGAGGTCGGAGCGGTCTATCCGCTTCACCATCCGCGATTTCGAGTCGATGAACAGGCGCTGCCGATAGGCGCTGTTGTCCTCTGCAACGCTGCCCGAAATTTCTTGATGCCTCCGTGCTAGTCCGGCGGACTGGCGGACTGGCGGACTAAGCATTGCGACCCCAGGTACCCTCGCCTAGCTCCCTTGTATTGATTGGCACCGCTTCGGAGCTCGCGCGTGACAATGCTGACGGGCTCGGCCGATCCGCTGAAGCCGCAACGCGCTGCCGCGAGTCCCAGCAAACCTAGCAACAGTGATTTCCCAACGCGGGTGGAACTTTAAAAAGTCTATGTAGTGATCCAGACTAGAATGTAGCCGGAAGATTATTCGGGTTTACTGGTGCGCGCGGTAGCATTGAGCTTATCGGTCTCTTCGGGATTGCAACTGCACATGGCGGCTTCAGCGGTTCCGTCGTAGCCATGAGAGCAGATGCGCGTCCGGAAATGTTGGCTGTAGAGCACAATGGAGTTCCGTTCTCTGCTGATTTAGTCATGCCTTTGACGGATGAGTCTGTTGACAGCTTCACTCTGATCGATGTGAACGGCATGCCCTGCATTGTGCAGCAGGTGGAAATCCGAATTCCTGATCAGCTTTGCCAGCTTCAGCCCGTGATCAGGCGTTACGGTTGGGTCGTTCTTCGACCAGATAATCAACGTCTCGGACTGAAGCCTGTCAAGATAGGGGAAGATGTATCTTTGTTGTAGCGCAACATAGAGGCGCATATTGGTTTCTTCTTCAGGCAGGTTTTGGAATATCTGCCATTGTCCGCGTGCTGCAGCTCGCCGATAGGCCTCTCGCTTCGCGTGTTCCACATCCTCCCCACAGATGGGGGTGCCTTTCCACCATCTATTAACGTATTCCTCTTCGCTCGGCATCGGTCCCGAATAGTCGTAAGCCTGCCGGCAGGCCTGCATCCAAGCATCGTCACGGTCGTCTCCAAACGATGGTGATACGGAGTTGGCAGTCAGCAGTACGAGCTTGGAAACAAGATCGGGACGCACGATCGCGACCCGCGCGGCGACGAATGATCCTTCTGAATTGCCGACCAACGTGATCTGCTTCAATCCCAGCGCTTCGACGAAGCCAATCACGTGATCCACGCGCCCCAGCCGACCAACATATTTGCCATCGGAGGGATAATCGGTCCCACCGAAGTGGAGCTGGTCAACCGCGATCACCCTAAACTGGTCAGACAGGCCGTTCAGCTGCCGAACAAAGGAACTCTTTCCCTCCGCGCCGAATCCGGCACCGTGTAGAAATACAATCGGCTCACCGGCTCCGGCCTCGCAATATGAGGTCGCGATATCGCCAACCGATATGCGGTGTTGAGCAATCATTTGGTTCCTCGTAAAACTGGTCGTGTCAGGTTCGGCTTAGATAATTGAGCGGTCCGCTTACTTGTGAGTATACCAGCGTCAGTGGGGCGCCCTTGCGCAAATCATCTTCTGTCAGCGCAGGGAATCAATGTTGCATCGCTGATTGCGCACGTAACCACCGTTTGTTGGATTCCTCGCTACCGGTATTCACGTCCGATCATTACGATTTGTGGACTTATGTCTGTGCGTAAGACCGTATGTCCGCCTCTGCCGATGAGGTGGCTCGCCCTACACTGCGCGTCCGAGGTTGCTCGGACGGGCCGAGCCGATCCTCACCACAGGAGGACGAGCCGTGGCGGATTATAGAGAAGCATTTGTCGGAATCGATGTTGCGAAGCTTAAGAACGCTATTGCGATTGCGGAGGCAGGCCGGGAAGGAGAGGTTCGGTTCTTCGGTGAGGTCGACGCGTCGGCGACCAGCATGCGGCGGGTCATAGGCCGGATCGCCAGCCGCTTTGATTACGTGCATTTCTGCTATGAGGCTGGGCCGACCGGGTACGGCCTTTATCGCCTGATCCGGTCGCTCGGGCACGAGTGCACCGTGGTTGCACCATCATTGATACCAAGGAAGCCCCGCGATCGGGTGAAGACGAACCGTCGAGACGCCATTTCCCTTGCCCGACTATTGCGCGCCGGCGAGCTGACCGCGGTGTGGGTTCCCGATGAAGGGCACGAGTCCATACGGGATCTTGTTCGCGCGCGGGCGGGCGCGGTCGAGACGCTGCGGGTCCATCGCCAGCAGGTGAGCGCATTCATGCTCAAGCACGGCCGTAGCTATCCGCGAAAGAAGAGCTGGACGATGCGCTATCTACGCTGGCTTCAGGAACAAAGGTTCGATCATCCCGCGCATCAGATCGCACTCCAGGAGATGGTCGAGGCGGTGCGCGTCTCGAAAGAGCGGGTCGAGCGGCTGGAGCGTGTGATCGAAGAGTTCGTCCCGGCCTGGTCGCTGGCACCGATCGTGTGGGCGCTTCAGACATTGCGTGGGGTAGACCTAATTGTCGCCGTGACGTTCGTCACCGAAGTCGGCGACGCCAGCCGGTTCGAAAGCCCACGCCAGCTCATGGGATATCTCGGTCTGGTCCCCGGCGAGCGCTCAACCGGGGAGACAGTCCGGCGCGGCGGCATCACAAAGGCAGGCAACGGTCGGGTTCGCCACATGTTGGTCGAGAGCGCCTGGAAGGCGCAGTCCCGCCTGACAGCCCGCTACCGCATGCTGAGCGCTCGGGGCAAACGGACAACGGTCGTCTGCACCGCGATCGCCCGTGAACTGGTCGGCTTCATGTGGGCAGTCGCAAGGGAGGCGCGCGTCACCTGATCGCTCGCCGCGATGGCGCACATATCGCGCATGGGCGGAGGCGGGACCCACGGCAGGGGAATGCCCGTCAGACGCTTTGTGGCCGGCAAATCGACCGACGCCCGCAGTAAGATAGGAACAGCCCGGGACGCACAATCGGGAATGCGGTAGCCAACCCGCGCATCAGAGCTTGATCACCGACGTCCTTCAGTTCCGCCTCCACCCATGCGCGATCATCAGAATGAGCAGCCGTTCCTCGGATCGGGCGACCTCATGCGTTCCAAACCTTGACAGCGGACATCAGAGCGGTGTTCTCAGGCCACGGCCTTGAGCTCGAGCTTGTTGATGTAGACCCAAGGCAGGAGATCGTCGATCTGGCTGTTGGGGTGGCCGTTGACGATCCTGGTGAGGACATCGGCGAGATAGCCGAGCGGTTCGACACCATTGAGCTGAGCGGCTCGAAATACTCTGCACCTCATCAGCAACACGTCGCATGGTCTGGAAACACTGTCTCAGTGTTCAGTGATCATTTCTAAGTATTCGCTATAAAAGCAGAAAACTGTTCGGGACCAGGTCGGCCTGTAATATCTGCGCGGGTCGGACGACGTCAGCATGAGCAAGGGCCGAGCGGCGGCTTATAGGCAACACCGGCCTCACGGTCGGGCTCCTACCGTCCGCCCTAAGGCGGCGCCAGCTATTTCGCCTCCAGTACGGCGCTGAGGAACTGCCGCGTCCGCTCGTTTTGCGGATTGCCTAAGAGTTGGTCGGGCGGACCCTGCTCGATGATCTTGCCGTCGTAGAAGAAACAGACCCGGTCGGAGAATTCCTTCGCGAAGCCCATCTGGTGCGTGACCATCAGCATAGTGAGGTCATGCTCGGCGCCGAGGGTGCGGATGACGCTGAGCACCTCCCCGATCAGCTCCGGATCGAGCGCCGAGGTTACTTCGTCGAACAGCATTACCTTGGGCCGCATGGCCAGCGCACGAGCGATCGCCACGCGCTGCTTCTGTCCCCCGGAAAGTTGGATCGGGAAGTGATTCTTCTTGTCGCTGAGCCCCACCATGTCGAGCAGTTCGGCGGCGCGCGCCTCGGCGTCCTTCTTCGGTAGCCCGAGCACGGAAACTGGCGCCTCCATGCAGTTTTGCAGCGCGGTCATGTGCGGGAAAAGATTAAAGTGCTGAAAGACCATGCCAATCTTGCCGCGCACGCGCCTGAGATGCCGATCGCTCGCCAGCACCATCCGATCCCCCTTCTGCACGTGCGTCAGCGGCTCACCGTCGACCCATATCACCCCCCCGTTGATGCGCTCCAGCGTCATCAGCATGCGCAACACCGTCGTCTTGCCCGACCCAGAAGGGCCTATGATGCAAACCTTCTCGTTGCGGGCGATGCTGAGATTGAGTTCGTTAAGCACGGTCAGCGCGCCGTAACGTTTTGTGACGTTCTCGAAGCGGACCATGGGTTCGTTCATGACCTTCCCGTTGCACGGGATGTCGGGATTGTCCAGCACGGTCAGCGCCCCATATCGTTTTGCGATGTTCTCGAAGCGGATTCTTGGCTCGTTCAAGACGGACCTCCTACTGCAAATGATAGCGGCGGTTGAGCCACAGACTAATCGATTGCACGGTGGCGGAAGCGACCAAGCTGAACACGAGAAAGAAGAAGCCGGCCATGATTATGGCCTCGGTATAACGGTAGTGCTCCGCCCCGAAATTCTTCGCCTGTTGCAACATCTCCAGGATCGCGATGGCCGCCAGGATGGGCGTTTCCTTGAACATGCCAACAAAGTAGTTGCCCAGGCCGGGAACGATGGGGGGGATCGCCTGCGGCAGGATGATGGCGCGCCAGGTTCGTTGCCGCGACAGGTTGAGCGCCGTGCAGGCCTCCCACTGGCCTTCTTCCACCGCCAGGATGCCGGCACGATACACCTCTGAGCAATACGCGGCGTAGTGGATGCCGAGCACGCCGATGCCAGCCGTCCAGGCGGGGATGACGATACCGAACTGCGGTCCCACGAAATAGACGAAGAACACCTGCAGCAGCAGCGGCGTGGAGCGGATGAACTCCACGATCTCCGTCACGGCTGTGGACACGTAGCGGTTCGGCGACTGGCGGATCAGCGCGAAGACCAGGCCCAGCACCAGCGCGATCGCGAAGCCGAGCACTGTAGCCTGAACCGTAACGATCGCGCCGCGGGAAAGGTACGGCAACGCTTCCCAGACGTATGACCAGTCCCATATGCTCATGACAGCACCTGCCGCACGAAGCCACTTGACAGACGACGCTCCAGCCAGCGCACGACAGGCGTGATCAGAGCGCGCGCGATGACGTAGTAGCCAAACAGCGCCACCGCGAAGAACAGCAGGTAGTTGCCGGTGGCGTCGGCTGCCAGCTTGGAGGCGGCGGTAAGCTCGGTGATGGTGATGAAGAAGATGAGCGAGGTCGACTTAAGCAGCTCGATCAGTAGGTTGCCCCAGGGCGGCAGCATGATCCGGACCGCCTGCGGCAATACTATGCGGCGCATCATGGTGAGCCGTGGGAAGTTGAGCGCGATGCTCGCTTCATACTGGCCGCGGTCGACGGCCTGGATGGCAGCACGCACCAGCTCGGCGCCGTACGCGGAGACGTTCATGCCGATGCCGAAAATTGCGACGGTCCACGGCGCTAGGGCGACGCCGAAGATCGGCAGCACAAAGAACAACAAGTACACCTGCACCAGCAGCGAAGTTCCGCGGAAGAATTCGATATAGCCGATCGCAAACCAGCGCAGCGGCCAAAGGGGAGAGACCCGGAGCAGGCCAGCGATCAGCCCGAGTACGATCGCAACCAGAGATGCGCCGAAGGTTACGACAAGCGTGGTCAGAGCGCCCTTGACGAGCGCCGCCACGCTGAAGCCAAGCGCGAATTCGTTCATGTCCTTGCTCCCCGCCGAGCGCCTCCCGGCCCATGACCGGGGAGGCGCATGAGGTTTGGCAAATGGCTGACGCCGGGCATCACTCCTTGCAGAGCTCGGCGGTCGTGGTGCCGTCCGGCAGGTGGATTTTGGTGTAGCCGTACTCGCCGACCGACTTCATCATCTCGTCTGAGCCGATATAGTCCTTCAACACCTTGTTGAAGGCGTCGACCTCGGCCTGCTGGTTGGGCAGGAAGGCAATACCGGAGTAGCCGGGTTTTTCCGACGGGCTGTACGGATCGGCCAGTTGGACGCTGGCGTCCTTGTCGGCGAGATCCTTCACGGTGAAGTAGAAGGCCGAGCCCCCGGCCGCGCGGCCGGCTTTCACCGCCTGCAGGATTTCGGCCGGGCCGGCGACCTGCATGATACGATTTTCCGGAATGCCGACGTCTTTGGCAGTCTTGACCGTCTCGTAGCCGGCGGCGGTGACCAATGTTAGGCCCTTGTCACGGATATCGCCGAAGGAGTGCAGGTCTTCCGGATTGCCCTTCGGCACAAGGAGGCCCTCCGTGAACTTTCCGATTGGTTCGGAGAACAGCACATTGCGGCAGCGCTCGGGCAGGATGTACATGCCGCCGGTGATGATGTCGAAGCGGCCCGCCTGCAGGCCAGGAATGAGCGAGCCCCATTCAGCGACAATCGGCTCGACCTTGGTCGTGCCGAGCTTCTTGAGGATGTCGAGCGTGATGGCGTTGAAGAAGCCGAGCGGCTCGTTGTTTTTGCCCGGATAGGCCGAAGGAGGGGTGTTGGAGAAGCCGATCCGGATCGTCCCTCCGCTCTTGATCTTCTCGAGTAGCGACTGCGCCGAGGCGGAACCGGCGAACGAGGCGGTTGCCAGCGCCGCCACACCCAAAGCAGCCATACCCTTCAGAACAGCACGCCTGAAAAGATCACCCCTGTGCTCAACGTATTGCCACTTGTGCATTAGTAATTCCTCCGTTCTTTCTCGCCGCTGGTCACACCAGCACGCACTGTGAGGCGACTTCATATCGATCCGTTGACATAAATTATGATGCGGCGGTTCCCGTGCTATGCGGGCTTAACGTTGCGCCTCGGTAACTTGGTTGGCCCCAACTTGCCCATCCTTGATACCGGACCACTCATTGCCCACTTCGTGAACATAGCAGCACCAAGGGGCCCTTTTGTGCGAAATATTGTTAATACACGCAGGGAATCGGCGTTTTCTCTGTCTAGCGTACAGGCCGACGATTTTGCGGCTGGAGTGGGAGATCCCTCGCTGTACGGGCATCACGGGGTAGGCACACGCTAGAGCGGAGGGCCAATCCTCCGCCAGAGCGCGGAATGATTGCAGCCCAGCAGGCATGCGCGGCAAAGAACCCGCAGCGCGTGAAGATGCCATCCGTATATTGCGGTACCACGAGGGACAAACGGGCCGGATGATTGATGCGGACCACGCAGTCCACCAAGATGCCTTGCGGAGCGGGGGCGGCCTATAGATCGTCTTCCCGATTGAACTTTGAGAATGCTGTTCGCGCGCTCAGTCCAATATGAAAAGTTGACGCGGCGCCTTTGTAAGAACCTCGACGCCAGATTCGGTGACGCGAATGCTTTCGCTAAGCACATAGCCGAAGTCTTCCTCGACCCAGGAACCTAGATGCAAGTGGAAGGTCATGTTAGGCTCGAGAACCGTGGTATCGCCCAGCTTAAGGCTGGTCGTGTTTTCCATCCAGTTGATACCGATGGAGTATCCGGCGCGCGACCGCTTCTTGAATCCGTGCTTCTCGGTCGTGCTGTGAATCATTTTGGCCACTTCTCCGCTGACGGCGCCGGCGCAGATTACATTCAGCCCCGCCTCAAGGCCGGCGAGTTGGGCTTCATGGATACGCAGCAAGCGATCGGACGGTTTGTCCAGGATATAGGTCCGGCAGATCGGAGCGTGGTAGTCATGTCGGACGCCAGCTATTTCGAGATTGACCTGTGAACCTTCCCGGAGGGTGTCCTCGCTCCAGGTGGTATGCGGATTTCCAATTCGAGACGTGGCGCTGAGGAAGGGCGTTGCGATCCAAGTTCCGGGTTTGCCGTTCGCTCCGCGGGCGAGCGTCCCGACAATTTCGGCGATGGCATCTGCCTCCCGCATGCCGGGGCGCATAACTTCGGCGGCCCTAAGCACACCTGCATCCGAAATGGCAGCCGCTTCGCGCATGACGCTAATCTCGAGATCCGACTTCAGCGTGCGGATTCGGGTTACCACGGTCGAGAAGTCAACCATGCGGGCCTGCGGTAAACGGCACTTGAACTTTTCAGCCGAGTAGACTGTCAAGTTGGACAGCTCTAACCCAATGCTGCACTTTGCCAGTCCCTGATCCAACAGGAAGTCAATCACCGCATCGTAACCGTCCTTGTCCGGGTCACCCATCAAATCTTCTGAATAGCCTATGATGCTGTCACGTTCCATGAACGTCTCCTGGACGGCCGCAGCAACGTCCATCCAGCGCAGGATGAAGACCGGCTCTTCCCGCGAGCCCAGGATGACAAGACCGCGCGTGTCATAAGATCGAGCGACCGACCCCGTGAGGTAAGTTATATGTGCGTTATCTGTGATGACAACCGCAGCGATATCACGCTCAGCCATCTTCCTTTTTGCCGCATTAAGCCTGCACAGATATTCCGAGCGCGGGAATACCTGCGGACCTTTGACTGCTTGCATCACAAACTCCCTCGGATGTGCTCAGAGTGTGTCTGGCCAGGCTCATGCGCCTTGCCTTGAGCGAACGCCGCCCTCTATCTTGCCCTCGATCTCGGCACCTACAATTTAACAGTTCGACAGGGACTGGATGTCCGCCGCAATACTTTACGACTGGCGGATAGGAATACGAGCAATGACGATCCATATATCATTTTGCGCACCTCCGCCTGCTGCTGCTTGAACCGGATGATGGTTGCGAGATCCGGATGCCGACGTTTCGCGTCTGAACGTAGCCGTCCAGTGCTTCCCTCCCCTTCTCCCTGCCGTAGCCGGACTGTTTTACTCCACCGAATGGCGTCTCGACGCCACCGACGTACCATCCGTTCACGTACACTTGGCCAGCCCAAAGCAGATCGGCGGTCCAAAGGGCTCGGTCAATATCCCGCGTGAACACGCCCGCAGCCAAACCCTGATCGGTGCCGTTCGCGAGATCGACCGCCATTGCCGGATCATCGAACTCAGTGACGGCAAGAACAGGGCCGAAGACTTCTCTCTGGAAGAGATTACTCTCTTGCCCAACATCGGCAAAAACCGTGGCCGCCATGAAATAGCCGCTCCGCTCCGAAAGTGCAGTTCCGCCGATCACAAGCCGTGCCCCTTGCGAGAGGGCCGTCTGGCAGGCTCGTTCGACTCCCTGTCGCTGCTTTTGTGAGATCAAGGGGGTGATGTCGCAGTTCTCGCGTCCTGGACCAACCGATAGTCCTTGGACGCAGACCTTCACTCTCTCTACTAATTCGTCTGCAACAGAACGTTCCACAAGCAGTCGTGTAAGGTTATTGCAGTTCTGGCCGGCATTTAGAAAGGTTCCAATGCGCACCGCTTCTACAACGCCATCAACATCGGCATCGGAATACACAACCGCAGCCGACTTGCCGCCCAGTTCCATGATGCAGGGCACGATACGGTCCGATGCGGTCTTGAGGACCGTTCGCCCTGTTGCCATCGATCCCGTGAAGACGATGTGGCGAACATCCGGATGATTGATCAGCGCCTGGCCTGCCGTTTGCCCGCGGCCGCTGAGCACATTGACTGCTCCGGCAGGCAGCCCCGCGGTCTCGCAGGCACGTGCGATTTCAACTCCGGACAAGGGAGCCAGCTCTGGCGACTTCACCACCACGGAGTTGCCGGTCGCGATGGCGCACGCCAACGAACGCGCCGTTAGTTCTAGTGGACCATTCCATGGGACGATCTGGGCGGACACGCCGAAAGGACTTCTGACAGTATAGTCGACTAAATTGGCACCACGCGGGATCGAACGACCTTCGAGCTTGTCGGCCAGGCCACCATAGTACCTCAGGTATCTAATGGCAGTCCGAACTTCGTCGTGGGCGAGATCCAGCGCCTTCCCTGTCTCGGCGCAGTTAATTGTCGCGATCTCGTCGCTGCGGGCTTCGAGTGCATCGGCAACGCGACACAGCATTCGTCCACGATCATAGGGATGCATATCTATGAGAACACGGTCGCGAAAGACGCGATGAGCAGCAGCAACGGCGATTTCGACATCTTCGGGCCCTGCTTCTGCTACGACGGCAATCGTCTCGCCATTCGACGGGTCATCGACCTCGATCCGTGTACCGGACAAGGAATCCCGCCACTTGCCATCGATATAATTTTTGGTCACGTCTGTGCTAGCCATTCCAGTCCTCTTTCGACATCTCATCGGCGCGCGCCGCTGCTTGACTTCGTGACCTCCTCGGGGCGGCTTTGGTTGGCACTCGATGGCATGAGCCCTGGCTTACCGTGACGCCGGTCACGACCGACAAGCGTGGCCGCTACATGTGGAGAGCCCTTCCGGTGCGCCTGAAGCTCACCCGCACGTCTGGGCGGTGAAAAGCTCTATATCGCCGCGCAGCTCTTTGCGCTCATTCGATGAATTTGACCTTTGAAGGGTAATCCGGGATATTCTTATAGCGATGGGTAATTTCTTCGTCCACCATTATGTCTTTTATTGCAACAATACTAGCCCACGCGCCGGCCTCTCCATCGGTCCAGATTGTTTCTGCGTTTGGATTGGAAGAATGATTTACCAACGAGATGAAACCGAAGACAACGTAACCTACAACTCTATTATTTGCTTCTCGCTTCAGGTCATCTCTTACAAAGTAGTATTCAATCAATCCTGTACGATTTAGGATGGCTGCTTCATCACCTTCGAACGCCCATGTCGGTGCGCGATCAATTACATCTCCTACCTTGAATGGAACATTTGCAAACACGCCGCGACCTTTGCAGCGAACGTTTTTTACATACACTGCATTGCAGCGGTCAAAGATCCTGTCGGTCATCCCTGGTTCCTCCTTGGTGATGGAACGTTCCTTACACTGTGTTCACTATGGCGAGTCCGAGGCATCCGGCCGGTTCAGCAGTAATGCTGACGTCAAAGAAGTGACGGCGAGCGCTGGTACCCGTCAGGCAAGGCAAATCCAGGTTTCACTATCGGCACCATGCCTCCCATCACAAGCTATCTCACAACGAGGCAGCCCTCGCTCAAGCCAACACATTTGCTGGGATTGCAGTGCGCGTCTTCTACCGGACAAAGCCAAGGCACTTAGATAGTCCGTATTCCCCTTCGTGAGACCTACCAAAACGCGTGGGTGATTTTCAGGTCCATAAGACTTACCGTACTGACGTACTGGCTTCTGACGCGTGCCTGTCGCTGGCCGTTGGATGGACACCTCAAAACCTGGCCTTCGATTCACTGCGCCGGTGATTTGCGTGGAGGCGTCGAATGTGGACAGGTTGAGTCCATGGGCTGCTCAATATAGAATTCGGCTTCAACGCGAGGAACTGAGAAATGAGTGATTATGTTACAATTTTTGACGCATCAAAATACATTTCTTTGCTTGATAATACAGCTCGTAAATCCGGGTTGCTATTCAGAATGGGTGAAAATTTCGAAGAATACGCTGATATTACTGATCGTATTGTTGGAAAGGCCCGTACCGATCCAAACTTCCGGCCCGATTGTTCGCAGCTTGACGCTGGTCGTGCGTTTTGGATTGTCGGAGAAGACCGAGCTGGCAAAGTAGCGCATGTTCAGGCACTTCGGGTGGACGATTTGACGGCCACCAACTTGGCTAGACACCTAGAGTCACTAAAGGCCTTCTATGCAAATCCAAAGAGCCTTGCCGGCTCCGGCTCCTCATGCATTTGCCGGGCCCCCACCGCTCAAAGAATAACTCGAATAGTAGCTTATCACGGTGATATATGGCTCCGAGAGGATTTTAGGGGGCAGGGATTGCCGAGAACGTTTGCGGGTATTGCATTTGGGCTGGCGTGGGTGAAATGGTCACCCGATTTCATTTATGCCCTTGTCCCTACCTGGTCAGTAGAGAAGGGAGTCGCCGATCAGTATGGTTATCTCCACGGAGAAGCGAACGGGGCCATTTTGAGTTTACCTGACCGAGGCATCGAAGAGGATGATTGGCTTATTTGGCTAACGCGAGGCGAATTGTCCCGGCTCATTAAAGTCACCGTCGCTAAGACGCTAGAGCCTTCTGCTTTTAGGCATACGCCTAGCCGGCGTTCCTGAATTGGTTGGCACATTCCTGCGGAGTGAAGAACTCGAGAAGCTGGCCGATCGCCACGATGACAGTTTCGACCGTGCAGGCGGCGGCCTTGCAAGGTCCCTGAGCTCGGCCCAAGACCTGCTCGATGGGTCAGATCGGGCCAATATTTAGAGAGGCGGATCAAGTTGGCAACGACCTTGCGGGTGTCGTGGCGAACGGCCTGTCGCTTGTGCGAGCGACCTGCGGGTGCCCGACTGCCTGCCCGAAGTGACCGGACGCGTCGATATTTTTGCCCTCCTCGATGATTGAGCTGTGGATGGCGCGCGCGCGTGTGAAGAGATCGAACAGCTTGTCGCCTTCGCCCCAGCGGATTGCCCGCTGCAGGGAAGCTAGATCCTCAAAAAAGCGCGCCAGCATTTCGAGGATCGCGTCACGATTGTGCAGGCACATGTCGCGCCACATTGTGGGGTCGGAGGCGGCGAGGCGAGTGAAACCGCGGAAGCCGGTGGCGGAATATCTGATGACCTTGCTTTTTGTGACCGTCTCCAGGTCGTCCGCCGTGCCGACGATGTTGTAGGCGATGATGTGCGGCAGGTGCGAGACGAGGGCCAGGATCATGTAGTGGTGCTGCGGGTCCATCGTGTCAATGTTGGACCCACAGCGGCGCCAAAATTCGGAGAGCTTTTCTAGCGCTGTGGGGTCGGTGCCTTCCAGTGGCGTTAAGATGCACCAGCGGTTCTCGAAAAGATCGGCAAGACCCGCATCACCTCCTGACTTCTCCGTGCCGGTCAGCGGGTTACAGGGGATAAAGTGTACGCCCTCCGGCACGAAAGGCTGCATCTGAGCAATCACAGAGACCTTGGCAGAGCCGACATCGGTGAGGATAGCGCCCTTCTTAAGCGCCGGTTGGATTTCTTCAGCCGCGGCGCCTGAGGCACCGACCGGCACTGAGACGATAACGAGGTCGGCCCCGCACGCTGCCTCGTTCGCGTCCGTCGAGTTGGAATCGCCGAGCTTCAGCTCCTCGGCGCGCTTCAGGGTCTCGACGCTACGACTTGCGATGGCGAGGTGGTCGGCCAACCCCTCGCGGCAGATGATCCGCGCCAGTGAAGACCCGATCAGGCCGGTGCCGACCAAGGCGATCTTTCCAAACAGACGTTTCGACATGGCTATCTTTCGATAATTCGGTGCGTGCGGCGCTCCGCCGCTTGTGGGTTCTTCGGTCCCGACCGTGATCCGCAGCGCATTGGAACAGCCGTAGCCTGCTGCGCGCGGACATGTTGCTTGATCTTGTTCAAGCTGACGGTCCCGCTAAAGGCCCGTCTCTCTCCTGTTCTCGATTGCACCAATGTTTGGCCATAATCACCTCTTTTGTAGCACCGCCTGCGCCGCTGCCTGTAGGTGAGAGGCTGCTGATTGTCCTTTTTCGCCAAGCGTCGGAAATGGTGAGATCGACCAATCAATTAAGTCGACGGCCCGCTCAACTATCCCCGTGGTCTGAGTTCGGGTTGGTGAAGCGGCGACGACATGTCCGATACGGTCCTGGTAGTCGCCTTTCCTGACGATCGGCGTGCTTCCCGCCCAACAGAAGGCCGCATGTTCGGCCAACTCATCGGCATCGCGGCACAATCGTACCCCGATGCTGCCGTGGCCTACGGCTGGCTTAACAATCACCGGCAGACCGATCTCCGCACCAGCTCTTTCTACCTCCGTCGCATTCGCTGCCAAGTGATAAGCAGGTATTGGAACGCCTGCTTCCGCGAGGAGTTGACGTTGAGTGAATTTGTTGCAACACCGTTCAACGGATTCAGGGTTCGGCCCCGGTAGATTGAGATGCCGGCAGAGCTTGCCAACTGTCGCATAGACCAACTCGTCTGCGCTGGTAATGCCGGCAATTTCATATGTCGCACGCAGCAGCGAACATTCGTGGATCAGCGCTTCAAGCTTGTCTGTATTGACACGGATCGCTTCAACGCTTACCGGGGCATGATAGTCGTAGCGAGCTGGATCGGCCGACAGAGTAATCGGATGAAGGCCAAGACGTTGGGCCGCCTGTAAAGCGGACCATTGCTCCTTGTGCCTTCAATCAGGATGAGTGCTCTTATTGCCATTGGCAGCAACCTCCTTTTGCGTTCTGCAGTGGCCGAGCGTCAAACCGCATCAGCTTTTCTTTTGTGCCTGACCTCAGACTGTGTGCTGAAACTACCACGGTCAGCTATCCGCATTCGCGAAAGTTCTGTAAATTTAGCCGAAGGTTTTGCACTGTTTTTGTTTGCCGGTGCGGCACGGAGCGTTGGGGTATTTCGGCTGATGCAATGTTCGAGGCGTTAGTTCGACGTGAATAGTCTAAACGTCTGGCCGACGACGTGATAAATGGGCGATAATTCTCAAGCCCGATCCCGGTTCATTCTCTCACGTCCTGGACCTACCCTTCGCGCCGGGCGGCGCACCCAGTGACGGTCAAGGACGTGGCCGCGAGGCCTCATCGCGTTGGGACCTGACTTCGTAAGGGACCGCCGAGTCGCCGGCGCCTTCGGAATGACGCCGCAACCGGGGGACGCGGCGACATGCGCGACCGAGGGAACGGAAGCTCTTTGATCTCGCATGAAGGCAGTGGGCGGCGCATCGCGCCAAAGGCTCTCGCCAAATTCGCTGATCCGGACATAACACCTAGGACCGGCGACGTAACTCT
Source organism: Mesorhizobium sp. (assembly GCF_005063415.1). Lineage (GTDB taxonomy): Bacteria > Pseudomonadota > Alphaproteobacteria > Rhizobiales > Rhizobiaceae > Mesorhizobium. The sequence goes on from NZ_SUEG01000085.1 coordinate 23,794, forward strand.
GCCGCAGCTGATCAAACGTAACCGCTGTTCTCAGGCCACGGCCTTGAGCGGCATGGGTCTGTAGGCCCAAGG
>NZ_SUEG01000086.1:0-16163 GCF_005063415.1 Mesorhizobium sp.
GAACAGGACAGGCCGAGCCAGACCAGTTCGCGACGCTCGGCGAGCGGCGGCGTGTTGTTGGGCGAAGTCGAGCCGTAGACGGCGACGACCGGCGTGCCGACGGCAGCGGCGACATGCATCAGCCCGCTGTCGTTGGAGACGGCGAGCCGGGCCGCGGCGATCAGGTCGATGGCATCCTCGAGCCGCGTCTGGCCGGCAAGGTCGACGGCGCCCGGCGCCAGCGCGGTAATTTCAGCCGTTACCTCGGCGTCGTTCTTCGATCCGAACAGCGCGACGCCAAACCCTTTCGCCATCATCTCGCGGGCGAGGCCGGCATAGTTTTCGCTCGGCCAGCGCTTGGCCGGGCCGAATTCGGCGCCGGGCATAAGTGCCACGAATTTCCCCGCCGTCAGCCCGAAACGGCCGAGCAGTGCCGCCTGGCTATCTGCATCGACGGCAAGCTTGGGAGCCTGCAAAGACCCGCCGCGGGCAAGGCCGAAATAGGCCTGCGCGGTGCGCCGTTTCAGGCGATCGGGCAACGGCACGATGTCGGTCAGCAGCCCATAGCGCATTTCCTTGAGATGGCCGACGCGGCGCGGAATGCCGGCAAAGAACGGGATCAGCGCCGACTTCCAGCTTCCCGGTAGGACAAAGGCCATGTCGTAGCGGTCGCGCAGCAGGCGGCCGAAGCGCCTTCGGATGCGGAATTCGAACGCGCCGGATTGCAGCGGCAGGTCGATCTGCTGGCGTATTTCGGGCATGCGCTTGACCAGGGGGGCTGCCCAGGCCGGCGCCAGCACGTCTATGGCGGCGTTCGGATGAAGCTCCCTCAGCGCCGAGAACAGGCACTGCGCCATCACCATGTCGCCCACCCAGCGTGGGCCGATCACGAGGATCGTTGGGCTTTCAGCCATTCGACATAGTCTCTGACGCCGGTTTCCACTGTGCGGAACTGGCCATTATAACCGGCTGCGCGCAAGCGGGACATATCAGCTTGCGTAAAGCTCTGGTAGCTGCCCTTGAGATGGTCGGGAAACTCGATGAACTCGATCTGGCCTTGGCCGAGCGTATCGATCACCGTTTCGGCAATGGCGCGGAAGGGCTGGGCCTTGCCTGTGCCGCAGTTGAAGATGCCGCTCGAACCGCGTTTCCACAGCCACAGATTGACGTCGGCGACATCGCCGACATGGATGAAATCGCGGCTCTGCTCGCCGGGCCCGAAACCGTCATAGGCGCCGAACAGCTTGGGGTTTTCGCCGCGTTCGACCTGGTTGAACAAATGGAAGGCGACAGAGGCCATGGCGCCCTTATGCGCCTCGCGCGGTCCGTAGACGTTGAAATAACGCAGGCCCGCCACCGGCGAATGATCGGTATCGAAAACCGTGCGGCGGACATAGTCGTCGAACAGCTTTTTCGAATAGGCATAGACGTTCAGTGGCCGCTCGTATTGCGGCTCCTCGCGGAACTCGGCCCCGCCGCCATAGACGGAAGCGGACGAGGCATAGAGGAAGGGCACGCGCAGGGCCAGGGAGGCGTGCAGCAGGTGCTTCGAATAGGTGTAGTTGACCTCCATCATGAACTTGCCGTTCCATTCGGTGGTGGTCGAGCAGGCGCCCTGGTGAAAGACGGCCTCGATGCGGCCGAGGTCGCCAGCCTCCATTCGCGCCAGGAAATCGTCCTTGTCGAGGTAGTCAGCGATCTCGAGATCGGCGAGGTTGGCGATCTTGTGGCCGTCGGTGAGGTCGTCGACGACGAGGATGTCGCTGAAACCCTCGGCGTTGAGCGCGGCGACGATGTTGGAACCGATCATGCCGGCGCCGCCCGTGACGATGATCATGAAAGCCTCTGGTACCTTGTGCCGGTTGTAGCCCTTGTGGGATTCTGGCCTTATAGGGGAGGCGGGCCGGGCTGTCGACAAAGCAGGTGGCGGGCGGCCGGATGAGCGCCATAGTGGCGCCGCAAAGGTCACGTTTCAATCGGCCTGCCGGCCGATCGGCGACAGGAGCAAGGCAATGCCGTCAACCGAACTGCTTGTCGCCTTTTTCGCCACCACGGCGATCTTCGCCTATATCCCCGGTCCCGCCATGCTCTATACCGCTGCGCAAACCATGGCGCGCGGCCGCTGGTCCGGCCTGATGGCGGCGCTCGGCATCCATCTTGGCGGCTACGTTCATGTCTTCGCCGCCGCCGTTGGCCTGTCGGTGCTTTTCCATGCCGTGCCGGTGCTTTACATGGCGGTCAAGCTGGTCGGTGCGCTGTATCTGGTCTGGCTCGGTGTTTCGCTGTTTCGCGCCAAGGCGCAAGGCGATGCCGTCTTGCCCGGAATTCAGCCGAAATCCGCCCGCCGCGCCTTTTTCGAGAGCGTTGCCGTCGAGGTGCTCAACCCGAAAACGGCGATTTTCTTCATGGCGTTCCTGCCGCAATTCATCGATGCCTCGGTACCGTTTCCGGTCTGGCTGCAGTTCGTCGTGCTTGGAACGATCGTCAATTTGATGTTCTCGTCGGCCGACATTGTTTGCGTGGTGCTGGCCGGCGCGGTGATCGCCAGGCTGCGGCAGTCGAGCCGGGCGCAGCGCCTGATGCGGCGCGCCGGCGGTACGGTGCTCGTCGGGCTGGGCATGCATGTCGCGTTGCAGAAAAGCTGACGCACTGTCTCGCCACCGCGATCGGTCGAAGGCCTGCCGTTGCGTCGGCTGAAATTGCGGTATATCGGCATCGCCATGAACGGCCTGCCTGCCAATCGAATTTCCCACCACTGAAAATCGGCCCTCCCGCGCGTTGACATGATCAAGCTGCCCTCTCCCGAACCTCTTCACCGCGCCATCTCGCGCTTCGGCGGCGCCACCGTGCTGGTGGTCGGCGATTTCATCCTCGACCGTTTCGTCAATGGCGTGATCGAGCGCATTTCGCCGGAAGCGCCGATCCCCGTGCTGCACGGGCGCGGCGAAACGCTGGCGCTGGGCGGCGCCGGCAATGTTGTCGCCAACATCGTTTCGCTCGGCGCTGCCGTCATACCGGTCTCGGTGATCGGCGCTGACGAGGCCGGCAAGAACCTCATGCGTATGCTCGGCGAATTTGGCGTCGACACCGGCGGGCTGGCGCAGGATGCCGATCGCATGACGTCGTCCAAAAGCCGCTTCAGCGCGCTCAACCAGCAGGTGCTGCGTTTCGACGAAGAGGAAATCAAGCCGCTGGGCGATGCCGAGCGCGCGACATTGGTCGGGCATTTTCGCGAAGCGGTGGCACGCGCCGACATCGTCATCCTGTCCGACTATGGCAAGGGCGTGCTGCTCGACGGCGTCGCCGGCGAGCTGATCTCGATCTGCCGGCAGTCGGGCAAGCCGGTGCTGGTCGATCCGAAGGGCAGCGACTATGCGCGTTATGCCGGCGCGACGGCAATCACGCCCAACCGCAAGGAACTCGGTGAGGCGGTCGGCCGCGCAGTGTTTGCCGACGACGAGATCGAGGCGGCGGCACGCCAGCTGATTTCGGCGCACGGTTTCGAGTTCGTCGTCGCGACGCGCAGCGAAAAGGGCATGAGCGTCGTCGGTGCGGACGACGCCCGCCATATCGCCACGCAGGCGCGCGAAGTGTTCGACGTTTCGGGCGCCGGCGACACGGTGATCGCCACCTTCGCGCTGGCCCTGGCGGCAGGCGCCGACCGCGTCATGGCCGGATCGATCGCCAACGCAGCCGGCGGCGTTGTCGTCGGCAAGCGCGGCACGGCGCGGCTGACGATCGAGGAACTCACCGGCGCGCTCTTTCGCTCGCATGGTCCGGTTGCCCACAAGGATGCCATCCTCGGTGCCGCCGCCGCGGCGCGGCTGGTGGCAGCCTGGAAGGACGAGGGCTTGAGTGTCGGCTTCACCAATGGCTGTTTCGATATCCTGCATGCCGGCCATGTCAGCCTGTTGCATGCGGCGCGCAGCCAGTGCGACCGGCTGGTGCTCGGCCTCAACAGCGATACCTCGGTGCGCCGGCTGAAAGGGCCGGGACGCCCGGTCAACGACCAGCATGACCGGGCCTGCGTGCTGGCAGCACTTGCCTCGGTCGACGCCGTCGTCATCTTCGAGGAGGATACGCCGCTTTCGCTGATCGAGGCGCTGAGCCCCGACATACTGGTCAAGGGCGCCGACTATACGGTCGATCAGGTGGTTGGCGCCGATGTGGTGCAAAAGGCCGGCGGGCGCGTCGTGCTGGTCGATCTCGTCGCCGGCAAGAGCACGACCGGCACCATCGGCAGATTGCGCGCCGGGAACTGAGGGTTTCATGTCCGAACTGAACGATTACCTGGTCCGCTCGGCGGCTGCGATTTCGGCGATGGTCGAGCGCGACCTGACCAGTGAGATGGAGCGGGCGGTCAGCGCCGTCGTCGCTGCGCTTTCGCAGGGCAAGGCGCTGCTGATAGCCGGCAATGGCGGTTCGGCCAGCGACGCGATCCACATCGCCGGCGAGCTGGTCGGCCGCTTCCTCAGGGAGCGCAAGGCCTACAACGTCATCGCGCTGCCCGCCAATGCGGCGGTGCTGACCGCCTGGGGCAATGATTACGGCTTCGACACGGTGTTTGCACGCCAGGTCGAGGCCCATGGCTCGGCGGGCGCCGTGCTGCTCGCCATCTCGACCAGCGGCAATTCGCCAAGCATCCTCGCCGCCGCCCAACAGGCGCGCATGATGGGCATGACGGTGATCAGCCTGACCGGGGAGACCGGCGGCAAGCTGAAGCCGCTCTCCGACATCCTGCTCAACGTACCCTCGACCTCGACGCCGATCATCCAGCAGGGGCATCTGTGCCTCTACCACCATCTCTGCGAAATGGTCGAAACGCGCCTCTGCGACGCAGGGTGATCGGGCTGCAAAAATAAGTTCCGTCGGCGACGCTGCAATCTCCCCCGCAAGGGGAGATCGGCAAATTCGTCGAGGCCGCCACATTTTGTTCTCGCTTTGTGCCGGCAGCTATGCTACTAATTTGGGTATGGTGATGATTCCCACCGACGACCCGCCCCCGAGGCGGGTTTTTGTTTCCGGTTTTTGTTTCGCAGCCGCTTTGCCTGCTCTCTCAAGTTGAAAACGCCACCAGCCCTTCGTCCTTGACCCGGCGGATGGTCAGCGCGGTTCGCACCGTATCGACATTGGGGGCCGAGGCCAGTTCCTCGATGACGAAGGTCTGGAAGGTGCCGAGATCGCTCGCCACGCAATGCAGCAGGAAATCGGACTCGCCCGACACCATCCAGGCATCGCGCACGATCGGCCAGCCGCGGGTGCGCTCGGCGAAGGTCTTGAGCTCGGCGTCGGCCTGGTGATGCAGGCCGATCAGGCAGAAGGCGACGACGTCGAGGCCGAGCGCCGGTGCGTTGAGCAGGGCGCGGTAGCCGCGGATGATGCCGGCCTCTTCCAGCCGCCGGACGCGGCGCAGGCACGGCGGCGCCGAAATGCCGACACGGCCCGACAGTTCGACATTGGTCATGCGTCCGTCCTGCTGAAGCTCGCGCAGGATCTTCCAGTCGATGGCATCGAGATCGGCCTTGATCGGCATGGTGGCTTCCGTGGTGACGCGAAAGAATCTTTCGCGACTTTGTAGTTAAACGACTTTGCTGTCTATTCCATCCGCTGGATCGAGGATTTTCGCATCATCTTGCTGCGGGTTGCTTGTCGCCTGGCCGGCGCCGAAGCTTTCCGGGGACGAACGGCAACTTGCCTTGCTGGCGTCGCAGGCAACACTTACATTACGCGCAACAATCGACGAGAGTTCATGCCACAATCCATGGCTGCTCCCCCCAGAGGCTTTTCATGATCACCAAGCACGCGCCTGTTCTCATCATCGGCTCCGGCCCCGCCGGCTATACGGCGGCGATCTATGCCGCCCGCGCCATGCTCAAGCCGATGCTGGTCGCCGGCCTGCAGCAGGGCGGGCAACTGATGATCACCACCGACGTCGAAAACTATCCGGGCTTCGCCGAACCGATCCAGGGTCCATGGCTGATGAGCGAAATGCTCAGGCAGGCCGAGCATGTCGGCACCGATGTCGTCAACGACATCATCACCGAGGTCGACCTCAACGTGCGGCCGTTCCGCGCCAAGGGCGATTCCGGCACGATCTATACCGCCGACGCGCTGATCATCGCCACCGGTGCCCAGGCGAAATGGCTGGGCATCCCGAGCGAACAGACCTTCATGGGGTTTGGCGTTTCGGCCTGCGCCACCTGCGACGGCTTCTTCTACCGCGGCAAGGATGTCGCGGTGATCGGCGGCGGCAATTCGGCGGTGGAGGAAGCGCTCTATCTCTCCAACCTGGCCAAGAGCGTCACCGTCATCCACAGGCGCAGCGATTTCCGCGCCGAGCGCATCCTGCGCGAGCGGCTGCTGCGGAAAGACAATGTCCGCGTCATCTGGGATACGGTTGTCGACGAGGTCACCGGCCGGCCCGGCAAGGCGCCGCTGCCGCCTTCGGTCGAAGGGCTGAGGCTGCGCAACGTGGTGACCGGGCAGGAGATGCATCTGGTGGTCGACGGCGTGTTCGTGGCGATCGGCCACGCGCCGGCGGTCGAGCTGTTTGCCGGCAAGCTGAAGCAGAAGCCGAACGGCTATCTGTGGACGGCGCCGGATTCGACCTGCACCGACATGCCGGGCGTGTTCGCCGCCGGCGACGTGACCGACGATATCTACCGCCAGGCGGTGACGGCGGCCGGGCTTGGCTGCATGGCCGCGCTCGAGGCGGAAAAATATCTGGCGGGGATCGAGGTTCACCGCGAAGCGGCGGAGTGATTGTTCGACAAGCGGCTGAGAAGAGCCGCGCAAAAGCCTGATTTTTCATTCAGACGCCATAACAGGCGGACGCCAGAAAACAGGACGAGGGGAAATCATGGCGTTGGATTGGGACAAGCTACGCGTGTTTCACGCCGCAGCGGAAGCGGGGTCGTTCACCCATGCCGCGGAAACACTGCATTTGTCCCAATCGGCGATCTCGCGGCAGGTCAGCGCGCTCGAGCACGATGTCGGCGTGCCGCTGTTCAATCGCCACGCCCGCGGCCTGGTGCTGACCGAGCAGGGCGAGATGCTGTTCCGCACGGCGCACGACGTGCTGATGAAGCTCGAAACCATCAAGTCGCGGCTGACCGAAACCAAGGACCGGCCCTCCGGCGTGCTCAGGGTGACGACCACGGTCGGCCTTGGCGCCGGCTGGCTGACAGAGCGCGTGCAGGAATTCATCGAGCTCTATCCTGAGGTCAGCCTGCAGCTCATCCTGGCCAATGAGGAACTCGATCTCACCATGCGCCAGGCCGACTGCGCCATCAGGCTGCGCCAGCCGCAGCAGCCGGACCTCATCCAGCGCCGCCTGTTCACCGTGCATTTCCATCTCTACGCGGCGCCCTCCTATGTGAACAAATACGGCAAGCCGAATTCGATCGCGGAGCTGAAGGCCCATCGCATCGTCACCTTCGGCGTGCCGGTGCCGGCGCACCTGTCGGAACTGAACTGGCTGGAGACGGTCGGCGATTTCGAAGGCGGGCAAAGGGTGCCGACGCTGCAGATCAACGACATCCTGTCGATCAAGCGGGCGGTGCAGGGCGGCGCCGGCATCGCCATGCTGCCGGATTACGTGGTCAGCAAGGATTCGGGGCTGGTGCAGTTGCTGCCCGAAACCGAAGTGCCGTCCTTCGATACCTATTTCGCCTATCCCGACGCGATGAAGAACCAGGCGAAGCTGCATGTCTTCCGCGATTTCATCATCGCCAAGGCGCGCAGCTGGTCGTTCTGATTTAGGAGCGCGTATCCGCCGGCGAGCTGGCGCCGTAGCGCAAACCGTCGACGAGCAAGGCAACCATGCGCCGCGCCTGGGCAGGGCCGCCACCATGTGACGGCATGGCAAGGCTGGCGGCCGCCCCCAACAGGTCGTCCGGCTCGATATCGGCGCGCACCTCGCCGGCCGCGGCCGCTGCCTCTAGCAATGTTTGAAGCGCGGGCCGGAGCCGTTGGTTGAAATAGGCAGGCAAAGTCTCGAAGGCCGGATTGCCTGAGTACAAGGCTGCCGCGAGGCCGCGTTTTGCCGTGACGAAATCCACGTAGCGCTGCATCCACAGGGCCAGCGCTTCACCGGGCTCATGCTTCCTGGCCAGGATCGGCGCGGCGTCCGCGCAGGCGTCAACCTCGTTGCGGAAGACGGCCACGATAAGGTCCGAGCGCTGTGGAAAGTGGCGGTAGACGGTGCCGACGCCGACGCCAGCCCTTTCCGCGATCTCTCGCACCGGAGCCTCCACGCCGGAGGTCGCGAACACCGCCATGGCCGCCCGGAGCAACGCGTCGATGTTGCGTCGTGCGTCGGCGCGCACGTGCCGATCCGCGCGGTCGCGGGGTTCCAGACCATCGCCTTGATCCGTTTTGTCGTCCGGCGTTTTTTCGCCCATCAAATTACCTCTTGCAAACGGAACCTTGTTCCGGATATATATGGAACGTGGTTCCGTTTTACTTGTATCTAGCACGGCAAGGCGGTGTTGGCCACACATCGGTGCACAAAAGGAGATTACCATGCAGGACAAACCCGTCGCCCTGGTCACCGGGGCAACAAGGGCATCGGTCTTCAGATCGCCAAGGATCTCGCGGCGAACGGCCTCACCGTGCTCGTAGGATCGCGCAGGCTCGAGCATGCGGAGGCAGCCGCAAAGAGCATCGGAGGCGATGCCCACGCCCTGCAGCTCGACATCACCGACCGGGCGTCGATCGCCGCCGCGGCAGAGCGCATCCGCATCGAATTCGGCCGCCTCGACGTGCTGGTGAACAATGCCGGCATCTCCCATGCGGGAAAGCCGGGCAGGCCGCTCGAGGAGATCATCAACTCGGGCCGCCCGAGTGTTGCCTCTCTCGACGACGTACGCGCGGTGTTCGAGACGAACGTGTTTGGCGTCGTCGCCGTCACGCAAGCGATGCTGCGGCTCCTTCGTGAGGCGCCGGCGGCGCGTATCGTCAACGTATCGAGCGGCGCTGGCTCGCTGACATTGAACGCGGATCCGGCCTTTCCGTACCGCACTTCGTTTGGCGCCGTTTACAACCCGTCGAAGACGGCCGTCAACGCGATGACGCTCGCCTTCGCTATCGAGCTCGAGGAGACCGGCATCAAGGTCAACGCTGCGTGCCCGGGCTACACCGCGACGGAGCTGAACAACTTCGAAGGTTCGCGCACCGTCGAACAGGCCGCGCGGGAGCCCGTGCGCCTCGCGCTTCTCGACGCGAACGGTCCGACGGGCACGTTCTCGAACGAGGATGGCCCGCTGCCGTGGTGACGTAGCCTTCGAGGCTGCCTCAGCCGCGCCAAGGTGTCAGGCGGGGCAGCCAGCCTGGTACCGCGCGGCGGTAGGCTTCGTATTCGTCGCCGTAGCGGCGGGCAAGCGTCGGTTCCTCATATAGTTTCACGAAGGAGATCATGGCGGCCGCGGCGATGACTAGATAGGCGGCGACCGTTCCGCTCGAAAACAGCAGTGCCTGGCCGAGAACGATCGACAGCACGGCAACGTACATCGGGTTGCGGACATGGCGGTAGATGCCGCCGACGACCAGCCTCTCGGTCGGCGCGACCGGGGCTGGCGTACCCAGGCCCTCCAGGGCAAAACGGGCAAAGGCGTGCAGCAGCACGACTGTGCCGGCGACAACCAGCAGCCAGCCCACAGGAACGAAACCGGGCAGTCTCGACCAGGGCAGGCGATAGCGGTCGGTCAGCAGCCAAGGCACCAGTCCGGCGACCACGCCGGGCGCTACAGCAAGGAAGATAATGCTGCCGGCGATCGCCGAAGCGACCCGCATGGAGGTCTCCTTACCTAGAGCGCGTCGCGTTCGACCGGCCTCATGCGACGCGCTCTAGATTCTTGTTTCTATGCATGTCGTTATCGCAAAACCGCTCCACACTTCTGCGCGACATGCATTAGAGCCCGTTCCACCCCCGATGGAAGCGGGATGGAACTCTATCTTCCTGTTCGACCGGGATCATGCTCTAAGGCGCGCCCTTGAACGGTCTCCTGCGACGCGCTTAAGCTTTTGGGCGGCATGCACCGGCAAGGTCTGGCTGCCGAAAAAACAAACGCGTGCTGCACGATTCCACGTCATCCTGCGTTTTTCGATTTTCCGAGCAGGAATCGCTGCTGATTCGCGGCCGCGGATCGATTTTTGCCTTGCCGCACGCCGTATTTCAGCGATTCAACTGGTCCTATTGCGCTTCGGGACCGATTAGACCACAGCCGGCGCCTTTTTGCATGTGTGTGTTGCAAAATAGATGCTTGTTTCTTGGGCATGAAGAGCACATATATAGATCATCTCCTGAGCGCGTTCTCCTCCCATTAGCGCTCTCGAGTGTTCCCCTCTGGAGGTTAGCCTTAACAGGCACTTCCAATCAAACTCAGCCGGGTCTTCATTGATCCGGCTTTTTTGTTGCCCGAAACCAACACATCGCCAGAAAATCGGCCGGAACGGTCGCGTAACAGTGACATGTAACCTCGGGTAACATGCCGCGGGCGCGCCAAATCGATTAAGCAGAACATAGGACGCGGTGTGGCTCGTCCGGGGGATGGGGGCATCACTCGGACGACCCGGGCTCAGGCAGCTACCGCGTCCGAACCTTCCTCCGCCGCCGGGCACCGGCGGCAAGTATGCGGCGGACCTGCCGTTTCGCCTCCCACGAAGACGGTCCGCAACGAAACGGCGCCCGGATGGTCCGGGCGCCGTTTCCTTGTGTGCTTCCTAAAAGCGCGTCGCGTTCGACCGGCCTCATGCGACGCGCTTTTAGGTCCTTGTTTGATGCATGTCGTTATCGCAAAACCGCTGCACACTTTTGTGCGACATGCATTAGTGTTCTGGCCGCAAGCTGCTGCTTCAGGCGGCCTTGCCGTTGGCGTTCAGCGCTTCGTCGGCCAACCGCCCTGTGAGTTCGGCCATGTGGTCGAAGACGGCCCGGTAGCTGGCGACACCCGCCGTGGCCGAGCGCAGCTCGATGATGAGGTCGCCGATCTCGGCCTGCGGCATGGTCGCCTCGACAACGTCCCATCCCGGCCAGTCGGGCCGCGCGTCGTAGCCGAGGATCTGACCGCGCCGCTGCGGGATCAGCGCGATGATCTTCGACGTCGCATCCGACGGCGTGACGATCTCGACCTTCATCACCGGTTCGAGCAGCACCGGCGAGCAGGCGGCCATGCCTTCCTTCATCGCCAGCTTCGCTGCCATCTGGAAGGCCATGTCGGAGGAATCGACCGCATGGTAGGAACCGTCGGAGAGGTTGACGGCAACATCGACGACCGGGAAGCCGAGCGGGCCGGATTTCAGGTAGTCGCGCACGCCGGTCTCGACCGACTGGATGTAGGTTTTCGGCACGACGCCGCCGGTGATCGTATCGGTGAACTGGAAGCCCGACCCGCGCGGCAGCGGTTTGATCTCCAGCACCACATCGCCGAACTGGCCGTGGCCGCCCGATTGTTTCTTGTGGCGGCCGCGCTGCTGCGTCGCTTTGCGGATCGTCTCCCGATAGGGCACGGCCGGCACATGGCCTTCGACCGGGATCTGGTTCTTGCCTTCCAGCCGCTCGCGCACGACGCGCAGATGCATCTCGCCATGACCGGACAGCACGGTTTCGGCCGAATCCTGGTTGTGATGCAGGTTGAGCGAGGGATCTTCCTCGGCCAGGCGCTGGATGGCCGCCGACATCTTGACCTCGTCTTTGCGCTCCTTCGGCCGCAGCGCGAAGGCGAAGACCGGTTGCGGCGGCGCCAGCGTGACCAGCGGCTTGATGCCGCCCTTGGTCGAGCTCAGCGTCTGGCCTGTCCTGACGGCGTCCAGCTTGCCGAGCGCGACCGTGTCGCCGGCCTTGGCCGAAGTCAGCTTGACCTGGTCCTTGCCGAGCATCTTGTAGATGCCGGAGACCTTTGCCGTCTCGCCGGTGGAAAGGAACAGCTCGGCTGCGTCGGCGACCTGGCCGGACAGGATGCGCGACACCGACAGCTTGCCGCCATGCGCGGTGTGGATGGTCTTCATCACCTGGACCACGGTGGCATTGCCGTCGGGCGCGCCGAGGCGCTGGCGCGTCGCCTCGATGTCGGGTGCGTCGTGACGGATCGCCTTCAACAGGCGCAGCACGCCATTGCCCTTCTCGGCCGTGCCGATCAGCACCGGCGTCACTATGCCGTCGCGCAGGTCGGCGGCAAGATCGTCGAAGATCGCGTCCTTCGGCGGTTCGATCTCGTCCAGCAATTGCTCCATCAGGCGGTCGTCATGGTCGGCGAGCGTCTCCAGCATGGAAAAACGCGCCTCGAGCTCGCGCGCCTTGTCGTCGCTCGGGATCTGGGCGACCTCGCTCTCGGCATATTCGCGATAGATGTAGGCTCGCTCCAGGGCGAGGTCGATCGAGCCGATGACGACGCCGTCCTTGCGCAGCGGAATCTGGCGCAGCAGCAGAGGCACCGAGCTTGCCGGCTGCAGCATCTTCAGCGTGTCGCGCACGCCTGATATCGCCTTGTCGACCTTGTTCAGGAACAGCATGCATGGCACGCCGAGATCGTCGAGCTTGCGCATGATCAGCTGCAGGGCAGGGATCTTCTTCTCGTCAGCCTCGGCGACGACCACGGCGACGTCGCAGGCGGCCAGCACCGGCTCGGCTTCGAAAGAGAATTCGATGGAGCCGGGACAATCGACGAAGGTGAACGGCTCGCCCATGAATTCGGTGGTGGCGAAGGTCGCCTCGATGCTCATGCCGTGAGCGCGCGCCTCGGGCGAATGATCGGAAACGGTATTTCCGGACGAAACGGGATTCTGGCGGGGAATGGCGCCTGTACGGGCGAGTATGGCTTCGAGAAGTGTCGTCTTACCGCTTGCGAAGGGACCGACTATGGCAATGCATTTCGGTCCCGTGCGTCGTCCTCCGGCGCGAGTACCCATGGCTGACCTCCACTCAGGCGTTTCCCTGTGAGCGGCGGCCGGCCTGTCGGCCGTCGCGGGCGAGGCTTTTTTCAATTTGCCACCTACCCAAAGGGCATCGTCCCACGGGCAGGCCGGGAGGGCAAGGGATTTGAAGTTGAAGGAATTTGAAGTTGAGGGGCTGGGTTCAGCCGGTGCCGGCTAGGCGCGACGCCAGCGGCGTTGCGTCGACGCGCTGCACCGCCACCGTCTCGGCAAAGCGCGCGAGCAACGGATTGAACAGGTCCGCACGCTCCCAGAAAGGCGCATGCCCGGCGCCTGAGATGACGTGGCAATGCTCCCACAGCGAGCCGTAGGCGAGCGTCTCAAAATAGCCGAGCCGGACGAACGGGTCGTTCTCGCCATTGACGATGGCCACCGGAAACGCGGCCTGCTCGACCACCTGTCTCTGGTCGGCGCCCTTGCCGGTGAGCATGCCGCGCGTCACCGCGGCGCGTAGCCGGCCGTCGGTGCGCAGGATGGTTTTGCGGAAGGACGGATCGGCGGTGTCGCCGAAACACAGCGTCTCGAAGCGCTCGGCATCGCGTTCGGAATACGTCTTTTTGGACGCCAGCAGCATGTCCCAATGCGCGTGGAAGCCGCGCAGCATGCCGAAAGGACCCTTCGATACCGGCGGCGCGCCGGTCAGCATCAGCCCGCCGACGAGGCGGTGAAAACTCGCGAGTTCGATTGCCACGTGCCCGCCAAGCGACCAGCCGAAGACGACGGCGCGGTCGATCCCCAAGGCGTCGAGGAGCTGAGCCGCCGACTGGGCAAGACCGGCGATGGTGTAGTCCGTCGCCGGATCGCGGGCGTCCGAGGATTCGCCATGGCCGGGCAGGTCGAAAGCAATCAACCGATGGGCAGCGGCCAACGGGCTGTCGAACTGGCGGGCGAAGACGGCGCGCGAACTGCCCGAGCCGTGGATCAGGACAAGCGGGATGCCGGATCCCAACGACTGGCTGAGGCGCAAATCCGCTTGCGGCGTGCGGATCGTGCGGTGGGAAACGGCCATATCTGGTTGGACCTTGGGATTGTCTCCAGGTCAACATCGCATGCCGAGGTCACCATGTTGTTTAGAACGGTGGTTAAGAAATGATTTCTCGGTTTCTGCCGGGTATGATGACCGAATCCACCACAGCTAACCCCGGGACCCTGATGATGGAATCCACGCTCGACCTTCTCCTCTCGATCAGCAGCATCGCCACGCTCGGCCAATATGCCTGGTCGATGCGCGCGCATTTCCAGTCGCAGACCATGTCTCAAGGCGCGATGATCATTTCGGCCGTCGTGGTCGGCACGGCGCTGTTCTTTCTTGCGCTGCTGTGGATCGAGCGGCAGCCGGTGGCGGCGAAGATCGGCGGTCTCGCCATCGAACTGGCAAGCTCGGCGCTGTTCTGGTGGGCGATCTCGGTCTCCCGCAAGGCGCGGCTGCGGTTCGCATTCGATCCGGACAATCCCCACAGCCTGGTGACCGAAGGCCCTTATCTCCATGTCCGGCATCCGTTCTACACATCCTACATCATCTTTTGGATCGGGTGGGGCATCGCGACCTGGTCGGTCTGGGCGGTGGTGCCGGTCGCCGGTATCGTTACGATCTACGTGATCGCAGCCTTGGACGAAGAGCGAAAATTTTCGCGGACAAGGTTGGCCGACGCCTACGACGCCTACCGAAGGCGCACCGGCCTGTTTTGGCCGCGCCTTGCCCGCAGCCGGCAGGACATGCAGCCGGCGTCTGACGAAAGTGGTAGGGTATAAGACACTGGATTGGATCGAGGACTTGCGACTATGAAGATTATTGCCTGCGGCAGCGTGCCGACGATCGTTGCGCCGGAGACATATTTTACCGGCCGGGTTTTGCAGACGCCGATCATCGAGAAAGAGGCGCCGGCGCGGCTACGCGCCACGCTGGTCAGTTTCGAGCCCGGCGCCCGCACCCACTGGCACACGCATCCGCTCGGCCAGACGCTCTACGTCACGTCCGGTGGCGGTCTCGCGCAAAGCTGGGGCGGCCCGATCCAGGAGATCAGGGCCGGCGACGTCATCTCCTTTGCGGCCGGCGAAAAGCACTGGCACGGCGCCGCGCCCAAATCGGCGATGACGCACATCGCCATGCAGGAGGCACTCGAAAGTGTGCATGTCGATTGGCTGGAGAAGGTCAGCGACGAGCAGTATGGCGGCTGAAACGTCTCAGACCAGCGCGGCGGTAAAGCGCTGGATGCGCGTGCAGGCCTCTTCGAGCAGAGCTTCCGACGTGGCATAGGAGATGCGGAAGTTCGGGCCGAGGCCAAAGGCCGAACCGAAAACAACCGCCACGCCCTCGGCCTCGAGCAGTTCCGAGCAGAAGGTTTCGTCGCTGTCGATCACCTTGCCGCTCTTGGTCTTCTTGCCGATCAGTTGGGCACAGGAGGGATAGACGTAGAACGCACCCTCCGGCGAGGGACAGGTGATGCCGCGCGCCTGGTTGAGCATCGAGACGACGAGATCGCGCCGGCCCTGGAAGATCGCCTTGTTCTTCGGGATGAAATCCTGCGGGCCATTCAGTGCTTCGACCGCCGCCCATTGGGCGATGGTGCAGGCGCCGGAGGTCTGCTGGCCCTGGATCATGTCCATCGCCTTGATCAGCGGCACCGGGCCTGCCGCATAGCCGATACGCCAGCCGGTCATGGCATAGGCTTTCGACACGCCGTTCATGGTCAGCGTGCGCTCATAGAGCTTTGGCTCGACCTCGGCGATGGTCTTGAAGACGAAGTCGCCATAAGTCAGGTGCTCGTACATGTCGTCGGTCAGCACCCAGACATGGGGATGCTTCAACAGCACGTCGGCAAGGCTCTTGAGCTCCGCCTCGGTATAGGCGGCGCCCGACGGGTTGGACGGCGAGTTCATCAACAGCCATTTGGTGCGCGGCGTGATCGCCCTTTCCAGCACGGCCGCCGTCAGCTTGAAGCCGTTGTCGATCGAGGTCTCGACCAAGGCCGAGGTGCCGCCGCAGATCGCCACCATTTCGGGATAGCTCACCCAGTAGGGCCGCGGGATGATCACCTCGTCGCCGGGGTTCAGCGTCGCCATGAAGGCGTTGAACAGGATCTGCTTGCCGCCGGTACCGACGATGGTCTGCTCCGGCCGGTAGTCGAGATTGTTCTCGCGCTTGAACTTTTTCGCGATCGCATCGCGCAGCGGCACGATGCCGGACACCGGCGGGTATTTCGTCTCGCCGCGGCGGATGGCCTCGATCGCGGCGCTCTTGATGTTGTCGGGGG
>NZ_SUEG01000086.1:16173-23858 GCF_005063415.1 Mesorhizobium sp.
CCGGCTCGCCCGCGCCCAGCCCGATCACGTCGCGGCCGGCGTTTTTCAGCTCGCGCGCCTTCTGCGTCACCGCGATGGTCGCGGAAGGCTTTACGCGGGAAAGGACGTCGGCAAGAAAGGCCATGAGAAACATCTCCAGAAAGGACCGGCGCGGCGAAGGCGCCGCGGCGCCTCTCATGTCGCATCGTCTTGCCAAGCGCAAGCCCAGCGCAGGCATTGTCGAATGAGCCAGCGCGCAATGCTGGCAACAATAAATTCATCAACGACCGGTAAAAGCTTGAACGGCAGGACCGTAGCCGGTCCGCCAGTCTCGCATAGCGAGGAACCGTGACGCGCAGCATCGGGCTTGCCCATATCATCCGCCATGATGACGGCACCGCCAGCGGTGTCTGGGGGGTCTATACGCTGCAAAGCGCGTTCCAGCCGATCTTCGCCTTCAACAAGGGCAAGCTTTCCGTCGTCGCATTCGAGGGGCTGATCCGGCCGTTCCGCGAAGGCGAGCCGCAGCCGCCAATGAGTTTCTTCAACAGCTGTCCGGCGGTCGACCGCCTGCATATCGAGGCGCTGACACGGACGCTGCACCTTCTGAACGCCGGCGCCTGCCTGCCGCGAGACGCCTCCATCTTCATCAACTTCGATCCATCGGTGTTCACCGACCGCAGCATCGCCGACAAGGCACTGCGCGACATGCGGCTGGTGCTGCACGAGGCCGACATCGATCCGCGCCGCGTCGTCTGCGAGGTCACCGAGCAGAAATCGGCATCGCAGGAAACGCTCTACAATTTCGTCGAGGCGCTCAGGGGCAATGGTTTGCGCATTGCCGTGGACGATTACGGCGCCGACGAATCCGACATCAATCGTATCAAGGAACTCAGGCCCGACATCGTCAAGTTCGACGCCGACTGGATCATGACGCTGATGGAATCCGGTGCCGGCTTCGCCTTGCTGACCGCCATGGTGACAAGCTTCGAAGAGCAAGGCATCCGCACGGTATTCGAGGGCATAGAGACGGGCTGGCAGCTCGAGCTTGCCGAAAAGTCGGGCGCTTCGATGGTGCAGGGCTATGTGCTGGCGCGCCCCGAGCTTGCGCCGACCAGTTTTCGCGTCTTCGACAAGAGCGGGCAGACGGTCGCAGTGTCGCCGGACATGAAGGAGGTGCCTGCGGCAGTTCCGACATCGCGGCGACCGAGGCGGGCCTTTGGCCGCAGGGTGGCATCGTGACCGGGCAAGCCGACATGCGGCGTAGGGTCGGCGAGGCGATCTTTGCCGACGAGGTCGGCATCGAATATGGCGTCTACGGCGCATTCCGGCTGAGGAGTGCCTACCAGCCGGTCTTCGCGCCGCGCGGCAGGTTTCTCGCCGCCGTTGCGGTCGAGGGACTGATCGAGCCGCATCGTGCAGGCAGGCCGATGGCGCCGCAAATCTTCTTCGAAGGCGTGCCGGCAGCGGATCGGCTGTTTGTCGAAACCATGTGCCGGGTGCTGCATTTGCGCAACTTCCGCAACATCGGCGTCGACGGGCTCGACCTGTTTTTCAACTACAATCCGCTGATCAACGACGACCCCGCACGGGCGCTGGCCGAAATCAGGCTGATGACCAGGCATCTGGCGGATTTCGGCCTGCATCCAGGCATGCTGGTCTGCGAGATCACCGAGCAGGCGGCCGGCGACAAGGTGCTTGTCAGCCTGGCGCGCGAGATGCGGCGCGACGGCGTCCGCATCGCCATCGACGATTTCGGCACCGGGCATTCTACCGAAGAAAGGGTCGCCCTCGTGCAGCCCGACATCGTCAAGATCGACGGCACCTGGTTCGCCGAATTCTGCCGCCATGCCGCCGCCGAGCGGTTTTTCCGGCCGCTGGTTTCGACGCTGCACGATCGTGGCGCCAAGGTGCTGGTCGAAGGCGTCGAGAATGCAACGCATCTGCGCGTCGCGTTGGATGGCGGCGTCGACCTGCTGCAGGGTTTTTACCTCGCCCGGCCGGCGCTGGCCGGCACGCTGTTCGACGAGGAGCCGCTGTCGATCGACAGGCTGCTTGGCAGGGATAACAACGTCATCCCCTTGTTCGGCTAGGACATGCCGAGATTCAAGTGATGCCGGCCTGCGAACGGCGGTTTCCTGCGCTTCCGGTGCTCACGTACCCAAAGTACGCTCCGCTCCGGTTCTCGGAACCCACCCTTCTCGGCTCGGCCTGACTTGAATCTCGGCATGTCCTGAAATGCATCAGCGGCGCTGATGGTTACGCCAAAACAAATCACTGGATGAAGCCGCCGCTGCCGCGATAGAGGCTGGATCAAGCCTTGAGACGGGTGGTTGCGAGCAAGGGGAGCGCCGATGATACTCTATGGAATGATCGACAGCGGCAATTGCTACAAGCCGCGCCTGTTGATGGCCAAGCTCGGCATCCCTTTCACCAATGTCGAGGTCAGCTCGCACACCGGCGACACGCGCAAACCCGACTATGTTGCGAAAAACCCGAACGCCATGGTGCCGCTGCTCGAACTCGACGACGGCCGCCGGCTGGCCGAATCCAATGCCATCCTGCTCTATCTCGCCGAAGGCACGCGGTTTCTGCCGGCGGACAAATATGAACGCGCGCTGGCCTATCAGTGGCTGTTCTTCGAGCAATACAGCCACGAGCCTTATATCGCCGTGCGCAGGGCGCTGCTGACCTTTCCAGAACGCGCGAAAGACGCGACACCCGAGCGGCTGGCGCTGACGCTGGAGCGCGGCAACAAGGCGCTCGGCGTCATGGACAAGCACCTGGCCGGGAGCAGCTTCTTCGCCGGCGATGCGCTCAGCGTCGCCGACATCGCGCTCTATGCCTATACGCACACGGCCGAGACGGGCGGGTTTCAGCTCGACGCCTATCCGGCGGTGGCCGCCTGGCTGAAAAGGGTCGAGGCCGACCCGGGGCATGTGCCGCTGGAGTGGTTGCCTTAGGCCGTGAACTCATAAATGAGGGGTGACCGAGAGACGAGTGGATTGCGGACGTGCGTTTGTGCCTTTGTGTACGCGGCGCGATCATCTAGGTTCCCAATATGGGCCTCTCTTTCTCCTACGTTCTGACTGGCAAAGGCTGGGCCGAGTGCCAGATCGACGTCGATGGCACGCATCTGTTCATGCAGGCCTCACACCTTTCGGACGCGTTCGATAGTATTGTTCGCGCCACGCTGAGCATGCTCGCGAACGGGAGCGTTGAAGCCGCGATCTTCAACGACGAACCCGGCACATACCGCTGGCGTCTCACACCCGCCGGCGACCGGCTCAACATCCGGATCGTCACCTATGACGAGCCGTTTGCCCGCGAGAACGATCCGACAGGCCGCTTGTCTTTCGATGTCGACTGCCGCTTGCGCACGTTCGCGGGCGCGGTCTTCTCGGCAGGACAGCAACTTCTCGCAACGCATGGTGAGGACGGCTACGCGGAGCAGTGGGGCCATCCGTTCCCTGGCGCGCCCCTCGCGCAACTCAAACAAGCACTGCGCAAAGGCTGATGAAGGTCCGCAACGGGGGGTAGCCTGTCTGATCAGGCGCCTTTCGCTTCTGCGCTTCTAGCCTGTGTTCCTCCCTGAGGAGGTTAGGTAGTGGTCTCCTGTGTCCCTGTGCCCCCCTCAGCTACACCCTGAGGAGAACTTCAGGGGAGCCTTGGGGTAGCCTTGCTGTAGGCTCTCAGGTGGCACCTTAAGGGGTCCCTTAGGTTCCCTCTCGGGTGTCACCTTAAGGTACACTCTAGGGGGAACCATCGGGGATAGTCCTAGGTTGTAAACGAGGATGTAAGGAGCCAGTTAAGGGTTAGGAGGGCCGTGGTGGATCGGTGATCACGACCACATCCATTGGACTCAATCCAAGCTCTCGTGCGAGGGTGAGCGCGTTCGGAACGATCCAGTAGAGTGTGTCTGGATCATAGGGAGCAGGCTGCATGGCTAGGTTGTAGAGTGTCTTAGCGCACACTTCCTCGAAGCAATATTGGGCCTCTGCCCTACGATCACTGCGCTGCTCTGCCTTCAAGTTCTTCAAACGAATGGCTTCGAACAGGCTGCGAGCCTTGGGCCAGGAGCCACGATCTTCGATCATCTGGTCGAGCTGTTCCAGCGTCTCCTTGTCCGCGCAATGCAGACAAAAGAGCCGGATTAGGCTCTGCATCTCTTGAAGGACGTGCCATTTCGTCATGGTCGACCATCATCAGGCACAGAGTGTTTGTCCGCAATGGTCGTTTTCCGACCGAGACTTTCATATTGCGGCGGAATCTGATTCAGGCTCCGCATGAGCCGATATGACCTGACTGACTTCGAATGGCGCGTGATCGAGCCGCTTTTGCCGAACAAGCCGCGCGGCGTGCCGCGCGTCGACGATCGGCGCGTGCTAAACGGCATCTTCTGGGTGCTGCGATCCGGAGCGCCGTGGCGAGACCTGCCCGAGCGATACGGCCCGCGCACCACCTGCTACAACCGCTTTGTCCGCTGGCGAAAAGCAGGGGTATGGGACCGCCTCATGGACGAAATTGCTAAAGCCCATGACGGCATGGTGCAGATGATCGACACCTCCGTTGTTCGCGTCCATCAGCAGGGTGCGACGGCAAAAAGGGGGATCGAGATCATTGTCTCGGTCGCTCCCGAGGCGGGCTAACAACCAAGGTTCACGCCCTTGTCGACGCCAAAGGTAGGCCGATCAAGCTGACGCTCACCGCAGGCCAAAAGAGTGACGTCGCCTCGGCGCCGGACATGATCGCCGACCTGCCCGAGGGCGCCATGTTACTGGCCGACAAGGGCTATGATGCCAATGCGCTACGCGGCGCTGTCACCGAGCGCAAGGCGTGGGCCAACATCCCGCCTAAGACCAACCGCAAAGACCCGATCTGCTTCAGCCCGTTCCTCTACAAGGCACGCAACCTCGTCGAGCGCTTCTTCAACAAGGCCAAGCAGTTCCGCCGCATCGCAACCCGCTACGACAAGCTGGCTGAGAACTACCTCGCGGCCCTCAAGCTTGTCTCAATCCGCATCTGGCTGCGCGATAATGAGTCTACGTCCTAGTTCGGGCCTAACGCTTGTCGCCGCTTCGCGGCTCGCTCCGGACGGGCGCGCCAACAGGCGCGACGCCCGATCGGGCTTGCGGCCCTTGGCCGGTGGTGCTCATTCGGGCTGTGTGATGTGGTGGTGTGATTTAGAGCGGGCGGATCCGGCCGGCTCGAATCTCAGCTAAAGCTTGCTCTGCAAGCTTATCGAGCCTGCCGGCTTTTGCGTCGGCCTCGATCTGTTGGTCCCACAAATCGCCCTGTAATGCCTCAAACCAGACGGTGAATGCCTTCAGTTCTTCCCAACTCAGTTCGACAATGGATTTTTTGATCTCTTCGAGCTTGGTCATGGGCAGAAAATACATGATCGGGGTTCCAGGGCAAAGTGTGTTGGTATTGGACGAGGTGCGCCAGCAACGCCGGTGATTGGCGAAAACTTCGGCGAGGGCGTCCTTCTCCCCGTCTCTACACGGGAGAAGATGGCGGCAGCCAGATGAGGGGCAGCGCCAGCCTTCGTCGTGATATCATGCTTGGCTTGGCGAAGGGCAGTCCTGATAGGTCGCGCTGCCCCTCATCGCCCTGCCGGGCACTTCTCCCCGTATAGTGACGGGGAGAAGGAGCTGTATCTGCGGTTTCGCCAATCGTCGGTCAAAATCCAGACAGCAAAAAGGCGGGACAAAATCCCGCCTTCCCATGCTTGGTAGCCTGATCGGGAGCGTTTTGGCCGGGCCGGCAGCAATCTGCTGCTTCGGCTTGTCGGGGTCTGTCGCTCCGGCGCGCTTCTCGCGCGACTGTCAGTACATCCGTGACTTGCCGCGCGCCCCGGGCTATCGCCCGGCGCGCGCCATTCGCAAAATCAGGCTGCCTTGCTCAGAGATCCAGCGGACGACTTGCCAGTGCGGCGGTCCTGCTCGATCTCGAAGTTGATCTTCTGGCCTTCGACCAGGGTCGACAGTCCAGCGCGCTCGACTGCGGAGATGTGGACGAAAACGTCCGCGCCGCCGCTGTCAGGCTGAATGAAGCCGAAACCCTTGGTGGAATTAAACCACTTGACCGTACCTGTTGCCATTTCGATAGTCCTTTACGTTTGCTTTAGTTTGACTGGACCGAAACCCAGCCGGCTTGTATCGAGATTTTGGAGATAGAACGTCAGCAAACGCGAATATCGCGAGGCCCGGATCGATCGGCCGAAATATCAATGGACCGCATATAATATGCTTTCGCGCGAAAAACAAGACGGGGCGGAAAATGGCACCGCGGCAACGCTGCCCAACGGCCGCCCCAATCGCGTGAGAGCGTCATTGTTGCGCGCCCGACGCGGGAGATCGCGCCGGCTTCGGGGCGCGGCCGGGTTTTGGGAGAGGGACATGAAAATCGTTCTGCTTGCCGCTTGCCTGACGCTGGTGGCCGCCGAGGCGCAGGCGGTCTCGCGCTATGACCCGACCCGCATGAGCTGCGGCAAGGTGCAGGCGACGATCGCGCGCGAGGGTGCGGTCATCCTGCGCTACAGATCGGCGCGCGTGCCGGGGCTGGCGCTCTACGACCGCTACGTGCGGAGCCAGCAATTCTGCGACATCGGCGAGGTCTGGGCGCGGGCCTCGGTGCCGAGCGCCGACACGAATTCCTGCACCGTCTACAAATGTAAGCGGGTGGAGATCGACCGCCGCTTCCGCCGGCGCCTGCTTCCGGATTAGGAGTTGAGACGACGTGCCGGGATGTCGGCCTCACTCGAACATCGATAAACCCTAGAACCCGAACGACACCTGCGCTGGGGGCGGCGGGCCGACGCGCACGCCTTCCATTGCCAGCATCTTTTCCTTGGTGGCCGAGCCGCCGGGGGCGGAAAAGCCGCCAATCTTGCCGCCGGCGGCAAGGATACGATGGCAGGGGATGACCAGCGGCACCGGGTTGGCGCCGAGCGCCGCGCCCGTCTCACGCGCCAGCCCGGCATGGCCGGCGCGTTTGGCCAGTTCGCCATAGGTGGTGGTTTCGCCGAAGCCGAGCTTTCGAGCCGCGTCATAGATCGCCAGGCGGAACTCGTCGACGCCGCTGAGATCGACCGGCACGCCGGAGAAATCGACGTCCTCGCCGGCAGCATAGGCCTTGATCGACGGGATGAGCTCGGCAACCCATTGCGGCTCGGGCTTCGCTGCCTGGTCGGCGGCGGCATGGCGCAGCAGCCGGCGTTCGACCGCGTCGCGATTGCGCTGCGGCAGACAGAGCCGGCTCAGTCCGGCATCACTCCAGGCGATGCCCATGAAGCCGATCACGGTTTCGAAGACCGCGTGGCCGGCGGCGGCTTGAGAAGCGTCCATGGCGTGCTCCTTTCCGGAATCCTTCGAAGTACAAATCCAGAACAATATCGCATTTCCCGGCCCGGCTCGCCACCCGAAAACCACCGGCTACCGCGGATTGCAGGGGGAAAGATGCTGGTGTAAGGACTTCTTAACACCCGACGAACCGGACCCGAGCGCCCGCTTGCCAGCAAAATTCCTCTTTCCCGTCCTAGCGGCGGTGTTGGCCGTGGCCGCTCTCAGCGGTTGCACCTCGACTTCGCCGGCGACCCCGGCGCCGGCCTTCACCGAAAATGCGGCCAACACCGATGCCGGCTTTACGTTGGCGCTGCCCGACACGGTTTCGGTCCTGCCGGAGCCGTCCGGCGTCGCCCAGAC
>NZ_SUEG01000087.1:0-11583 GCF_005063415.1 Mesorhizobium sp.
GACAGCACCCCCCTCTGCCCTGCCGGGCATCTCCCCCGCAAGGGGGGAGATTGGCAGCTTCATCGACGGCGCCCATTCGCAAATGATGAGGTATGTCGACCATTCGAATAAGAGCCCAGACGCACAGAAAAAGGGGCAGTGGGGTGCCCCTTCTTCCGATTGCCTGAAACGGTCACCTCCTCTCAAAGCTGGCATAGTGGCTCTCAAAGCCGGCAGCGATGGCGATAACCGTCGTAGCCGACATAGGTATCCGAGTACGGGTCGTAGCTCTGGTAGCGGTTGAGGCAGCGCCGGACGTGCGAGGAGCCGCCGTCTTCCTCGATATAGACGGTGCGCGGCTGGGCCAGCGCGCTGCCGAGCAGGAAGCCGCCGACACCGGCGGCAATGCCGATGCCGAGGTGCTTGTGCTTGTGATGGGCGGCCGAAGGCTGAACCGTGCCGACCAGCATGGCGGCGGCGACAGTGGTGGCGACGAGGCCGGAAACGATGGGGCGATTGAACATGACGATCTCCTTGTTGTGGGAGGCGATCCAACCGCCTCTTGACCATCAGTCGTCCCGACAAGGAAAAAGGTTCGAAGATCTTTTTTTGATTTTTTCTCGACGGGGGAAATCGCCCGGTCCGGTGCTGTCAGCCGCGCGACCATGAACGGTCGCGCCGTTCGACAGTTCACCGGAACAATCGGCAGGCCTCAGCCCATGCCGGTGATATGGCGAAGCCAGAAGGCGAGCGCGATGAAGCCGATGATGGTGGTGACGCCGGTCCAGTCGATATTGGCGCGCTTCAGATCCTTGACGAGCTTCACCAGGAGAACCCAGGCCACGACGACGAGCGGGAGAATGATGACAAACCTGATCATGCGACTGCCTCGCTGATGCGATTGCACCTTCGATCAATATAGGAAGCGAATTGGCCGTTTTCAGGACGCCCTGGCGGCAGAACCGGCGCGTTCGCGGGGAACCGAAAAACGGAGTTTTGTCTTTACTGGCGCAGCAAATATGCTAACCGGAGCGCCGTGCCCTTGTAGCTCAGCTGGTAGAGCAGCGGTTTTGTAAACCGAAGGTCGGCGGTTCGATCCCGTCCGGGGGCACCAGTACGGGCTTCTTGAGACCTGCGGGGCGCTTGATATCTGCTCATCCCCGATATCCACAGGCCGGGGCCGTCAGGATCGGTAGCACATCAGCTTCAACGCATATATTCCCTAGCGGAAACCATAGTTCCCTAGCGGAAAACTTAGGAGTCTTCGTTGGAGCAGAGACGCACGACCGCCCCCTTCGTCAGCGGCATGTTTGGTGGCGTTGTCGTCTTCGCCTTCGCCTTCGGGTTCCGTTTCCTGATAAGTCCTGACCCTGATCCTGCAGCAAGAGCAACGACAAGCCTTTCGGTACTGGCCTTCGCCATTTGCTTCGGCGCGGCATTCCTTCGCGAGCATCGGCGCCAGATTGCGGCCGCCCGAGAATTTCTAAGCCGCCCAAGAACGTATTAGGCCCCACGCGTTCCCGACCGTCCCCCCCTCGGCGAACCACAAATTTTGCGTGACTTACCGGGTTAACGTGACATCAGATTGCGCTTTGGCGTCTCATACCAGTAGATCCCTAGCCTATTTGTGTCTTGCGCTTACAGGGCCGTCATTTCGGCCTCTCTCCGGGCTCCGGGCCATTTAACAGCATTCGATTCAATTGCTCCTGTGTATATTAGCACTAGCTCAATTAAGCGCGCCGACAATGCCCGTGCGGCGGGCCAAAAACCAAAGGTGTTGTCATGCGAAGTGATTTCGCCGCGGCGCGCGAGCTTTTGGAGTGCGCACAAAACCGCCTCTGCGGCGTGGATGAAACGAGCCGACGCGTCAACGAGGCCCTCGACGCGCTGATTGAAGAAATAGCCATCGCGGAATTCCGCAAGGCGCCACTAACGGTCGTGCCGTTTCCACGAGCGCGCCCGCCTAAGCATGTCCGGTAGAGCGCCGATCGCCCGCGTTGACGAGGAGCCGGCGGCTGGTGTTTCCGCAATCGCCCGTTCGAGCGTCGTTGAACGACCAATCCGTTGACGATAAAGTTGCCCGACACTGGTGCTCAGAAACCCGCGAGCTGATCCTATGTCACGCTGTGGAGATGTCTACGAGAACAAGGTGACCGGCGAATATGCCGTCATCCTGCGTGGCACCGAAGACCGCGGCCAGGGACCTGGCATCGCTCATCTGACCGCCCGGCCGGGAGCCGCAGTGGTGGGCGAGCACTTCCACCCGAACCTGACGGAACGGTTTACCGTCCTCCGCGGCCGGCTCGACGCTTGCATCGCCGGGAAGACTTTATCCCTGGGGCTTGGCCAATCCGCCACGGTCGAAGCAGGCGTCGCACATGATTGGTGGAACAGCAGCAAAACCGAAGAAGCGCATGTGCTGGTCGAAGTCGACCGGGCGCCAGGTGCGGACAATGTCGACCCGAACCGCTTCGAGCTGCTGATTGGCATGCTCTTCGGCCTGGCCAATGCCGGCAAGGTGGACAGAAAAGGCAGACCTTCGTCGCTTCAGGCGGCAGTCATCGCCAGGGAATTTGCCGACGTGATCGTCTTCACGCACCCGCCACCTTCGATTCAGCGAGTGGCGCTGGGGATCCTGGCGCCACTCGGCCATCTGCTCGGCTATCGCGCGATCGACCCCGACTACTGCAAGCCGCACGGGCATGTCACGCCGGCTCCTGAAATCCTCGCTCGAGCAGGCCTAACGGCTGGGTGATCCGGGTCGATACTGGGCGCCCGGCATTTTTGTCGGCAGCCATACACAGCACTCGCGGCAAGCTCTATGAAGCACTCGCGACCTGACCGGATATCGCGGCCCCTGTCGAACGTGTTTCTCACCCTGACCGACTTGTAGACATAGGCGACCCAGATCCCGGTCAGTACAAAAGAAACTGCGGGCATTACCGGCGCACCCCCTGCAAGCACCAGGCTCACAGGAGCGCTCATAACCGCTGAGATCCACACCGTGTCCAGAATAAACACGATTGGTATTGCAAACCACTGATACAGGAACAGCTGCTTGAAGCGGGAACTCCGCCGCAGCATTGCAACGAACACGATCACCTGAAGCACCAGAAACACCAGCAACAGGGCAATCTCGCCGTAGGCCGCCAAGGCGCCATTTGGCAACGTCATGAGGTGCCGGTAGCCGTCACTCGAAGAGAACAGCTCAGCCAGCGTGCGGAAAGGTGCCAAGCACTGTCCAATCGCCAGCAGCATAAGCCAGCCTCCGAAACCTACGAGAGCCGAAGTATCCTGTAATGGCCTTGCGGCTGACCGAACGGCAAAGAAAACAGGCACGCCGATCAGCAGCAGCAGTATGGCCCAATGCCAGATGGAGATCTGCATCCAATCCCTCCCTTGATGCCCTTTTAGGTTGTAACAGATTGCAAGCTCAACTCAAGAGGCAACATCGAGAGGAAGCGCTGCCTGCAGACCCGTAGGCGCTATATTTCTGGGACGATGCTATTTCCGGCAGGATGCTGCCATGTCGCGAACTCTGATCGTCGTTGGTCTCAGCATAGTCGCCATAGGCCTGCTGTGGCCTTGGTTGGCCCGGACCGGCCTTGGCAGGCTGCCCGGCGATATCGTGATCGAGCGTGAGAACTTCAGGCTTTATGTCCCCATCACCACGGGGATACTGGTCAGCATCGTGCTCTCGGCCATTCTATGGCTGATCAACCGTTAGGCGATGCTCCGGCTGCGGCGATTTGTGTTGCAGGCCCTACTCGCCCTTGATCTTCTTACACTCCTATCGCCGCCACCAATATCCTGTTCTGCCTCCGTATCGCCGTGCGCAGCTCAGCAAGCCTCGCCTCCTCGCGCTTCACGAATTCGATGAACATCATGTTCATGTTGTTGAAGATGAGTTCGCCGAGCGCCGGCCCGTCGATGTCGCGGCGCACCAGGCCGAGCGCCTGCAAGCGGGCGATAAGCCCACGGATCTGCTCGGTCAGGGCGCGGTCTAGCGCGGTATAGGCCTGGCCGAACGGGCTGTCCGGCAGTTGCGTCGAGATCGCCATCGCCTGTCGCCACATCTCCTTGCTGAGATAATGCAGCGAATGCTCGATATAGATGCCGAGCAGCGTGTCCAGCGCGTCGCCGACATTTGCCGGCGGGTTGGCCACCACACCGCGCCCGGCATTGAGCACCTCGTTGACCTCCATCGAAACGATCGCGCCGAGGATGTCGCCCTTGTTCTGGTAGTAATTGTAGATCGTGCCGACCGAGACTTCGGCCTGCGCGGCGATGGTCTCGATTTTGGCGCCTTCATAACCGGCATCGCGGAAAAGCGCCGCCGCCGCCTCGATGATGCGGCGGTGCCGATCCGCCTTCTGCCTTGCCCGCAATCCGCTCATAGCGGCTGTTTGCCACAAAAACAGAATTGACTCAATTTTAGAATTGGTTCAATTTTTTGCTACAAGCCAAAAAGGCAAGGGAGAACACTCGATGTCCGTCAATCCAAAGACCCCCAATCCAACCGTCAGGAATCCGCTTTCCGTTCTGAAGAGCCGTCTCCAAGGCGCGTGTGCCGCGGCAGCACTGCTGCTGGCGGCGGGCAGCCTCGCTCAGGCGCAGGATCTCAACGCGCTGATCTGGTGCGATCACGCCGATCCAGCACTGTTGCAGCCGTTCGAGGAAACGAACGGCGTCAAGGTCAATGTCAAGGAGTTCGAAGGCACCGGCGCCGGCCTGGCCATCGTCGAACAGTCGCAGCCCGGCGACTGGGACGTGATGGTGATCGACAGCATCGACATACCGCGCGGCGTCGAAAAGGGCCTGTTCGAACCGCTACCGGAAGACAAGCTGCCGCTGGCCGACCTGTTCCCGCAGGTGAAGATGGATAGCTCCACCGTGGTCAACGGCAAGCGTTACGGCATCACCGAAAAGTTCGGCTACAACACGATCGGCTACAATAAGACCAAGGTCGACCCGGCCGACATGCAGTCGCTTGCCGCGCTGACCGGCGACAAATACAAGGGCAAGATCGCCATCTACGATTATTACCTGCCGGTCATCGGCATGGCCGCACTGGCGATCGGCAAGAAGACCGCCGAGCTGACCGAAGCCGACCTCCCCGCCATCAAGGAAGAGCTGCTCAAAATGAAGGCCAACGCCAAGCTGGTCGGCGAAGTGACCGCCAGCCAGACGGCGCTGGCGACCGGCGAGGTCGACATACTGGTCGGCGGCGGCGAATGGGTGACGGCGGGGCTGGCCAAGGAAAACCCGGCGCTGGACTTCTCGATCCCGAAAGAAGGCGCTGTGCTGTGGTCGCAGTCGCTGGCAATGTTCAAGGATTCCAAGAACAAGGAGCTGGCGCTTAAATTCATCCAGTACATTATGAGCCCCGAAGGCCAGGCGCGGCTCGCGACCTCGTCCTGCTATTGGGGCATGCCGGCCAACAGCAAGGCGGCGTTGAGCGACGAGCAGAAGAAGATCCTGCGCTTCGACGAGCAGCCGGAATTCCTCGCCCGCGCGCAGTCCTATCCGGCCCCGAACGCCGATCTCGACAAGAAGATGCAAGACGTCTGGACCGAAATGCTGCAGGCGCAATGACCGGCTACCGGTCGTGAGCGCTGCCACAAAGAGTGAGCGTGCCCTGCCCTGGGCGCTGGTCACGCCGGCGCTCGGCTGGACGTTGCTGTTCTTCGTGCTGCCCTTCGTCGCCATGGCGGTATCCAGCCTGACGGCGCATGAAGCCGGCGGCTTCACGCTGTCCAACTACAGCCAGTTCTTTGCCAATCCATCCTACTGGCAGGCGATGGTGAACTCGCTGCAGGTCACCGCCATCGTTACTGTGATTTCGGTGCTGCTCGCCTATCCCTTTGCCTGGATCCTGGCCGAGCAGGTGCCGGAGCGCTGGCAGCGGCTGGCGCTGATGCTGGCAGTGCTGCCGTTCTGGACCTCCTATGTCGTGCGCTCCTATTCGTGGCTGCTGGTGCTGGCGCAGAACGGCGTCGTCAACCGCGCGTTGACCGGATCCGGCGTGTTCGGCGAACCGCTGCAGCTCGCCAATACGCGGCTAGCGACCGTCACCGGCTTCGTGCATTTCTTCGTCATGCTGCTGACGCTGACGATCTTCGCCAATCTGAAGCAGCTCAGCCCAAGCTACCGCAAGGCCGCCGCCGACCTCGGCGCCGGGCCGGTTCGGACATTCCTGCATGTCGTTTTGCCGCTGACGCTGCCTGGCATCATGGTCGGCGCCTTCCTCACCTTCGTGCTGTGCATCGGCGATTACATCACGCCGCAGATCCTCGGCGGCAACAACGAGCTGTTGATGCCGCAGCTCGTCATGATGCAGATCGGCCGGCGCGGCGACTTTCCGCTCGCCTCGGCGCTGTCGATCATCCTGATGGCGGTTGTCACCATCGCCTACCTCGCCTGCGCCCGCTGGCTGAAGATCGAGCGGGCCTGACCATGCGCGCTTTCATCCGCGTCGTCTCCGGCCTTTATGCCCTCGCCATCTATGGCTTCATCTTCCTGCCGGTGGTGGTGCTGGTGCTGTTTTCGCTGCAGGCAACGTCGTTTCCGATCCCGCCCTTCACCGGACCGTCGCTGCGCTGGTACGAGGCCGTGCTCGCCGATACGCGGCTCACTTCGGCGCTGGTCAATTCGCTGCTGGTGGCGGTCGTCTCCTCGGCTGCCGCCGTCACGTTGGGCTTTCTCTCCGCCTGGGGTTTTGCGCGCTTCGCCTTGCCGGGCTCGGGCCTGATGCGCGGGCTGATCACCTTGCCCTTGACCGTCAGCTATCTGATCATCGGCATGGGGCTGCTGGTGCTGTTCAATTGGGCCGGCGTGCCGAAGTCGCTCACTGCCGCCGGCATCGGTCATGTGGTGATCAACCTGCCGCTCTGCTTTGCCATCGTCTACAGCCAGATGGGCGACCACCAGATCAATATCGAGCGCGCGGCGCGCGACCTCGGCGCGCTCGAATGGAAGGTGCTGCTTTTGATCACGGTGCCAGTCATGGCGCCGGCCATCTTCGCCGGCTTCTTCCTGTCGATGACCTTCTCCTGGGACGAATTCGTCATCTCGTTCCTGTTGACGCGCTTCGACACGACGCTGCCGGTCGAGATCTGGAACCTGCTGCGCTCCGGTCTCAATCCCAAGACCAACGCCGTCGGCTCGCTGGTCTTCGCCGTTTCCATCGTACTGGTGGTATTGTTCGAGCTGATGCTGTTGCGGAGGAAGCCGGCATGAGTGCGCCACTGGTGGATATAAGCTCTGTCTCGCATCGCTTCGGCCAGCACACCGTGCTGAAGAACGTCTCGCTGACGATCGAGCCTGGCAGCTACACGATCCTGCTCGGGCCGTCCGGCTCCGGCAAGACGACGCTTCTGTCCATCCTCGGCGGCTTCGTCACGCCGAGCGAAGGCAAGGTGCTGATCCGCGGCGAGGACTGCACCGCCGTGCCACCGGCGAAGCGGCCGACGACGACCGTGTTCCAGGATTATGCGCTGTTCCCGCATATGAGCGTCGGCAGCAATGTCGGCTTCGGGCTGCGCATGCAGGGTGTCGATGGCGCAACCCGGGCAGCAAGGGCGCGTGAGGCGCTGGCGCTGGTTGGGCTCGCCACCGCCTTCGACAAGAAGCCGCACCAGCTTTCCGGTGGTCAGCGGCAGCGCGTCGCACTGGCGCGCGCTCTGGTGGTCGAGCCGGCGGTGCTGTTGCTCGACGAGCCGCTCGGCGCGCTCGACCTGAAATTGCGCCGGCAGATGCAGGACGAGTTGAAGGCGATCCAGAAACGAGTCGGCACCGCCTTCATCCACGTCACCCACGACCAGGAAGAGGCGATGGCGCTGGCCGACCATTGCGTGGTGATGAATGACGGGCGCATCGAGGACGAAGGACCGCCCGAGCGTGTCTATGCACGGCCGGCGACGCGCTTTTCCGCGACTTTCATGGGCGAAAGCACGCTGATAGCGGGAACGGTGACGGAGGCGAAGAGCGGCAAGATCACCGTCACCACGAAGCTTGGGTCGCTCTCCCTGCCCGGCACATTGCCGGCCGGCTCGACCGTTGCGCTGGCCGTCCGACCGGAGCACCTTGTCCTCGGCACGGCCGGCGGCGGCGTGGCACTTGGCATGGCCAAGGTGAGCGACGTTGTCTTCCAGGGCAGCTTCAAGCGTATGCTGGGGACCTCCACGACCGACCCGGCGCTGCACTTCATCGCCAAGGTCCCGGCCGCATCGGCCGTCCAGCCGGGCGACGTGGTCGCCGTGTCGTGCGATGCTGGCGACATCATCCTGCTTGCGGACTGAACATGAGCACGCTTCCAACCGTCGATGCTGCTAACTGGTACGAAACCATCCGCATGGGCGATGGCGTGACGCTGATCCACGAGCCGTGGATCAAGCCATTCTTCCGCTGCAACATCTGGCACGTGCGCGGCCGCGACCGCGATCTTCTGTTCGACACCGGCCTCGGCCATTTCAGCCTGCGCTACCACGTGCCGCTGGTGACGGAGCGCAAGCTCACCTGCGTGGCCAGCCACACGCATTTCGACCATATCGGCTGTCATCATGAATTTCCCGACCGCTGCGTGCACCCGGCCGAGGCCGAGATCCTCGCCGACCCGCGCAACGAATGGACGGTTGCCGACCGCTATGCGACTGATGAGATGTTCGACGGCATGCCGCAAGGCTGGGACACGAAGCGCTACCGGATCCTGCCCGCACCAGCCGGCCGGTTGCTCGAACAAGGCGACATCGTCGATCTCGGCGACCGTGCCTTCGAGGTGATCCACACGCCCGGCCATTCACCCGGCGGCATTGCGCTCTACGAAAACAGGACGGGCATCCTGTTTTCCGGCGACATCGTCTATGACGGCCCGCTGATCGACGATGTCTATCACTCCGATATCGACGACTATGTCGAAACGCTGCTGCGCATGCGCGATCTCGGTGTCTCGGTCGTGCATGGCGGCCATTTCGCGAGCTTCGGCAAAGTCCGCTATCGCCAGCTTGTCGACGAGTATCTCGCGCAAAAGCGCCAGGCCGGCTGCCATCTGTTGCGGGCCCGATAAGGACTAGCACTGTAGCGTCAAAGTGCCCTTTGCGGACAGGGTGTCCCCGCCGCGTCGCCGCAGCGTGAAGCCGTGGGCTGGGGCCTAAAGCTCTTTTCCTCCGACTGGCGCACCAGTTCCGCGAAAGCCAGGGCAAAACTTGCCAGCATCAGGAAGACGATAATCAAGCGTGCCAGCGGCAATAGATCGGCCTCGACTGGTTAGCCCCACGCCGCCCGTCCGCTGCCGGCTAACATGATCGATATGGCTTTACGAGAGTTTAAGGCGAGTCTTAACCATCACATCATTTTGTCCCGCGACATGATGCGCGAGTGCGGCTTGTTTGGCCGCCAACTCAAGGCACCTCCCTCCCTTTGCAGAAATGCCCACCCATGCTAACCCGGCGCTGGCGCGGCCCAGCAACCGGTCGCCGCCAATCGGCCGCCAAACGGTCGTCGCCAATCGGTTGTCGTTGAGAGCCATGAGCAAAACCGCCAGCCGTTTCGCCTTCGTCTCATCCGGTACAGCCGACGCCAATGCGGCGCTGGAAAGCCTTTCTGCACGTTACGGCCAGGCATCCGTCGAAGAGGCCGGGATCGTCGTGGCGCTCGGCGGCGACGGCTTTCTGCTGCAGACCCTGCGCGAGACGATGAGCACTGGAAAGAAGGTCTACGGCATGAACCGTGGCACCATCGGTTTTCTGATGAACGAATACCGCGCCAGCGGCTTGACCGGGCGCATTGCGGCGGCCGTTGCCGAAACGATCCGTCCGCTGGAGATGCAGGCGGTGACGGCCGAGGGCGAGACGATTTCGGCGCTCGCGATCAACGAGGTCGCGCTTTGGCGCCAGTCCTACCAAACCGCCAAGATCCGCATCACCGTGGATGGGCAAGAGCGGCTGGAGGAATTGCACTGCGACGGCGTGATGATTGCGACGCCGGCCGGCTCGACCGCGTATAATCTGTCGGCGCACGGGCCGATCCTGCCGCTCGACGCTCCGCTGCTGGCGCTGACCCCGGTCAGCCCGTTTCGTCCGCGCCGCTGGCGCGGCGCGCTGCTCTCCAACAAGGCGATCGTGCGTTTCGACATTCTGGAGCCGGAAAAGCGGCCGGTGAATGCCGCCGCCGACCACACCGAGGTCAAGGCGGTGACGACGGTCACGGTGAGGGAATCGCCGACGGCAACGGCGACGCTGCTGTTCGATCCCAACCATTCGTGGAACGAGCGCATTCTCGCCGAACAGTTCAGGTATTGAGCCGGCGCGGCAGCCACTGCGCAAATTAAGCATCGCGATTAAGGTTACGACTTCACAATCGCGCCAATGCCGCCCGTTTGTGTTGACAAATCGTGGGCTTGCGCCTACCTGCAATACCAATCTTGCAGGCGCGCGGCGCTTGCCGCGACTGCTTACGTTGCGCCCCCGAACCAGCCAAAGACAGCCAAACTTGTCCTCAGACACCCAGATCGCTCAAGAAGCGTTGACCTTCGCAGACCTCGGCCTGTCGCCGAAGGTCCTTTCCGCAGTTACCGATGCCGGCTACACCGAGCCGACGCCGATCCAGGCTGGTGCTATCCCGCACGCCTTGCTCGGCAAGGACGTGCTGGGCATTGCCCAGACCGGCACCGGCAAGACGGCGTCCTTCGTCCTGCCGATGCTCACTCGGCTGGAAAAGGGCCGCGCCCGCGCCCGCATGCCGCGCACGCTGATCCTCGAGCCGACGCGCGAGCTCGCCGCGCAGGTCGAGGAAAACTTCGTCAAATACGGCAAGAACCACAAGCTCAACATCGCGCTGCTGATCGGCGGCGTGTCCTTCGACGAGCAGGACAAGAAGCTCGAGCGCGGCGCCGACGTGCTGATCGCGACCCCCGGCCGCCTGCTAGACCATCGCGAGCGCGGCAAACTCCTGCTCAACGGCGTCGAGATCCTCGTCATCGACGAGGCCGACCGCATGCTCGACATGGGCTTCATCCCCGACATCGAGCGTATCTGCGAGATGATCCCGTTCACCAGGCAGACGCTGTTCTTCTCAGCGACGATGCCGCCGGAGATCACCAAGCTCACCGAGAAATTCCTGCACGCACCGGTGCGCGTCGAAGTGTCGAAGGCTGCATCGGCCGCCACCAACATCATCCAGCGGCTGGTGAAATCCGGGCCAAAGCCCTGGGACAAGCGCGAGACGCTGCGCAATCTGATGAAGGCCGAGGATGCGGAACTGAAGAACGCCATCATCTTCTGCAACCGCAAGGTCGAGGTGTCGGAGCTGTTCCGCTCGCTGCTGAAATATGATTTCGACGCCGGCGCCCTGCACGGCGACATGGACCAGCGCGCGCGCATGCAGATGCTGGCCAATTTCCGTGACGGCAAGCTGCGCTACCTCGTCGCTTCGGACGTCGCGGCGCGCGGCCTCGACATTCCCGACGTCAGCCATGTCTTCAACTACGACGTACCGATCCACGCCGAGGATTATGTCCACCGCATCGGCCGCACCGGCCGCGCCGGACGCTCCGGCAAATCCTTCACCATCGCGACCAAATCGGACACCAAATACATCGACGCCATC
>NZ_SUEG01000087.1:11593-23835 GCF_005063415.1 Mesorhizobium sp.
GGTCGTCGCCAGCGAGGGCGGCG
This sequence comes from Mesorhizobium sp., assembly GCF_005063415.1. Lineage (GTDB taxonomy): Bacteria > Pseudomonadota > Alphaproteobacteria > Rhizobiales > Rhizobiaceae > Mesorhizobium. Next base: position 11,617 of record NZ_SUEG01000087.1, read on the forward strand.
AGGATGAGGCCCCGCGCCGTGGCCGTGGTGCGCCACGCCGCGCCGGCCGCAAGGACGACACCAAGGACAGGGGCGAGCGCAAACCGCGTGAACGCCATGCCAAACGTGGCGAGGAAGCTACGCCGGAAGCGGTGAGCGAGGAACAGCCGGTCGTGGCCGAAGTCGCCGACATCGACGAGCGGCGTACCCGCAAGGAGGCGATCCGCTCCGAAAACAGCGAGCGCCAGGCTTCGTCGGAACGCAAGGCTTCGCCCGATCGCAACGAACGGCGCGCGCCGGAACGCGGCGACACCAGGCCGCAGCGCGAGCGCCCTGCCCGCCAGCGCCAGGAAGACAATGACGCGACCGTCGGCTTCGGCGACGACATGCCAGCCTTCATGCGGATCGTCGCCAAGGTCTGAGACGGCGTTCGCGCGTACACCGACGCGCGAAGCACCGAAGCCGACATAGGACGGCCTCGCTTCAGGCTGAGATGGCGTTAGTCCGGCAGGCCCGCCTTGCGAAGGCCTTCGATATATCTGCTGCGATCGTCCGGTCGATAAAACGGCGGCAGCACCTCGGCGAGATTCGAAAGCCGCAGCGAGGGATCGACCTCGCAGACCCGGGCCATCATTTGCTGCGCGTCCGACAGGCGCCCCGCAAGGGCATGACTCGCCGCCACTACACGCATCGCGCTCACATAGTTCGGTTGGTACCGCAGCGACTTTCCCGCCCAAGCGACGGCGTCATCGTAGCGGCCGGCACAAAAATGAGCGAGTCCGGTGTTGAATTGCCAAGCGAACAGGCGTGGATCCAATGGGCTTAGGCGCATGGCAAGGGCGGCGTGCTCGACGGCCTTGCCTGGCTCGCCAAAGCAAGCCCTGACCCAGCTGCTTAGGCCCCACGCGGCCGCTAGATTCGGGTTGAGAACGAGCGCGCGATCGATGCAAGCCGCACTGTCGTCAAGGTCGCCACCTACGTAGCCGAGCACGTATCCACCGAAGGAAAGCACAATCGCATCGTCCCTTCCGAGTTCGACCGCTCTCCTGGCCAGTCGAGTAGCCTCGGCATTCTCTTTCGCGCGGTCGACCATCCAGCCGTTGCTTTTTCGGGTAGCGTAGCACCGCGCCGCCCGCGCATAGGCTGCGGCAAACTCCGGGTCACGGTCGATCGCCTTCATGAAGAGGCGCAAGGCATCGTCAATGGCCGATCTACTAGTGATCGTCCGGTCAAAGGCCGCCAGCCCGCGGAGATAGTAGTCATAGGCGTCGAGGCTTTCGGTCGGTTTGCGTTTGGCACGCTCGATCTCAGCCTCCTCCATTTTCGGTGTGATTGCGCCGACAATGCTCGAGGCGACCTGGTCCTGCAGATCGAAGACTTCGGCGAGCGCTCCGTCAAAACGGTCGGCCCAGAGATAGGCCCCTGTCGAGGTGTCGATGAGCTGCCCGGCGATGCGCAGGCGGTCGCCCGCCCGGCGAACACTTCCCTCGACCACATAGCGCACGCCGAGCTCACGCCCGACCTGCTTTATGTCTATGGATCGTCCCCTGTAGGTGAAGCTCGAATTCCGTGCGACCACGAACAGCTGACGAAAGTGAGCCAAGGCGGTGACGATGTCTTCCACCATGCCGTCGGCAAAATATTCCTGCTCGACATCACCGCTTAGATTCTGAAACGGCAGCACCGCAATTGATGGCTGGTCGTCGCGCCTCGTCGGGACTGCCCGAACCCGCGCCAGTGATGCGGCGCCAGAGCTTGGCTCCGGCCGCTGACGTTCACGGGACTGCAGAGAAGCCGCCAGTGAGTTTGTCTGCTCTTCAGGCTCGGCGTTCAGATGTTTTTTTAAAGCTGCCCGACACAGCTCGAACTGGCGCAAGGCCGCGTTTTCGTGACCTCGATGAGCGTGGATGCGGATCAGTGCCCGATGGGCTGCCTCCGCAGTCGGATCCGAGGCGAGCATTCTCTCCGCGAGCCCTTCGCAGGCCGTCTCTTCCGCTGAGCCGGGTGCGGGCAGCGCCAGGCTCAGCCGATCGACCAATTGCAGCGCCTTGCGCCGATACTTGCTCACATACGGTCCAAACCACTCGTCCAGTTCGTCAGGAATGGCTTGCCCGGCAAGCAACTCACCGCGGTAGAGATCGGCGGCGAAGGCGAGATCGGTGGTTCGGCCCTGCTCTAATTTCCGGGCGAAGATCGAGATGTCCGCCTCATCTGGACCGGCAATCGGCGCGACGGTTTCCTGGTCCCCATCGATGTAGACGGTTGCATCCGAGCTGGCCGGGAACGTGCGCCTGATGTCGACCAGCGCTTGCCGCAAACTATTGCGGGCCTGCCCGTTGCTTCGCCCTGGCCAAAAAGTTTCGGAAAGCTGCTCGCGACGATGGCCGCGGCGGCCTGCGAGAACCAGAGCAGCAAAAAGAAGCGAAGTCTTGCGTGTGGCGAACCGGACAGGCCGGTGCTCCGGGGAAGTAACCTCCAGGCCACCAAGCAACCGGATGCGCACAAATCCTCTCCAGACTTCGATCGCAGCGACAGAATACCATCTCGGTGGATCGATTTAACACCGATTTAACGGCGGATTGTCGGACTTCTCCCAGTTGTTCACGCACAGCCGAACAGCCTGAAAACGCCTGCGTGGCACGCTCCCATCCGCAAACTCGAAATGGGAGACCAAAACAATGGCTCACACGGAAACTCGCGCCGCCCGCAGCATGTCCAAACGCTTGCTTGGGTCTAGCCTGAAAAGCGCAGCAATGATGATTGCTGCCTTCACGGGATGGCGGCGGACCGTCGCAAGACGCAGGGCACTGGCAGATCTGACGACCGAACAGCTGAAGGACATCGGTCATTCGGGGGTCCATCAACCCGCACTCGACGCCGCCACGGCTGTTCTAATCACGAACTTGATGTCGATGAGGTAAGATCGGCGTTGAGTTTGGTCTAGGCCCTAAAGGTTCTTGAGCTCCAGGCGGGATGCCAGCAGGTCCAGAAAAGCGCGGACTTTGGCCGAGGATGATCTGCCATCCGGCCACACGGCGTGTATCGGCACCGGCACTGGCTCAAATTCGGTTAGAACCAATTCCAGGCGGCCATCGTCCACCGGGTGTTTTACCTGCCAAAGCGGCGAATAGCCCAAACCCAATCCGTGAACCGCGGCTGCATAGATCGATATCATCAAATTCGACCGGAAGGTGCCCGCGACCTTCACCGGCCGGGGCTTGCCTTCAATCTGAAACATCCATTCGCCTGGGCGGCCGTCGACAGTTCGCACGATGCATTCATGCTCACGCAATTCAAGCGGATGGGCCGGTCGGCCGTGTTGCTGGAAGTAGGCAGGTGCGCCGAACACGACGCGCCGCAGCGCCCCCAGGCGCTTCGCACGTAAATTGGAATCCGGCAAATTGCCGATCCTTACCGCCAGATCGAGACCCTCGGCATCAAGATCGACAAATTCATCGGAAAGCTGGAGGTCAACCTCGACCCGGGGATATGTCCGCATATAGTCGGCGATAACCGGCACGAGGAAGTCCGGGCCGAACAGAACCGGGGCACTCATGCGCAGGATGCCCGACGGCTCGGATCGTCGATTGGCCGCTTGAAGCCTGGCTTCGTTAATTTCCTCGACGGCGGGTTTGATGCGCTGGAAAAAGGCCGCTCCGGCTTCGCTCGGCGTCGAGCGGCGTGTCGTCCTGTGCAGGAGCTCGACCCCGATTGATTCCTCCAATGTCGCCAGAGACCGGCTGACCGACTGCAGCGAGCGGTTCAGCCGGCGTGCGGCAGCCGTCAGGCTGCCATGCTCGACAATGGCAATGAAGGCTTCTAAATCATCTATCCGGCTCATCGCGTATTTCTCCCGAAAATCGGGAGAAACTATCGCAAAATCGATCAATTGTAACGCAGTTCGCTAGATTTTATCATCCCTGCACAGGCCGAAGGCAGACTCGAGGGAAGGAGATCGTCATGCGAACACCCAGTCCAACCGTCCTGGTCGTAGGCGCCGCAGGCCGCGTTGCCGGTTTGGTGGTGCCTGAACTCGTCCGCCGCAATGCCAGGATTCGAGCGCTTGTTCGTGACGCCGAGGCTGCCGAAAAAGCCCGGAAAGCCGGCGCATCCGAGATCGCGATCGGTGATCTGCGCAACCATCAAAGCCTTGAACAGGCCGTCGAAGGTGTCGACGGTGTCTTCCACATCGGACCGGCCTTTGCTCCCGACGAAGCCGCCATGGGGGTTGCCATGGTTGAGGCGGCGGCGCGAGCAGATGTTCGAAAGTTCGTCTTTTCGTCGGTGATCCAGCCCACCAATACGAGGCTGGAAAACCATGCAAGCAAGGTACCCGTCGAAGCTGCCCTCTATTCGACGAACATGGAATACACCATTCTGCACCCGGCCAATTTCATGCAAAATATCGCGGCGGCCTGGCCGTCCGTCGTCGAGCACGGCGTTTTCGCCGAGCCGTTTCCAAAGACGGCAAAGCTCGCCCGCGTCGACTATCGCGATGTGGCTGAAGTGGCGGCGATCGCACTGACCGAAGCGCGTTTGTCCTATGCGACCCTCGAACTGTGCGCCGACGGTATGCACAGCCGCGAAGAGGTCGTCGCCATGATGAGTGAAGCGCTTGGCCGGCCGGTTTCGGCGGGCGAGCCGACATTTCAGGACTGGGCGGCGAAGGCCCGCCTTCCCTATACCGACCGCCAGTTGCAGATGCTGGCCAAAGTACACAGCCACTACGCCAAATACGGCCTCGGCGGGAACAGCCTGACGTTGCGCGCCGCGCTTGGCCGCGAGCCGCGTTCGCTGCGAAGCTTCATTCGGGAACTGGCGCTGCAGACGGCATATGCCGCCTGATCGTCCTCAGGACGCTTACGGACATTTTCTGATTGGGAGATTTCGATGCAAGCATCACCGGACCGAGCCTTCAAGTTGAGAAAGCTGCCACCCTCCTACGGCGCGGTGGTGATGCCGTTGGTTCTTTCGATTCTGATGTCCTCGATCGTCTCGGCGGTTTCGACGGCAATCGGCGCAGGCTGGACGAACGGGTTTATAGCGGCCTGGAGCTATGCATGGGGCGCTTCATGGCTTGTCGCGTTTCCCAGTCTGCTGATTGTGCTTCCGATCGTGCGCCGGATCGTTGCCGCGATTGTCGATCAGCCGGCCCGATCCTGACATCACGAACCCCGTCCTGACATCACGAACGAAGAGCGCCGGCGGCCGGCGGTCCGCCACAACCATTTAGAGCGGCCCCTTTGCGGGGCCGCTCCTGGTTCGTGCGCTTGCCTCAGGTGAGCGGCGACAGCTGGATCTCGACGCGGCGGTTCTGAGCCCGGCCGGCAGCGGTCGCGTTGGAGGCGATCGGACGCGTCTTGCCGAAGCCGGTGACGGCGAAGCGGCGGGAATCGACGCCCTGTCCGGACAGATAGTTGGCGACCGCCAAAGCGCGGCGCTGCGACAGGTCGAAATTGTGCTCGTCGCCGCCGGTCGAGTCGGTGTGGCCGAACACGTCGACCGTGGTCTGGCGGAATTTTTTCAGCACAAGGGCCACTGAATTCAGCACCGGATAGAAACCGGCCTTCACCGCATCCTGGTCGACATTGAAGGTGATGTCGGACGGCATATTGAGGATGATCTGGTCGCCGGTGCGGGTGACGCTGACGCCGGTGCCCTGAAGCTGCCGGCGCAGTTCGGCCTCGTTCTGGTCCATGGTGGCACCGATGGCACCACCGGCAAGCGCACCGATGCCCGCGCCGATCAGCGCGTTGCGGCGGTCGTTGCCGCCGGCAAGCATACCGAGCCCGGCACCCGCCAAAGCACCGAGACCGGCGCCGGCAGCGGTGTTGGAAACCTTCTGTTCCCCGGTGTAGGGATCGGTGGTGCATGCGCTCACGAGCACAGCCGTCGCCACGACGGCGAGCACAATCTTTTTCATATGGTGGTCCCTCTCCATTCCACGGCCGCGCAACGGCGCACCGCATCAGCCCTTCCAGCGACTTGTAACATGAAATGCGGCGAAAAGCGGACCAGCAAAAGCCGCTGCCGCGGCTTTCCCCGGCTCAATTCCACACGCCTGCAGCGGCTCGCGCGACCACCGCAATTCGACCCGGCTACCAGAGATTCTTGCCGTCAATGACCACCACTTCGACCTTGTCGAGATCGAAATCGTCGAACAGCCGCGAGTTCACGCTGATTTTCGGATTGTCGAAATTCGGCTCGCCTGTCGACCAGTCCGGCGTCTCTGTGAAGGTGCCGCAGCCGCAGGTGGCGCAAAAACCATGTTTTATGGTTTTCGATCCCCACTGGTAGAACGAAACATTCTCCGGCGGGCTGGTGAGTCTGAATTGCGATGGGGTGTAATAGGCCCACAACGAACCGCGTTTCGAACAGAAGGAACAGGTGCACCGGGTCACTGTCTGCGGCGCTTGCGAAACCTCGAACGTCGTCGCCTTGCAGTGGCAGCTTGCCTTGATGGTCATGAACCAGTCCCTCACAATGCCCGCCGCCCCTACGGCAAGGCACCATAAAGAAACGCTCCTGACAACTCCCCGTCAGCAGACCTGTGGGCCTGCGATGCGCAGGTTAATAGTGCTGGAGCGCGTAAATCCAATACCGCTGCACTCCCTCGGGTCAAGCCGTGGGCAAAACTTTGGGTGACATGCACTAATAGGACGAAGGTGGCACGAACAGGCAGATGGTCTTTCCGTCATTGGCGCCGGCGACGGAGCACCAATGATATTCGCCGTCGGGCGAATTCTTGATCCGCTTGTCGCTATAGGCCACGACTTCCCCGGTTCCTTTGATGACATAGCCCTCGGGACGTTCGCTGATCGACGTCTGAGAGACCTCGCGGCAATCATAGCCCGAGCAGCAGGAGAACGGGTAGCTCCAGCCTTGAGGCATGGCCGCGGTCGGCTTGGCATCATGCGCCAGAGCAGGCGCCGCGAATGGAATGGCGGCAGCTATCAAAACCACTGCCGCGACAAGTGAATTCAGGAGTCGGCGCGCCGCGCGGGCGATTGGGGCCGATCTGGGTGCGAGAGCAGGCATGAGCGCAGTTCCTATCAACGGTTGTCAAGCATTTCGCTTGCCCGTTCCCGGAACGTGTCTTCCCAGTGGCCGGATCGTCAGGTCGCAGATACGCCGCGTCCGGCCATAAATGCTTTTTCCTCCCCAGCGCATGAATGCTGGGCTGATTCGTTGGTTGGCGCAAGGAATTGCTGTTGCAACCGAACGCCGACCTCTGCAGTCAGAACCAACCTGCCGCCCTGATTGACGAAACGTGGTCAACCCCGGCAGCGGGATCGCCAATAACGGGATTTGGCTCGCGCTGGTTCCAGGCTTGGCACCGGCAGGCCCGAGGCATCCGCGTCAAAAGCGGAATTCGATTTTGAAAAACTCTACGAAAAACAAAGTTGTAGAACGACAGGTAAGTGCAAATTGAGAGCTCGTCACTCTCGCGCGATGGCCGTAACTCTCGCGTGATGAAACCAGGTACTGCCGGACTGGTGCCGTCAGCCTCAGTCGATATCGGCCACCGTTTCACCGGCGCCACCCTCGATCCGCTGCGAGAGTGAGGCTTCCATGAAATCGTCGAGGTCGCCGTCGAGCACGCTCGACGGGCTGGTGCTCTCGACACCGGTGCGCAAATCTTTCACCAGCTGATAGGGCTGCAGCACGTAGGACCGTATCTGGTGGCCCCAGCCGATATCGCTCTTCGACGCTTCCGTGGCGTTCGCCACCGCTTCGCGCTTCTTCAGCTCTTCCTCGTAAAGCCGCGAGCGCAGCATTTCCCAAGCCTTGGCCTTGTTCTTGTGCTGGGAGCGCTCCGCCTGGCAGGCGACCGCGATGCCGGTGGCGAGATGGGTTATGCGCACCGCCGAATCGGTGGTGTTGACGTGCTGGCCGCCCGATCCCGAAGAACGGTAAGTGTCGATACGGACGTCGGATTCGGAAACGTCGATCTCGATCGTATCGTCGATGACGGGATAGACCCAGACGCTGGCGAAGGAGGTGTGGCGGCGCGCATTGCTGTCATAGGGCGAAATCCGCACGAGACGATGCACGCCGGATTCCGTCTTCAGCCAGCCATAGGCGTTGTGGCCCTTGATCAGCAGCGTGGCGGACTTTATGCCGGCTTCTTCGCCGTCATGCACTTCCAGCACCTCGACCTTGAAGCGGCGGCGCTCGGCCCAGCGCGTATACATGCGCAGAAGCATCGAGGCCCAGTCCTGGCTTTCGGTGCCGCCGGCGCCGGCATGGACTTCCAGATAGCTATCGTTGGCGTCAGCCTCGCCCGACAGCAGCGTTTCGATCTGGCGCGCCTTGGCCTCGCCGCGCATCGAGCGGATCGCCGCTTCGGCCTCCGCGATGACGCCCTCGTCGCCCTCTTCCTCGCCAAGCTCAATCAGGCCGATATTGTCTTCCAGGGCCTGGGTGAGGCCTTTGACCGCGGCAATGCCTTCCTCGAGGCCCTGACGCTCGCGCATCAGCTTTTGCGCTTCCAGCGGCTCGTTCCAGAGGCTTGAATCCTCGGCACGGACATTCAGGTACTCAAGCCGCTTTATGGCTTGATCCCAGTCAAAGATGCCTCCTCAGCAGGGTGATCGCCTGCCTGATCTCGTCGACAATATTTTGCGTTTCCGCGCGCATGGCTGGCTGTTCTGTCCTGTTGCTGAATGGCGGTTTGGTGGCGCGATACATAGGGACGGCACGGTCTCCTGTAAAGCACCGGGCCCCTGTAAAGCGCCGGCCCCTGTAAAGCGAAGTGGGCCGTCTCGACCATGATCGTCAAGCCGGCCCGACCCGATGTAGCGATTGTCAGTAGAGCCCGCCGCCGCCCGACTGGATGGCCTGGTTGGCCTGCGGCGATAGCGCCCCGCCGGTGGCGTTGGAGCCGTCCGCACCCATGCCGATCACCCAATAGCTGTCGGCGGGACCGGTACCCGGCTTGAAGGCTTCGATGAAGGCTCCGGCGTCACCCGCATTAGCCCGCATGCCGGTCTTGCGATTGATCGCAATCAGCTTCATGCCTTCCGGAACCTTGAAGTCGACATTGGGCGTGCCGTCCAGCGCCACGCGCATGAAGTCCTTGAAGATCGGCGCGGCAAGGCCGCCGCCGGTCGCGCCCTTGCCAAGACCTTTCGGCTGATCGTAGCCCATATAGAGGCCGACAACGAGGTTCGGCGTAAAGCCGATGAACCAGGCATCCTTTTCGTCGTTGGTCGTTCCGGTCTTGCCGGCGATGTGACGGCCGAGTTCGTTGATGGTGGCGCCGGTACCGCGTTGCACGACGCCCTCCATCATCGATGTGATCTGGTAGGCGGTCATCGGATCGAGCACCTGCTCGGAATTGTCGACCAGCTCCGGCTCTGGCTGGTTCTGCCACTCTGCGGCGTTGCAGTTCGAGCAGCCGCGTTCGTCCTGTCTAAAGACGGTCTTGCCGTAGCGGTCCTGGATGCGGTCGATCAGCGACGGCTTGATCGACTTGCCGCCATTGGCCATGATCGAATAGGCCGACACCATACGCATCACCGTCGTCTCGCCTGATCCCAGCGCCATCGGCAGATACGGCGCCAGGTGGTCGTAGACGCCGAAACGCTCGGCATATTCTACGACCAGCTTCATGCCCATGTCGTTGGCAAGCCGCACCGTCATCAGGTTGCGCGATTTCTCGATACCGGAGCGCAAGGTCGCCGGGCCGGCCACCGTTCCGTCGTAATTCTTGGGCGTCCAGGTCGTGTTGCCGCTCTGGATGGTGATCGGCCCGTCCATGATCACGGAGGCGGGCGTATAGCCATTGTCGAGGGCGGCCGAATAGACGATCGGCTTGAACGACGACCCCGGCTGGCGCATGGCCTGCGTCGCCCGGTTGAACTCCGACTGCGCGTAGGAGAAACCGCCGACCATGGCCAGGACGCGTCCGGTATGTGGGTCCATGGCGATCAGCCCGCCCTCCACTTCGGGAACCTGGCGCAAGCTGTAGCTGTTGTCCGAGCCGTCGTTCTTCTGCACGAAAATCACGTCGCCCGGCTTCAGCACGTCGGCCGGCGACTTCGCCTTGACGGTCCTGCCGTCGACCACGTGGCGCATGGCGAAGCTCATGTCTTCCTTGCTGACAGTGCCTTCGACGCGGTCCTTGACGATTTCGCCGGAAATCTGGCGCGTCGGCTGCAGGCCGATGGACAGGCCTGTGGCCGAGCTGTCGAGCACGACGGCGAGCGACCATTCCGGCACGTCTTCCAATCGCTTGGCGTTGCCCAGCGGCACGCCCCAGTCGCCGGAAATGTCGATGCTCGTGACCGGCCCGCGGTAGCCGCGCAGTGTGTCGAACTTCATGAGACCGTTCTGCATGGCCTTGCGGGCAATCAGCTGCATCTTCGGATCGAGCGTCGTGCGGACGGAAAGGCCGCCCTCGTAGAGCGCATTCTCACCATAGCGCGCGATGATCTGGCGACGCACTTCCTCGGTGAAATACTCCCCGGCGAAGAGATAGTTGCCGGTGCGGCGCGGCGAGACGCCGAGCGGCTCGGCCTTGGCCTTCTCGCCTTCTTCATGCGTGACGTAACCGTTCTCGACCATCTGGTCGATGACCCAGTTGCGGCGCTCCAAGGCGCGATCGGCATGCTTGAAGGGATGATAGTTGTTCGGCCCCTTCGGCAGAGAGGCAAGATAGGCAGCCTCGGCCACGGTGAGCTCGTTCACCGATTTGTCGAAATAGGTGAGTGCAGCACCGGCGACGCCATAGGCGCCGAAACCGAAGAAAATCTCGTTGAGATAGAGCTCGAGAATGCGATCCTTCGAATAGGCCTGCTCGATGCGGAAGGCGAGGATCATCTCCTTGATCTTGCGCTCGTAGGTCTGGTCTGAAGACAACAGGAAGTTCTTCGCCACCTGCTGGGTAATCGTCGAGGCGCCGACCTGGCGCTTTCCCGAGCCAACATTCTGCAGGTTGACGACAATGGCGCGGCCAAGGCCGGTCACGTCGATGCCGGGATGATTGTAAAAGTTCTTGTCCTCGGCCGACAGGAAGGCCGCCTTGACACGATCCGGGATCGCCTGAATCGGCAGATAAAGCCGCCGCTCACGCGCATATTCGGCCATCAGCGCTCCATCCGACGCGTGGATGCGGGTCGTCACCGGCGGCTCATATTTGGCCAGCACCTCGTAATCGGGCAGGTCCTTCGACAAATGGCCGATATAGATCGCCACGCCCGCCGCGACCAAAAGGGCCAGCGTCGTGCCGATGCCGAAGAAATAGCCAATGAGACGAATCATACCCGCTCCAGTCCTTGGTTCGGGAATTTCCTAAACGAAGCCGCCCTTCACGCAAGCTTTCGGGACGATCCCAAACCATAATCGCAAAACCCATGTCGCGACCATGTGGGCAAAATACGGCAGCGTGGAATTTCGGTTTCGAATGCCGGAAATAAAAGCACAGGATGTTGTCGCCGTGCAACGCTGCTTCAGGTTGTGTGCGCCGGCGGGCATTTCAGCCTCCGGCCCCCGTTCCGCTCTTGGCCGAAGCAAACAGTGCAACGGCGTTGGTTATGCTCTGGGTCGCCTTGTTGCGCCAATCGGCGCTGAGCAACTGCGCTTCGTCCTTGGCGTTCGACAGATAGCCGAGTTCGACCAGCACGGATGGAACGTCCGGCGCCTTCAGCACCTTGAAGCCGGCAGAACGCTGCGGGTTGTTGATCAGGCCGACGCTGGTGGAAAGCTGGCCGACGAGAGTGTGCGCGAAGCTCATCGAAAAATTATGCGTCTCGCGGCGGATCAGGTCGATTAGGATATCGGTCACTTCCTTGCTGTCGTCCTTGATCTCCATGCCGGCGAACTGGTCGGAAAGATTTTCACGGTCGGCAAGCGCCTGCGCCTCGGGATCGGAAGCCTTGTCGGACACGGTGTAGACGGTTGCGCCGCGAATGCCCTTGAGGCTGATCGTGTCGGCATGGATCGAGATGAGCAGGTCGGCCTCGCGCTGGCGGGCAATACGCACGCGGTCGTCGAGCCGCAGGAACACATCGGTCTCACGCGTCAGGAACACGTCGTATTTGCCGCCGGCGGCGAGCTTGTCGCGCAGTTCCATGGCGAAGGCGAGCGTCACGTTCTTTTCGACCGTACCGTTCAGGCCCTCGGCACCGCCGTCGATGCCGCCATGGCCGGGATCGATGACGACGGTGAATCGATGGCCTGGATTGGAGACCGGCCCGGTACCGACCCTGCCGGCTTTGTCGGCGGAGATCGTCGAGC
>NZ_SUEG01000088.1 GCF_005063415.1 Mesorhizobium sp.
CCAACAGTTGCCGCAGTTCCCCTGGCTCGAACGCCATCATTGGTGGGGAGGCAGGTTCGTCCTCCAACAGTTGCCGCAGTTCCCCTGGCTCGAACGCCATCATTGGTGGGGAGGCAGGCTCGTCTTCCAACAGTTGCCGCAGTTCCCCTGGCTCGAATGCCATCATCGGTGGGGAGGCGGGTTCATCCTCCAGCAGCTGCCGCGGCTCTTCCTCGTGCGGCAAGCGCCTCCTTAGCCGGTCTTGCAGCGCCTGCCGATCGGCAACGAGGTTGTCGAGGGGCAGCGGCTCGTGGTCTGGCCGCTGCCCTTTCACCAATCGTTCAACCAGCGCCCACGTGCCCTCCAGGACAAATACGCCGCAATCATAATGGTTCGTCTGTCTGGCCATGGGGGCTGGCGCCAAGGTGGCATTCAGCAGTCCTGCGAGCTGTTTTGCAGGCACGTCGTTATATCCCTCTCGCTGGAGGGAGTCGTAGTGATAGGCGAACCGCCTTTCCGGGTCGCGGCGATCAACGAGCAGCAGCGACCAATGGGTGCCGGGGCTAGTAGCCGTGCCATTATTCACTGGCAAGAACAGGAAGTCGGCTGTGGCGTTGTTTTGATTATAGATGGACTGCAATATGCCTCGAGCGTCTTGCGGCGACGTGTGTCGCAGTAGATGGGATACGGAAGGATCCACCAGCCGAGTCCGGGCAGCGAGCGCCGGATTGATCCCCTGCAGTTGCCCCTCCAGCAAATTGTAATCTCTCTGGATATGGGCGTCGCTCAGCCATTCGGCGGCGCCGAGCACCCGCCCCGTTGCAACGTTGGACGGGGCTGTCGGATCGAGCGCCCCGATCTGAGCCCCAGAGGAACTGGTAGTCAGTGTGGTCACATCAACCAGTGGAAGGCCGCGGTAGGTGCCTGGCAGCCTAGCGGTTGCTGGCGAGGCGGGTTGGGGAGCTCTTGCCGGTGCCGCTGGCCCAGCTTCAGCAGCGGCCCCAACGCGCCTGGTGACTGCGTCTGCCGGATGAGCAGAAAGGACAGTTTCGCGCCCGAGCACAATGCGCGGCAGGATATCCCGGAGGTGAGCCAATGCAGAACTGATACTTAGCCTATTACCATAGGAGACAGCCTTGAAGCTCTCAACATCTTTATCCAGCGATTTGTCGTGAATCCGAGCCGCAATCCCAAGCTTGTTATTTTGACGCAGGTACTGACTAAAATGTCTAAGAAAATTTGTATAGCCGCCCACGGTATCTGGATTCCGTCCGGTCGCAGGCGCTGCCAGGTACTCCTTGGTCGAAGCGGCTCTGTAATTTCTAATGAGCTCGGCATCGTCAGGATAGGGGATCACGACAGGGCGAGCCATAATCGGGGCTCCGCCTGTCGACTTCTTGAGGTAACGCAGTGCGCCAGCCACGGTGGAGGAACCACCCGTACTCTCGTACTCCTTGAGATCCTGATCCAGCGACGAATGGTAAAGCCGAGCAGCAAACCCTGGCTTGTTGTTTTGAAGGAGCCACCGACTAAAGCCGAAAAGAGAATTTACATTGTAAGTGACCGTGTTCGCTTTGGCCTTACCCGCGTGGAATGCTGCCCTCAGCCCTTCGATAGCGGTCGCATCGTTGGAATAGACAGGACGCTTGTCGGCACCGTCGGGGACTACAATTGGACGATCCGGCTGCACTGTCGAGGGCATCGACCCACCACCTCCGGGATGCGGTGCTGGGGTGGATTCGTGCTCATCCCTCTGCCTGACGAGCTGCGCCTCACATTCCGGTGTAGCCACCTCATGAGGATCCTGCATCGGTTCGATCCCCTCCATCTCCTGCTGCAACCAAGCCAAAGCTTGGCGAGCGGCCTGCGCGGCTTCATCAACCGCGGAGGATGTCTCCACACCTCTGGCGGACGCCGGCAGAGCCTGCTCCGCCCGCCGTCGAAAGAGCTCTGGCGAGGCGGATTTCTCCGCCCACAATCTGGGCTGCGTAGCGAGTCCCCGTCCAGATTTATGTGGCACCGCCTCGCTTGGCAGCGGGCTGCTCCTGTCCCGTGCAGCTACCAGCTCCTCCGGGGCGCCCTGGTCGCCGTGGCGCCAGTTCAAGTGAGGGACGGCCTCTCCAAAGTCGGGCGCTTGGTGTTGGTGCGCGGTTGGGGCGAGAGACAATGGTAGATCGGTGCCCTCCTTATAACCTACCGGCAGGAGCTCCTCTGGCCAATCGAATCCCTGCTGTGGTGCGGTATGCTGAGCAGCGTCGCCACGGGGACGAGCCTCCATGCTGACCGCGTTTTCCAGATGATTCCCGAGTATAACGCGCGGCGGGTTCTTGCGGAGATAAACCAGCGCAGATTCGATCGGAGCTCCACCATTAGAGGAGGCGGCCTTGTAGCTCTCAACATCTTTATCCAGCGATTTATCGTAAATGCGACCCGCAATTCCGAGCTTGTCATTTTGACGTAGGTAATGACTGAAATGGTTAAGAGCAGTTGCGTAGCCGCTCGCGGATCTGAAATGTCTGGTGAGCGCGGCGTCGTCAGGATGGGGGTTCAGGACAGCGCGACCCACAATCGGGCCGGCTCCGCCCATCGACTTCATCAATTGACGCAGTGCGCCAGCCACGGTGGAGGAACCACCCCTACTCTCGTACTCCTCGAGATCCTGGCTCAGCGACGGATGGTAAAGCCGAGCAGCAAGCCCTGGCTTGTTGTTTTGAAAGAGCCAACGACTAAAGCCGAAAAGAGAATTTGTGCTGCGAGTGACCGTGTCCGGCCTGGCTTTACCCGCAAGGAGTGCTGACTTCAGCCCTTCGATGGCGGTGGCATCGTTGGAATAAACAGGACGCTTGTCGGCACCGTCGGGGACCACAATTGGACGATCCGGCTGCACTGTCGAGGGCATCGACCCGTCGAGATGCGGTGCTGGGGTGTATTCGTGCTCGTCCCCCTGCATCACAAGTTGCGCCTCCCGTTCCGATGTACCCACCTGATCGGTGGGGAGTTGCATCATCACGCGAGCGCCTGAGTTGCCAACCTCACCTGGTTGCCGCTCAGTGACAGCATGCTGCAGATTGCTTTGGATCCTCTGCCTCTTCGTTGGTCTCAACTCACCTTTACCATGCGAGCCATTGACGAGGACCTCCTCGCCTAGCGCACCCATCAACTCGTCCGCCGCCTGCAGTTCGCCCAAGTGCTGCTCAAAACCGGCTTGGCCGGCCTGTCCGCTTGCTCGTGCGGTACGGCGTGCTGCACCTGCAGCCAAGCTGCCACGATGAATGTCTAGTTTGTACGGGTGCACGCTATCCTCACTTCCACAGATCACATGAGCAACCTACTCAGGCAAGCTTTCGAGAGGCTGACGAGGTCCGCCGCCGCGGAAGGCGAAGGCTGGTTTTCTGCTCAGCGGTTGACGGCCTCGCGTGTTGCGGCCGCGCCGGGTATCACGCCAATCAATCTGAATAGTCGATGCGTCAAACGAACCAGGATGGGATTTTCGTAGCGGGGCTGCTCTACTCACTCTTGTCCTGAGGGCAGAATTCAACCATATCGCCGAGCAACTGGATGCCGATTGGATACCCGATCCGGAAAGCTTCAGCTCATATGTGACGCGAGGATGAGAATCGTGGCAGCTCCAGACCGACGGGCTGCCACCCACAGCGGCGATGACCGACGAGGGTCTTCTATTGCCAAGGCAATCGTCCGTTCGGGGACCTATGTGTTCCAATGCTCGTCGAGCGGATCGGTGGGCCGCACCGCCGTAGCGTTACGGCGAGCGGAAGCGGCGTTGGGTGCGGCTTTTCCCCTGAACGCTTCACACCAGGCTGATAGGGGATCTTGCAATCGCACACACGCGGTCTGCAGGCGTGCCAATCAAGCAGTTTGCTCAGACCAACGTCGCGGCGAGCCGATCCTCAATACGCAGCGCAAGTCCTAGACTCCACGATCGTCCTTCGGTGCAGATTTGCTCGCGCCTCGCCCTGATTACAGCTGATAAGGCGAGCTAACAATTGCAAGAGCCACAAGCTATTCCAGCTCGATCGGTTTGGTGTTCCAGTCGGGCGGGGTCTGACCGAGAATGTTGCGAACGAAGAAGTCTAGGAGTTTGCGCTCGGTGTAGGTGCCTAGAGTATGGTGATTGGCACCAGGAACGTAGACCATGTCAAAATCTTTTCCTGCCTTGATGAGTCGATCGGCAAGCTGGAACGAGCAAAACGGATCGACATTATCATCCATTTCGCCGACCGCGATCATCAGCTTGCCCTGCAGCCTGTGAGCATTGTCAACGGCGGAGGATTGCGAATATTCAATGCCGACCGGCCACCCCATCCAAAGTTCGTTCCACCAGGTCTTGTCTATCCTGTTGTCGAAGCAGCCGTTTTTGGCGACGGCGACCTTGTAGAAATCGGGGTGAAAGAGCAGCGCGCTGACTGCACTCTGGCCGCCGGCGGATGCGCCAAAAATGCCGACGTTGGATATGTCGTACCATGGATATTGCGCGGCCGCCGCCTTGTGCCACAGAATGCGATCGGGAAATCCTGCGTCCTTCAGATTCTTCCAAGCAACATCATGGAAGGCGCGGGAGCGGTTGTTGGTGCCCATGCCGTCGATCTGAGCAACGACGAAGCCCAGCTGCGTGAGCGGCTCTGTCCACCGCGAGAAGGATTTTGGGACGAAGGAGCCGTGGGGTCCAGCATAGATATTCTCCACAACCGGGTATTTCTTCGTCGGGTCGAAGTTGGCTGGCAGGTGGAGCACGCCCCAGATGTCAGTTTTGCCGTCGCGCCCCTTGGAATGGAAACTGAGCGGCGGCTGCCAGCCTGCGGCGACGAGCTCGGAAATGTCGGCCGTCTCGATCTGCTGGAGCTTGGCATTGTCGCTGGCGCGGTAGAGTGCCATGCGCGGGGGCAGATCGATGCGTGACCAGAGATCGACATAATAGCGCCTGTCAGGCGAGAACTCGATATGGTGGTTGGCCGGTTCGGGCGTCAGTGCAGTCAGTCCCTTGCCGTCAAAGCCGATGCGGTAAGCATGGACCCAATAGGGGTCCTCCTGCGAGTTCATCCCGCTCGCCTCGAACCAGATCTGACGCTTGACCGGATCGACATGGTTGACCCTCCGGACGACCCACTCACCTCGGGTGATCTGGTTTTCGAGCGCGCCTGTCCGGCCGTTGAAAAGATACAAATGCTCATACCCGTCGCGCTCTGATGCCCAGATGATCTCCTTCCCGTCATCGACATCGTAACGGAAGATTTTTCCGGCATCCTCCTGGCCATGCCCCAGCGGCAAATAATCAACGAATGTCTCGCTGGTCTCATCGATCAGGGAGCGCCCGCGGCCCGAGGCGGCGTCTACCTCGACCAGGCGATAGAGCTGATGCCCGCGCTGGTTATATTCGAAAGTGAAGCCGCGGCTGTCCGCCCACCACCGGATAGGGGAAAGTTCGAAGACGTTCGAGAAGAGGGCACCGTCAATCACGATCTGGCGCCGGCCGGCAATGTCGAACAGGACTGGCTGGGGCAGCGGAAGGACATCGCCCGGCCTGGGATAGAATTTTGTTGAATATCCCCGCTCCAACTGGTCCGTCGAAGAATTGAGGTAGCGGACCTCTCGCCTATAGCCGGGGCGAACAAGGTAAGCGGCGAGGTGGCGCGAGTCCGGCGACCAGCTCAGCGTCGAAAAGACGTAGCAATTGCCTTCGGCTCCGTCCCGGCTCAGAGGAACATCCTGCAATCCGTCCTCGCTGCGCAGGAAAACGTTGCAGTTCTTGATATAGGCGATCCATTTGCCGTCGGGCGACGCGTTGCTCTTGTCGGGGTTGTTCTCCGCTGGCGGCGTGTAGCGGTGGCTGAGCTCCCTACGGTCCCCTTTCCTTGCATCGAATGTGGTGCTGGTACAGTCATAGCTTGCAAGGTCGCAGCTCCACCGGGTGTCTTCAATCTGGAAGTCGAGCCTGCGACCATCCTCACTCAGTTCGAAACGGTCGAACGGAAGATTGCCGGCTTGATAGCTCTCATGGCTCACCTTGTTTAGCGCTGCCGCCAGACGCGCCTGATCGAAAGCGGGCCGCTTGAAACCCGTGGCAGCATCGACCTGCATGAACTGCTGCTCGCCGTGGCTAGTCCGGCGGTAGACGAAGGCTTCACCCCCGGTCAGCCAGAAAGGCATTTTGGGGACATTGACAGTGAGCCCGCCATATCGATCGTTGATCGTAAGTGCGCGCTTGAAATCGGCCGGCGCTAGCGTCGGGTGTAAACTTTTCGAACCCTTGGCCAGCGTCTGAGTTGCCGATCGCCATGCGGCGCGCGTCAAAGCGCCGATCCTGGACATACCTGTTCACTTCTTTCGGTTTTCGGAATGCTAATTTTGAAGTTGGGTTCTCGTCGCCGGTCTGCAGCAGCGCCGAAGCGTCGCCTTGGAGGAGAGCCAGCACGCGGGTGCAGCCAGGCACGCGCAACAGGGGCGCTCCTTGGACATCCAGGCACCGGTTCGGGTGCCGATTGAAGAGTTGGCGTCCGCCGCCGAAACAACCAGGAAAGAGCGTCCATGCAGCCCTGACGCGACTATTTCCCCGCGAGTATGGCCGCTTGCTTTTCTGCATCATCTGAAAGGTCCTGCTCTAGTCGGGCCGGATGTCACCCCGGCAGAAATCATTGTGCTATTTCGACAATCTCCGAGCGATTGCCGCCGGCCCATGACGAGGTTTACCGATAGGGCGCAATATGCGTGCCAAAGGAAAAGCGGTTTAAATACACGGCAATCCGCCTATGTCGCATCCCCAACATCGTCGCACACCGGACAATGCCGGACGAAATTGTCCCGGGGCGTCAAATTGGTTTGATGGTGACCCAAGGAGTTCTGGCTTTATCTGAGGCGTTCGGCCTTTTTCGAAAGCCGGACTCTTCGCGCGTTTCCGACGGCCCGAAGCGCCTGATCAAAGCTGACGGCATTCCCGGGTCTTGGCCTTGCCACAGCAGCACCTGCTGCATCAATTCCGACGGACGCTGTAGAACACCTGCAACACACGGCCCGCAGCAATTTCTCCGGCGCAACGCTGGGGCGACCGCCTTTGGCACTGCAGGCGTACATGCCGGAAAGGATGCCGTCTAGCCGCACCAGCGCTCCATTGATCATCAGCCGGTGCGGGCACCAGGATGACCGGCTGGAACGAAATCTTCCAACCGCTTCATCGTGAACAGCTGCTCCATGAACACATCGCTCCCGTCAATCGAGCCGTCTCGCCAGGGGGATCAATAGTCTGTCTTTGGCGTAGGTATTTCAGCAGCCTGCTGTTAGCGTGCGGACGACGCCGACATCAACCGGCGGACAAATGCGACGAGGGCAACAAGCGCGCCTGACGCAACGCCGCCAGATCAGCCGAGCCCGTGCAGAAGCAGGCGACGGGCAGCGCCCGACGCACCGCCTGCACGCTGGTCAGGGTGGGAATCCCCCAATCGGCGAATGACATCGCCACTGCACGGTCGGCGGCATTGCGGGCGCGCTCGCCCTCCACTGCGGCCCAACTGGTTCCGCCGGCGCCGGCGACATCGATTACCGCCACGCCCGCCTCGACGAGCGCACAGGCCACCGAGGCGGACAGGCCAGCCCCCACTTCCTTGGCCACGATCGGCACGCCCACGATGCGCGCGGCGCCAGCGATCAGCGCCAGGACGCCGCGCCAGTCGCGGTCGCCCTCCGGCTGTACCGCTTCCTGCAGCGGATTGAGATGGACGATGAGCCCATCGGCCTCCAGCGCGTCCACCGCGCGACGCGCCAGGTCCAGGCCGTCGGCCTCCCGCAGTTGCGCGGCGCCGATATTGGCCAGCAAGGGAATGTCTGGCGCCAGGCGGCGCAGCGCGCGCGTTAGCCCCTGGGAGTTGCGGGATTGCAGGCTCACACGCTGCGAACCGCACATGGCGATCCCCAAGGCTTGCGATGCCTCGCTCAAATGCCGGTTGATGGCCTCGGCCCGTGGCATGCCGCCGGCCATAGAGCTGATCAGCAGCGGCGCGCGCATAGCCTTGCCCAGCAGCGAGGCGCGCAGGTCGATCTGCGTCAGGTCCAACTCGGGCAGTGCGCAGCGTTCGAAATGGATGTACTCCCAGCCAGCGGCCACCGTGGCCGGCGCCGTTCGCCGATCCAGCACGATGTCCAGATGTTCGTCCTTTCGCCGGCTCAGGGCGGTGTCGCTCATGCTCGCTCCATCCGTAGCAGCGGGCGACGGCGTTGCGTCGGATCGAACCGACGGCAGCGCGCCCAAGCCGCCGCCTCCGGCGCGTCCAGGCCGACGCACGCTGGCCTCCCCCTGCAGCGTCGCTGCGGTAGCGGCTGGTCGAAGTCTGGTAGTACTGCGCGCGGATCGCCGCCATCGCCTCGATCAACGGTCCCCACGGCGCGGGAAAGCATTCTTCCGCCATCACCCGGTGCAGCATGCGCGTATGGCCGGCCAACTCGTCGTTGAGGAACTCAACCACAGGCATAGCCGGATAGCGCTGCAGAAGCAGGATCGCCGCGTTATCGCCGGCCGACCTGTCCTTGTCGCGTCCATGCAGATTGTTCTGCAGGCGCCCTATCACTGAGATGAGCCGCAGGACCTGGCGAAACGCTGGACGCGCGCGCAAGGTCGCCATGTCCAGCCCCCACAGCAGCGACAGGCAACAGAACACGGTCCCGTAAGCGATCGAATCGATGCCGTTGTGCAGGTACTCGGCGTAAGACCAGCGTCGCGCCCCTGCCGCCTGCGCGTGTCCGGCGCGCAGCGCCGCGCAGTAGCACCGGGTATAGTCGAGAAGCCGAGCATAGTCGCGACGATCGTAAGCGAGCGCAGCCAGCGAAGCGCGCAGCTGAGCGCAGCCCTCGAATCCGGAGAGCACGCACGGTACGCCGTGCCCCAGCGCCTGCTCCACGGCGGCGAGCTGCTCCGGCGCGATCAGGCCAACGTCGTTGCAATCGTCTAGCCAGAACAGCAGCGCCAGTTCGCGATAGAACGCCACGATCAGCGTTTCGTTCTGCGGATCGCGGCCGGTGCGGGCGCTGGTGTCGCGCAGGCTCGGGTGAATGCGTTGCAGGATATACTGGCCGCCCCTTACCGCTTCCTCAGCATGCTCATCCGCGAAACCGGTCAGGGCACGCCCCCACTCAAGCACCTGCTGCAGCGCGCGTTCGGTCTGGATCATGGCGCCGCCCCTGCTCCCTCGGCTACGACGCGCCGCCCCCAACAAAGCGCCAGCCACAACCCGGCGAGACCGCATCTCCGCGCCGTAACGGCGATCGCGAAGTTATCGATCCGATTGCCAGTTGCTGATGCAAGCTCTTGTGAACGGCCGTTTGGAGCCGGCCCGCAGCCTCGCCGGCAGTATCGAGCAATCCGCTTGCGCCGGCTCGCCATAGCAGGCGAGGACGGCAAGGTCGCCGGCGGCAAACGCACGCGAGCACATTGCAAGCGACATCCGCGAACGCGGCGCCGACTGGTCAGCCTCCGCCTCGGTGCCCGCATATGTCCGCGAGTCGAGCAGCGCCTTCGCCACGAAATGAGCAGAACGCCTTACGAGCATCGACCGCCGGCTGCTGCGCATGCGCGATGATGAGGCATGGTCTCGCAGCGGACCCGTTCCGACAGATGCTGCACCAGGGACGAGGCGACCTTATCCAACAAGGCACCACTTGCGCTGTTTGTGGAGACGAGCGTCGGCTGCATCCATGCGGCTGCTTGAGTGGTGAAGACTCTGAACGACGGTTCCTACGGCGCTGCCGGCGCAATCGGCTGCTTGGGGGACGCGTGACGCAGTCAAAGCTCCCCTTGCCAAGCACGGAGCAGGCGAGTGAGAGAGCAGATGAATAGGCGTGTCGCCAATATTTTTGCATTGCTCTAATCGATTATAGTTGTGAGGAGCAATTTGAGACCATTTACTTGCGGCTCAAGTCACCCATAAAAGAAGGCAAGCACCGATTCGGTAGCTTATCCCCTGTCTTTCGCGTACTCGCGGCCGTGGCGCCGGGTGAACGATTGAAGACCGCCGGTCTCACTCGCAGGTGGGCGCCAGGGCGTGGGGCGGTTGGCAAGCCACAGGAGTAGGACAATGTCGAAGGATTCGGGTAAGGGCGATAATCACGGCGGCGGACCGGGCAAGATCGAGATCACGGTGGTGGTGAACGGCCAGCCCACGCAGGTCGAAGCCAATCCCAACCAGCCGCTTCACGTCATTCGTACCAAAGCCCTTGAGAACACGCAGAACGTCGCCCAACCAGCCGAGAATTGGGAATTGAAGGATGAGGCCGGCAACTTGCTCGACGTCGACAAGAAGCTTGGCGATTTCGGTTTCCCGAATACTATGACCCTGTTCCTCAGCCTGAAGGCGGGCGTCGCAGGTGCCTAAACCCCAAAGTGTGGATCCGGAGGTCTCCCGAGCGAAGTTTGATCGGGAGATCGGCCGGTTCCGGCGATATGCTGATGTCTATCGGGCTCAGGGCTGCTTCTTGATCGAGGCGACCTTTCCGCGCGCTTTCTTCATTTTCGCAAGCCTCAAGTTAAAACCACGGGTGATCAGCGCAGCGAGCGAGGTCGACTTCACCGACTACGACTTAAGACCACCGTCCGTGGTCTTCGTCGATCCGTTTACGCGTCATCCGATTGCCCGGAAAGATCTATACCTGAAAATGCTTAGACGTCCGCCGCTGCCCGGAACGCCGCCGGAAATGATAGGAGCTCTCATCCAGCAGAACGCCGTGCCGCTGACGGACTTCATCCAGGCCAACAGTCCCGAGGACGAACCATTCCTGTGCATGGCGGGCGTCCGGGAATACCACGACAATCCAGCCCATTCAGGTGATCCATGGCTGCTTCATCGGGGTTCTGGCGAAGGCTGTTTGGCCTTCATCCTGGACAAGATCATCAAGTACGGAATCGTTCCTATAGAGCAGTTGCAGATTCAACTCCAACCGACAATCGTAGGAATGGTGGTATCCCCTCAGGCGATACAAGAATGACTGGTTTGAGAGATGTAACGATCGTGACTCTCCCGCGCGGCTGCATCTCGACCACGCATGGGCATCTGCGCTCAGTTGGTCGCGAAGGCAATGAGGGGATGGCGCTCTGGGTCGGCGTTCAGCAAGACCGGCACTTTGCCGTAACAGAGACGGTTATCCCGGCGCAGCGTCACATTCGGACAAACGATGGCGTTTGCGTGATCGTTGCGGCCGAAGAACTGCACCGGCTCAATGTCTGGCTCTACAAAAGCGGCCTGAAACTCTTGGCCCAGATTCACAGCCATCCGGGCCGCGCCTACCATTCGACGACGGACGACGCTTATGCGGTTGCTACCACGGTTGGGTGTCTGTCGCTGGTCGTGCCGAATTTCGCCCGCGAGCCTTTCGATTTTGCTCGGGTCGCCGCCTATCGGCTTGACGAAAAGGCCAAATGGAATGCGCTCCCTCCCGCGGCACTGTCGCGAATGATCATGATATCGAGTTGAACAATGGCATTCGCTAACTTCATCGATCGCGCCGCCACGGCGGCATCTCAGGTCCTGGCCGATTTTCATCTGGGAGACTTCAAAGCAGCTCTTGAAAAGCAGGTCGTGGCAGTCGCCTTCGACCATCAGGCCGCTTCCTGCGCCGAAGGCCAGGCGACACTAGATCTTGCGGTGAGATTGCTCGCTAGGCTCTACCCGGTTCTGGCGATAATCCCGCTGGACAGCGCGGCGAGCTCTCAAGCCCAAGCGCTGGAGCGCTTGGCAAAGTCGATCAATCCAAAAGTCGGCATCCGGCGTTCCGGCAAGTCTGCCACCGTCTGCGTCGTTGCAGGGGTAACGCGCCCATCACTCCGGTGCCCGATCTTTTTCGTGGGATCGGACGGTTGGGCGGCAAAGCTGTCGCGTACGGACCCGGTGGGCTCTGGCCCAAGTCTGCTGCCTTATGGAGCTGGCGCCGCCAGTTGCTTCGGCGCCGCCAACGTCTTTCGAACTATCTTCGCTGCCCAGTTGACCGGCGCCGAGTTGGACGAAACCATCGACCTCTCGCTATGCAGCTACGACAAGACCAAAGCCGGGGAGCCTGGCCCGATCGACTTCCCAGTCGACCTTGGCGAAACCCACCTCGTTGGGCTCGGTGCGGTAGGCCATGGCTCGCTTTGGGCGCTAGCGAGACAACCCGATCTCAAGGGTCGTCTGCATGTAATCGATCACGAAGCGATCGAACTCTCAAACCTGCAGCGCTACGCATTGGCTGGCCAGGCCGAGATTGGTATGTCCAAAGCGGTTCTTGCAGCCACCGCCCTTAGATCGACTGCCCTTGAGGTCGAGGCGCACCCTCTGACGTGGGCAGAATATGTTGCGCGCCGGGGCAATTGGGTCTTCGACCAAGTGGGTGTGGCGCTTGACACCGCCGCCGACCGTCTGGCTGTCCAAGGTGCACTGCCGCGATGGATCGCAAACGCTTGGACGCAGGAGCACGATCTCGGTATCTCCCGGCATGGTTTCGATGACGGCCAGGCTTGCCTTTGTTGCATGTACCTGCCATCCGGAAAATCCAAGGACGAGCACCAGCTGATTGCCGAGGAACTCGGAATACCGGAAGCACACGAGCAGGTGAAAACGCTCCTGCAGACCAATGCCGGAGTTCCCAACGACTTTGTAGTTCGCGTGGCTACAGCGATGGCTGTGCCGTTTGAACCGCTAGCCCCGTTTGTTGGCCAGCCCCTGCGCTCCTTTTATCAGCAGGCTATCTGCGGCGGTCTGGTGTTCCAGCTTAGCGAAGGAAGTCGCCGCGTTCGAACTGTGGTTCCGATGGCCTTTCAGTCGGTGCTTGCCGGGATTATGCTTGCCGCGGATTTGGTCAAACATAGTGCGGGGTTTCCCATGAGCCCGACGACGAGCACTCGGGTGAATCTTCTGCGCCCCCTTGGCTCTCACTTGCACGATCCGAAGGCCAAGGACTCCAGCGGCCGCTGCATCTGTAGCGACGACGATTTCATTGCCGCTTACAGGCGCAAATACGGCGAGCGCGTTGATCAGGTAAGCGATGTCTCGGCCGCCTAAGCAGACGCGCACCTCTCCGTAGACGCAGGGGGCGCGGCTTGTGGGCGTGACCATGGGCGCCATTATGACACGCTTGGCCCGCTCCTTTGGCGGCCTATCGTCCTCCGCATGATCCCTGTTGCCGACGTGATGATCCAGCACCAGCCGCCATGGCACCAGAGGCTGGTCAAACCTCCGTTGTTGGCCGGTTTGGACAGTGCTGCATCAGGTCTCGACCGACGTCTCGACAGTCAGGGCTGCTTCGACGGGTGTGAAGATGTCAACATCGACCCCAGGCGCCCGAATCGTCACAATCAGGGCGTACCGAGCCAGAGCGTCGACGCGTTCCAGGTAAGGCTTCTCCTTCCACCAGCCCCCGACCGGGAACACGCCGATCGCGTCACGCTCGGCGAGATCGGCGGCGCTGCCCGACCAGAAATCGGCGTGCAACGAGCCGCGATCGCGGAAGGTGCCGAGCAGCCACTCTTCTCCGCCTCCAGCAGGCGCCCCTTCCTCCTCGTCCCGAGCGGCCTGATTGATGCGGGCTCGGAATTCGTCGACTGTCTCGGTCGCTGACTTTACTCTGAACCGAAGACCATGGGACGCGTAACGATGCCGGCGGGTCCATCCGCGTTCACCGGGGTTGGGTTCGATGAAATAGGACAGCGTGACGCGGAGCTCGACCTGGGCAGCGCCGAGCGCCGCGAGCTGCTCCTTCGGCCAAGGCAGGCGATGCAGCTTCATGTCACGCGTTTTGGCAGCCGCGCCGCCCTCGCGCTGGAAAGGCTGAAGCTCATCTTCAACGATAAGCGTGAGGTCGTTCACCGTTGACAGAAGCGCGCGCCCAAGATCTGGCACGCCGTAACCATAGCGCCGCACGAGCGCCTGGATCTCGCCCTTCGCTCCGTTGCACGCATCGATGCGTGCGCGCATCGCCGGAGTCCATTCGGCCGAGTGGACGATCAGGGCGCGAACCGTTTCAGGCCACAGCTCGGGGCGCGCTGACAGAATCAGTCCCGCCATCCGTGCGGCATGGGCCGTTGCCGCGCTCGTATCTCCGAGGGTGGTGAAGTGGCGCAGTTCGGGTCGATAGAAAGTGGTCAATATCTGCAGATCGTCGATCGGCTCGCCAGGCAACACACCGTCATGGGCGAGATTGCCGCCTTCGAAGACGACCTCGGGCTTCACCGGCCACTGCCTGTCCCAAACGACCGAAGTGCGACTGCGCGGCGAGAGCTCGCCGACCGGCGCGATCGGAGCGTAGCCCGCAAAGTCGGTGTCAATGATATCGACCTTTTCTGTGAAAGCGCCGACCGTCAGCGCATTCCAGGCCTGAGAAGGATCATCGACTGCTTCCAGATCGTTGCGCGTCAAATGCTCGGCCGGCATGAGGTCATCGCCGATGTTGCCGGCAGAGAGAACGATCAAGCGTCGCTGCTCCTCTTCGAAACAGAGTTGGTCGATAGCGGCAGACCACGATGTGGGCCTTCCACGCGCCGGACTGGCGCTTGTCACAGCCATTGCGATCGCGCGGCGGCGCTCCGGCGCCTGCACCTCGGCGCGGGCGATCGCTTCCGCGGTAATCGCGCCATAGAGTTCTGGATCGTTTGCCTCGTCTTCTGGCGGAAGGATACGGACACTCTCCAGCCGAAAGGGCAATGGAACTGGATCGCCTCCGACCAGGAGCGGGACCAGATCACCGTACAGGCCGACACCTGCCATTCGCGTCCCGTGGCCGCTCCACGCAGGTGTGTCGTCGCTGCCCCATGCCGGTTTGACGGTGTGCCAGTCTTCAACGGCAAGTGCGGGTTCGATCAACGGGTGGGTGCGACGTACGCCGCTGTCGAGAATGCAGACCGCAATATCGGATTGAGGCGGTCTGACGCGCCCGAGAAGCTCGTCGCTCCAGTCCCTTTGCTCCGCGCCGCCAAGGCCCATGAAGAAGGACGGCGTATCCTTCGCGCGCCGCAGCTCGGCGACGACATCGCTGTGCGCAATCATGCGGTCGAGCATTGCCGTGCTGGCGAGTGCCAGCATGACCACCCGCTCCGGAAACCTGACCGCATGCGTGCGCAAAGTGATGTTCAGGGCTTCGGCAATGTGCTCGAAGTTCTCGCGGCGACCGTCGCGCAGCCAGACTTCCCACCACACCTGCTCGTCAGCGGCCTGGGGGAAGAGGTCGTCGTGGTCGGTAAACAACGATCGTGCAGTCGCCAGCCTGACTGTCTCCATGCGGGAGACGAGCGGCTCGTTGCGCGGTCTGCCGCGGTCAGTGTCAACGTCTCGATACGCCTCGACTTTCCTCAAATAATAGGCTTGCGCGCTTTGCGGCAGGAACACCGACGCTGTGATGGGAGCACCGGGTTGAGTTGGCTCATGGACGGCGACCAGCTCCATGTGCTGGCGACGATCGGCCAACTGGTCGAGGGCCGCCCGTCCGGACATGGGCAGATCGATCTCGAGGTAAAAGCCAGGCGTGCCGACCGACAGCTGGGGGTCACGCGCCGCAATCTGCTGGCGTGCACTTTCGACCGCTTGTTCGATGGATTGCGTCAAGGCCGCAGCATGCGACGCCCGATCACGCGCCGGCAGCGGC
Source organism: Mesorhizobium sp. (assembly GCF_005063415.1). Classification (GTDB taxonomy): domain Bacteria; phylum Pseudomonadota; class Alphaproteobacteria; order Rhizobiales; family Rhizobiaceae; genus Mesorhizobium. Next base: position 15,586 of record NZ_SUEG01000088.1, read on the forward strand.
GGTGCATGTATAAGTTGGTTGGGCCGCCGATAGGCTTCCCGAATGCCGTTGTTGCGAAGGTGGATATGGGCGCGGTCGCGCGGAAAATCGTCTGCCATTATGATCTGTGCTGTCGCTACTCAGACAGCGAAGCCTGCCGGCGTTCCTTCAGAGCGTCGATGAGCGCTTCCGAGGTGATCCGCTTCCCCCCCCGCAATATGATGGTTTTTGCAGCGTCGTCGGCCGCGCGGGTGATCTCGGCCTGCGACAGTCTCTCTGCCTGAGAGATCGCCTCGTTCCAGGCAAGCCCTCTGGTGTCGAAGCGGTCGAGTCGAGCCCGAAGCAGCGCCTCGATAATCGGCCGATCGGGCACGTCGTATTCGATGACATCGTCGAAACGGCGGAACAAAGCTCTGTCGAGCAACTCGGCATGATTTGTTGCCGCAATAATCAGGCTGTGGCTGTCGTCTTGCTCGAGAAACTGCAGAAACGAATTCAGCACGCGCCGAATCTCGCCAACATCCTGGCGTTCGCCTCGACGCGCGCCGATGGCATCGAATTCGTCAAAGAAGTAGACGCCCCGCGTCGCCTGCATTGCATCAAAAACAAGCCGCAGCTTTCCGGCAGTCTCTCCCATGAACTTGGTGATCAAACCATCGAGGACGATCATGAAAAGGGGCAGATGAAGCTCCCCGGCCAATGCCGATGCGGTCATCGTCTTGCCTGATCCTGGCGGGCCGACCAGAAGCAGTTTGCGACGGGGAACAAGCCCGTGCTCGCGCAAGCTTGCTTGTTGGCGCTGCTCTCCCAGCACGCGGTGCAGGCGCGAGCGCAGACTGTCCGGCAAAATCATGTCCGTCAGTCGCAGGTCCGGATAGCGCACATGCAGGAGGCCTGCGAGTTCGCCCTTTGGCTGAAAAAGGGGAACCGGCCGACTGCTCTTGGCAATCCGGGCGTCCCTGCTCTTGGCCGCGTCGACCAGATCCTTGAGCTCCTGAGCAAGCTTGCCATGGCCTTGACGTGCCTCATGCGCAGCAAGCTGCATCGCGATAGAGAGGAAACGATCCTCGTCGCCGGCAATGTGGCTTTTAAGCAGCGTCACGATATGGCGGGCCGTGGTCATGGCTCTCTTCTGGGGTATCCGTTTACTTGGCGAAGCGCATGCAACCTAAACGCTTTCAACGGCGATTTGTAACGCGCAATGGTGTTTTTTCTCTTGTCGATGTTCGCCCGTGGCAACTTCAGCGGTGAACTGTTGCGCCGCGGTCATAGGCCAGCCGGAATAACGCCGGCCAGCAGACAACAGTCCGCATCTTCGAGCGCTCGAAGTCTGGCCACTCACGCAGCGTGTCGGGTCCGAACGCTCCAAAGCCGCCCCGCCTGGCAGGTCCATGCGACCGATTGCGGGCGTGCGGCCATAAGGTCTACGCGGGCTCGCATGGCTGCCCGCGCCGCTGGCTAAAAAGCTGTACACCATCTCACGAAACACCAGGTCCGCTCCTTTGCCGGCCGACGGTCCATGAAATCCCCTCCCCACTCACGACACCGGAGACCTCCTTGCCCACATGGCGCTCAAGCACCGGCCGCCATGGCACCAGCGTGAACTCGCGCGACTTTTCAACGACGGCATATTTTCCGCTGGCAAGCTCGACGGAGCGGCGGAGCGTACCCTCTACTCGTCCTCCGGATCGCGCTTCGGCATAGGGCAGGCCAAGTTCCTCCGACAGTTGGCCAGCAACACGGTTCAGTTCTCGCTGGCGCAGGATCGAAAGCATGTTGGCTCGATAGACGATCCCATCCTGTTCTTTATGCGCGAGGCCTTGCGCGATCAGCCACTGCCGCCGGCGAGCTTGCGCCTCTCTCACGTCGCGGCCGAAGCCGGATCCGTGCAAAGGCTCGGGTCTATCGGCAACCAGCTCCCGGTCGAGCCAGGTGGCGCCGTTGAAGCTGACCTGTCGCTCCAGCGCCATTGAGGAGAGCTTGTCGGCAACGACAGGCTCGGCCCTGGCCCGCTGGCCCTCATAATTCGCGACGCGATCGAGATGGTCCGGCGCGATGAGCCAGGTGCCGTTCGGCTCTCGCTCGACGCCGCCGGTCGCGCGGCGGATCGCCTCCAGCCGCCGCACATGCGTTCGCGCAAAGCTCTCGGTGGCGGATGGGTCATGCTTCAGGTGCATATCGACGTCGTAACGGCCGCCATGCGCGGCGGCGATTTCGGCGATGGTACGATCGACCTGCCTCGGCTCGGTGTTCCTTGGCGCGACACGCACGATGCAGCCATTAGGCATCGTTTCCATCGCCTCGCCTCTACCGATGTTGATCCAATGGCTCTTACCGTCGACGGCGTCGACGATCATGTAATGGCGGTCATTGATCTCGTCGGCCAGTCCACGCGCGACAACGCGACCGACGAGAGACTGGACGGGCTCGCCGGATCGATCGTGGATCACCCAGTCGGCGGCCCTGCGGGCAAGCCCCTTGCCGGTCAGTTCGCGGTGCATGGTCTTGATGATGTCGCCGCGTTCGCCGGTGCGGCGCAGCGTGGCTTCGAGCTCATCGTCGAGGCGCCAGGAGCCAGCGCCGACCTCCGCGGCCAGACCCATCCGCTCGAGCTTGCGCAGCCGTCCCTGGTGCAGCGTCTGGCGAATGGCGTCGGGACCGCCCGGCGAGACCAGGCCGTCATCATCACGCATGCTGAGCAGCCGACGGTCGATGCTGGTGAAGCGTTCCTGCTCCATTTCCCGGCGCAGGCGAAGCTCAATCTCGCGGTCGGTTCGCGGACCGAGATCGAGGCTGACCAGCTCGGCCGCCCGCTCGCGGATGCCAGATGAGATATATTCGCGCGCGATGACCAGGTTCTCGCCACGGTCGTCCCTGCCACGGACGATGATGTGGCTGTGCGGGTGGCCGGTGTTGAAATGATCGACCGCGACCCAGTCGAGCTTCGTGCCGAGGTCTTCCTGCATCTGCGCCATGAGCCGCCGCGTCAGCGCCTTGAGGTCGTCGTACTCGATGCCGTCTTCGGCAGCGACGATGAAGCGGAACTGATGGCGGTCGCCGTCCGCGCGATCGATGAACGCCTTGCCGTCGACGCGGCCGCTGTCGGCGCCGTAGAGCTCGCCAGGTTCACCTTCGCGGGTGACCCCGTCGCGCTGAAGATAGCGTAGATGGGCACGCGCCCCGTCCGCGCCCTTGCCGGCGAGCTTGACGACCCGCGCCTTGACGATCACCCGGCGCTGGCGGAAGGCGGCATACCGGTCGCGCGATTTCAGCAGTGCGGCGGCCGCCCCGCCGCGCCCTGTCCGGCTTCCTGTGAAGCGACCACCGCGTTGCGGCCGGCCGCCAGCCCGGTTGATCGCCGCACGAACCTGGCCGGCATAGCGTTTGCCGGCCTTCGAGCCGCGCGACCCGATTTTGCCGAGCTTCGGCCTGAACTCGTCATCCTTAATGCGAGCCTCCCAGACATATCAAGCAAAATCAGACACTTACACGTCAAACCCTCTTGGCACCGGCGGCAGCCTCCCGGAAAAACGATGTGCAGACAAAGATTTAACCGCCTCCTGGAGGCGGTACCTTTATCTTGCCTTCCGCGCCCAGCCCCGCCAGACGCGCCCCCGTCCGCCATGGCTAACGCACCGGCTCCTTCGGCTGCGCGCCGTCCTTGCCGAGCGGCACGAAGAGATCGCCGTTTCGCACGCCTGAGTGAACACCGTCATGAATGAAGAACAGCGACCGTCCGAGAGGAGCGATTTGCGCCTTTGGAGCGACAGATTGGCTTTCGAACGCCTCGATGTCGGCCGCCGAAACTCCGGCCGCCTTGAGTTGGTCGAGGTACTCGACGGTCTCTTCTGGCAGCGGTTTGCCACGCTTCAAATGCTCGTCGTAGCGCTCGGGACCGGCATTGTAGGCGCCAAACAGGCCAGGAAATCCGAAGCGGTCATACATGGCACTGAGATAGGCCGTGCCGGCCAGGATATTGTCGCGCGGATCGTGGGGGTTAGGCCCAAGGCCGTGTTCGACCCGCATCTCTTCATAGGTGCCGGGCATCACCTGCATGAGGCCCATGGCGCCAGCGGGGGAGGTGATGGGGCGGCCGCCGCGCATTGTCTTGCCGCCGCTTTCGGCAGCCATGACGGCATAGATCCAGGCTTGGGGAATATGGAAGCGCCGGCTTGCTTCCGATACCAACGTCTGCCACTTTCGCAGCTGCGGACTTTGGGAGATGGCGACCGGCTCAGCGCCGGTCGAGGCGGAACAGGCGCATGGCGCAATGGCGATCATGCCCAACAAGAGGAGGGTCACTCGGTCCATAGTGGTACGAGCCTCCCGATGACATTTTGAGTGGGAACAGGCCCGAAATAGCGGCTGTCGAAGGAGCGGTTTTTGTCGCTGCCGAGCAGGAAAACCTCGTTATCCCCGAGCGCTCGGCAGCCGTTCCACCATGGCAAAGGTCGGCCTTCGGCGTCGATTTTGAGCCGGCGCGCGACGATGTCGCCGCCGATGATGATGGCGTCATTGAAGGCGCAGACATTATCGTCCGGCAGCGCTGCAAGACGTTTTGCCAGCGGCACATTGCGAGGCAGATAGCTGCGCTCGGCGGCGAGATACGCCGCGTATTCAGGCGGGCGCACGAGCACGAGATCGCCACGCGCCAGCGCTCCCGCAGCGATGCGGTAAAGGCCGATCGGCGCGCTGGCCGAGGCGTTCCAGACCAGCCAAGGGGCGGGCTTTCCCAGCGCCGTGAAGCCCAAAAGACCGAGACCGGCCGCGGCCAAGGCGACCGTCTTACGGGCTCGAACACGCCTCAGGCGGCTGCCGATCAGATGGATGGAAGGGCGCCGCCTCATGAACGGCCTCCCGTGCCGCCCTGGCCGGAACCGGCCTTGCCATCGCCGGCGATGGAGTGCTGCGGGTGTCCTTTCGACCAATGGTCGAGTTCGTCGATGTGATAGCGGACATAGCGGCCGTGCTTGCGGAATTTCGGGCCGCCGCCCTTGAGCCGCATCTTTTCGAGCGTGCGCTGGGAGAGCCCGATATAGAAGGCGGCTTGGGCTGTGCTGAGAAACGGGCTGCCCTTTTTCGCGCGGGCCGCGCGTTCGTTTTCGTCGTCCATGATGATCCTCGTTTCGCTTCGGACAAGCGAGGGCGAGGATGGGCGAGGGAGATCGTCTCGGGGACGGGCGAAGAGTCGGGGGAGAGTTTTCGCCGCCCTTTAGGGCGGACGGGGTTTGGGTGGAACTCCTGGGAATGAGCCCCGCGCCGGGGCTGCGGCGCGAGGCTCTTATCTCGGCCGGTCAGTCGGCCGGGTTCCAGATGATGGCGTAGGTGTCGTGATCGTCCTGGCCGGCGGCTCGGCCGAGATTGGCGTAGAGCTTGCGCGGTCCGAACTCCGGCGCTGCAATCGACAGGCTCACATAATCCTTGCCGGAAGTCTCGCCGGTGCGGATCCAGCCAGCGCCGACTTCGACCCCTTGCGTAAGCACCCGGAAGTCGGGATGGTTATCGGCGCTCTTGGCCTGGTTGGGGACGATATCGATGTCGGCGCGGACGCTGAGCGTCTTGAACTGGCCCTTGTAGGCGCCGTTTTCCTGCTTGTTGACGTAACCGATCGCGGTCATTTCGAAGTCTCCTTTTGTGGTTTCGCCGGGGACCATCCCCTGCGATGGCGCACCGTAATGGGCGCGTCAGGACCGCCTGAATCCGACAGGGCCGCAGCGACAGTGAAGGACCCGAGCGGGCAGCTTTTTTGTGAGCGAAGCGGCGCGAGGAAGCCGCCGCAGGCGGCGGGGAAAAAAGCTGATGGCGCGAGGGTTTCGGGCGGCCGGACCCGCCCATAGGTCGACAAGCCAGCCGCAGGGATGGTCCTTGGAGAGAGCATGGAGACCGCTCGCCAAGTGCGGTCTGTCAGCCAAGCAGGACGCCGGGATGAAACGGCCTGCAAAGATGCTGCGCCCTTATGCCGGATCGAGATCGTGCCAGCGGGTCGGGCGCCAGAGCAGACATCCGGCATGGTGCGATCTATGAAAGCAGGGCTCGCCAGCGGGAATTTGATACGCGAGGGGGCCAAAGTAAGGCTGGATGAGAAGCCGGTGCTACCTGCAGGTCCAGTGTCATGTGGCGGCGCTCGGGAAACCGCTACGCAATGTAACGCGCTCTTATGAGGCGAACAGACCGGCCCCAAAACCGATCGACCGGTGGTCGGCGCGAAACGCGTCATGCCTGTCCGAAAGCTGACAGTGGCAGAAGACGCATGTCGGGTTCCGCACAATTGACCATGCTGGATTTGTGAGGTTTTCAGGGAGAGCCATGCGTTCACTTCCCAGTGAGCTTTGGCACGGCATTTGCTCTTGATGTGGCAACACGGATCGAAGGTTGACTGCATGCACAAGCGCGAGATGAGCAATGCTCTCCTTTCCTGGAGGCTTGGCAGCAGATTCGATTTGACGTTGCGAGGAGCTTCAGCCGCTCGCGGCGGAAGTGATCTCAAATCTGAAGGCACCGTTGGGGCCGCAGCCATCAAACACATCTTTCTCTTTTTCGCAGCTCGTCTTCAACGCGATGCGGACTTCTTCGCGTCGACGGCGGCCGAAGGTGGAGAAGGGGCTCGACTTGCAAAAAGGAGTTGTCAATGACGTCTTACGTTCGCACCAACAGCCCGGCGCAGGTGCGCTCACTGTCCACCTTTGGCAAGCATCTGCAAAGGAGCGTGCTGACGGCGACGCTGCTTGCCGCGGCTTCGACGGGAAGTGAAGCGCAGCCCTATGTTCGTGCTGACGGCAGCACGACTGACGACTTGGAAGCGGCGCGAGCAAGTTGGCGTCATGACGCCGAATTCAATGGAAATGTGGGGCTCGCAGCCATCAACGCGGATGCCGCGTATGCGTTGGGTTCCACCGGGGAGGGGGCCAGAGCTCCTCGCCTGCCCTCGTCCGTCTTGACGAGTGCCCGCTTACAGCCTACCTCACTATCGCGTTAGCACTCGTCCATCGCGAGTGCTAACAAAAACCCCTCAACAGCGCACCAGGGAAAAATCCGAAAATGGCAAAGTCGAAGTTCCGCCCGCTGCATGACCGCGTGGTCGTTCGCCGGGTCGAATCCGAATCCAAGACCGCTGGCGGGATCATCATCCCCGACACGGCAAAGGAAAAGCCGCAGGAAGGCGAGATCATCGCTGTCGGCTTCGGCGCTCGTGACGAAGCTGGCAAGCTGGTCCCGCTGGACGTCAAGGCCGGCGACCGCATCCTGTTCAGCAAGTGGTCGGGCACGGAAGTCAAGCTCAATGGCGAAGACCTTCTGATCATGAAGGAATCCGACATCATGGGCATCATCGGCTCATATCAGGCCCTTTCGTCAACTGAATTCCCGGGCTCGATTGAAGCCCCTGCCAGGAGCTAAAAATGGCTGCCAAAGACGTAAAATTCTCCCGCGATGCCCGCGAGCGCATGCTGCGCGGTGTCAACATCCTCGCTGACGCGGTGAAGGTCACGCTCGGCCCCAAGGGCCGCAACGTGGTCATCGACAAGTCGTTCGGCGCCCCGCGCATCACCAAGGACGGCGTCACCGTCGCCAAGGAAATCGAGCTTGAGGACA
>NZ_SUEG01000089.1 GCF_005063415.1 Mesorhizobium sp.
CCGGCCGACAGTCCGATGCCGCCGATCACCGCCACCAGCACGATGTCGTAGAGCAGCGTGGAATTGACGATGCGGGTGTTGATCGAATGCAGGCTGGCGGCGGTGAGCAGGCCGGCCACCAGCGAGACCAGGGCCGACAGCACGTAGCGCAGCACCAGCATCGGGCGCACTGGAATGCCGATGTTGCGCGCCGCGACCGGGTTGTCGCCGGCGAAATAGACGTAGCGGCCCCATTTGGTGTAGCGCAGGAACAGGAAGAAGGCGAAAGCCAGCCCGGCGAAGACAAAAACCTCGACCGGGATGTCGAGGAAGCGCAGCCCGCCAAGCAGCTCTACCCAATGGCCGGGCGGCACTGGCACGGCGTCCTGCGTGATCAGTTGTGAACGCACATAGCCGAAGACGAAGGATGCGGTCGCCAGCGTCACGAAGATCGCCGGAACCTCGGCGTAGGCGACCAGGATTCCGTTCAACAGCCCGATTGCGAGAACGCCGGCGAGCACATAGGCGAAGGCCAGCCCGTCGGATGTCCCCGAATTCAGCAGTTGCAGATACCAGGCGACCGACATCGCCATGATCGCCACCGCCGACAGGTCGATGCCCCTGCCGATTATGACGACCGCCATGCCGAGCGCCAGTATGCCCAGCACCGAGACCGAGCGCACGATGGCAACGAGATTGTTCGAGTTGATAAACCCGGGCAGCCCGAACGCGGCGGCAATGAACAGCACAACCGCGATGGCAAAGACAATGCCCTCCTGGTTCAGGCTTCTCCAGTTCAGCCAGCCGGTCGCGTTCATTGCCCGCTTTCACCCGCGATGGCTACGCCCTGCTCCCTCTGCGGCCATCGGAACGAAAGCTAATCGGCTCAAGACCAATTCGTCAAATGAATCCGCGCATTGCAGGCCGGCTTGCGAGGAAATTCTGCGGTTGGACGCACCGATTGGCGAGGCTGGCGCAATGCCCGGAACTCAAGCCCTTTTGCAACTGATCGCGCCGATCGGACCGCTGGCAAAAGTTTGTTCCAGGACGAGCGGAGCAGGCAGAATTCACGTCCGCGCTCGCCGCGCAGGTTCTGCGTCAAATCCGCAAAACATGGCCCGAGACCTCGGCGCCGGCTATGTGATGCCCGCGTGTCTCATGCAGCTTCGATCTTCTCCAGGAACAGGCTGAGCTGGTCCGGATCCATGTGCACGACGTGCCTGTCTTCGGGATACGCCAGGCTGTTCACATCGGCGACATATTCGGAAAAGGCGGCGATGCGTTCGGCCTGCAGGCGATCGTATTCGGCGGCGAAATTGCGATAAACCTTGGAATGGCGCGGCATGTGGCCACGGTTCTGGCCGAGGATGTCGTCTGCGAACAGGTATTGCGCATCGCAGCCGGTGCCCGCCCCCATCGACAGCATGATCAGCGACGTGCGTTCCGAAATCGCCTTGGCCACCTCGACCGGCACCACTTCGATCTCGGCGCCGATCGCGCCGGCGGCCTCCAGTTGCTTCACCGCCTCGAACACCTGCATGGCGGTGTCGGCGGTCTTGCCGACGGCCTTGAAGCCGCCGGTCCAGGTGGCGCGCGACGGGATGAGGCCGACATGGCCGATCACCGGAATTGCGTCGTCGGCCATCCGCTTGATGGTGGCGTAGCCGGCGCTGCAGTAGACCGCATCGGCGCTGGCCTTGTAGAGCCGGAACGCCCAGCGGACGAAATCGTCGGCCGTGCCGATCTCGAAGAAATTCTCGCCCGGCATGGTGAATAGGCTGGGTGCCGCATCGCGGTATTGCGGATTGAGCACCAGCTCCGGCGGCACCGAGACGATATCGACGCCGGCGCGTTCGGCGGCCTCGGCCTCGTCCATCGTCAGCACGCGCAGCATGGTCAGCTGCCGCTTGCCCTTCATGGCGCGCAGGTCTGCGACGGTCGGTCTTTTCCGGCTCATGGATTTTGGTCCCCTTTGCTACGTGACAGAACGCCGGTCAGGCGATCTGGATCATCACCTTGCCAGCTTCCACCTTGACTGGATAGGTCGCGAGATTGACGCAGACGGGAGCCCCTTTGGCCTGGCCGGTCTTGTAATTGAAGCGCCCATTGTGCTTTGGGCATTCGATGATGTCGTCCATGACAAGCCCATCGGCCAGATGCGCCTTCTCATGCGTACAAAACCCGTCGGTGGCGAAAAACTCGTCGTCCGGCGAACGGTAGATAGCGAAGGTGCGGCCGCCATGGTCGAAGCGGATGACGTCTTCCTCTTCGACATCGTCCACGGCGCACGCTTCGACCCAATCGGCCATTTCTATCTCTCCCGAAATTCCTGCGGTGCCTACTCAGCCGCCGCCGACATGTTCACTTCGTGGAACTCGCCACGATAGGGCCTCGCCGTTAGTGGCAGTTCGCGCTTGAGGAAATAATCCTCGTATTTGAGCTGCCTGAACAGGACCGGCCAGACCTCGCGATAGGCATGCCACATCGACGGATTCGGCTCCGGCAAATCGTGCTTGATCAGTTCATGCAGCTTGGGCAGCGCGTGATACGGCACCATCGGGAACATGTGGTGTTCGACGTGGTAGTTCATGTTCCAGTAGATGAACCGGCTGATCGGGTTCATGTACACGGTCCTGGTGTTGAGCCGGTGGTCGACGACATTGTCGGCCAGGCCGATATGTTGCAGTAGGCCGGTCAGCACCATGTGCCAGGTGCCGTAGAGGCGCGGCACCCCGATGAGCACCACCGGTATCCATGACCGCATGAAAACGGCGAGCGCGACCGTCGCGATGTAGATGGCGATATGCCAGCGCGCCGCGATGACGGCCTTGTGCTGTTCCATCTCGGGAACGTAGCTTTTCTCGTCGGGCGTCAGCTTGCCGAACGCCTGGCGTACCAGCGCCGGAAGCGAATAGCGGAAATCGAGGATACCGGTGAAGGCCAGCGCAGCACGCAAAAGATCCGGCGGGCGCATCACGGCGATCTCGGCGTCGCGGCCGACGATGATGGTGTCGGTGTGGTGGCGGGCATGGCTCCAGCGCCAGGTCACCGGGTTGCGCATCAGCATGAAGCTGGCGATCTGGTAGACGACATCGCTCATCCAGCGCGTGCGGAAGGCAGTGCCATGGCCGCATTCGTGCCAGCGCGAGTCGCTGGACGAGCCGTAGAGCACGCCGTAGACGAAGAAGAACGGCAAGCACCACCAGGTGCCCCAGAAATAGATGGCGCCGGCGGCGGAGCCGAGTATAGCGACCATCCAGATGATCGTGTCGCGGATCGCCGGGCCATCTGAGCGCTGCATCAACTCCTTGATCGCCTTGCGGGGGACATCCGTGTGGTACCACTCCGCTGAGGCCAGTCCCGTCTCGATCGCGATCCGCGTGCTTTCGCCGACCAGGCTGTAATCGCGTTTTACCGTGCCAGCCATTGTGACCTCCAATTCCCGATCGGCCGCGAGCCCTCCCCGCTCCGGCCGGAGCCAGCCTCCCAACTGGTGTCCCGTATCGTCCTCGCCCTTATCACGACCTGCCTCCAAGAACAGGAAAATGGCCCGACGGCCGCGGGTAGTCCTCTCGCGGTTGTCTGGCAATCGCCGCGATCCGGCTCTCGGCGGCGGCGATCTCGCCGGCGCCGTCGAGCACCCGGAAGACCGCATCGTAGGGGCGGCTTTCGCCATGCTCCAGCCAGATCATCTCGCCGCGTTCGCGCGCCGCTAGATTGCCAAGCACATGATGCGTCGATGGCTCGATCCCAAGCGCGTACTGCCCGGCCTGGAAATTCTGCCATTGATAGGCGCAGGGCAACTGATTCTTGCGCGTGACCACCTCGAAGCCGAGACCGAGACTGTCGTTGACCACCGCCACAGGGACTTCGCCGGTGCTGTCGGCGCCGAGTTCGTGCTGCCAGACCTGTTCGCTGAAACGCGGCTGCGGCGCCGGGACCGTGCGATAGCCGACCTTTTGCGCCTCATAACGCTCGCCGGCATGCCCGGCCCAAACGACATCCCTTATCGGCGCCAGATAGCGCGAACCCTCATCGAGCACGGGATGGCTGACATTGACGTGGTAAAAAAACATATGCGGTGTTCGGTTGAAACCGTGATTGACGACACGGTCCGAAATCCGGATCTCGTTGCCGCCGACATCGGCCTCGATCCGCCGCATCAGGTGCAGATCCTCACCGAATACAGTCGATTGCTGGACGATGCCTTCGGCCCACAACACGCAGCGGTCGCCGTCCCAGGTCTCGCCGTAGCCGGTCAGCCGCGCCGGGATGGTGCTGATGCGGCCATGCAGCGAGTGGCGCACCGTCTTCTTCGGCGGGTAGTTGTAGGTGTCGGCGGGTACCTCGTTCATGAACAATATATGGTCGAGGCCGCAGGTCAGCAAAAGGCCGGAAAACGACCGCGCCCAGGCCAGCCCCTCCTCGCCTTCATATTCGTGCAGGCCGGGATGGCGAAAGCCGCTCGGCGAATGCCAGCCGATCGCCTGGCCCTTGAAGTCACAATCGGCGATATCGAGCGCCCGGTCGACGAGCGCGGTGAAGCGCAGGCCGGAGCCGGTGCGGAATTCGAGCATACGGATGCCGCGCTCGATCCCGTCGCCAAGCGTCATCAGCCGCACGCCGGCGAATTGCGACAGCATGCCCGAGCGTTCCGAGACCTGCCGGCGCGACAGCGTCTTGCCGTAAAGCTCTACCATGTGACGGCCAGTTCCTTCACTTTGCGCTCGTCCCTCACTTCGCTCTCGTCTCCTTGAGCAGGGCCGACATGTCGGCGCCGGTGATAATGCTTTCCACGGTCAGCAGATCGGTGTCGGCGACCGTCTGCTCGGCGACGATCTCGCCGCGGCGCATGACGATAATGCGGTCGGCGACCTGGAAGACGTGATGGATATTGTGAGTGATCAGCAACACCGAATGCCCGGCGTCGCGGACTTCCTTGACGAAGCGCAGCACGCCGTGCGTTTCCTCGACGCCGAGATTGTTGGTCGGCTCGTCGAGGATGATGACCTTGGCGGCAAACTGCATGGCGCGCGAGATGGCGATCGACTGGCGCTCGCCGCCCGACAGCGTGCTGACCAGCGCATCGGCATCGAGTTTTTTCGAAATGCCGACGCGCTTCAACAGAGCCGAGGCGGCATCGCGCAATTGGGCGAGATCGAGCGGCGCGAACACACCCAGCCATTTGAGGTTGACCGGCTCGCGGCCGAGGAAAAGATTGCGCGCGATGCTGAGGTCCGGTGCCAGCGAGGTGTCCTGGTGGATGGTCTCGATGCCGAGATCCATCGCATCGCGCGTCGAGCGGATGGAGACCTTCTGGCCGCGCACATAGATGTCGCCGCGATCGACGGGAAAGACCCCGGAGATCGCCTTTATCAATGTCGATTTGCCGGCGCCGTTGTCGCCGAGCAAGGCCACCACTTCGCCCTCGTTGAGCGTGAAGGAGGCGCTCTTCAGGGCGCGGACGCTGCCGAAGGACTTTTGCAGGTTCTGCAGCCGAAGCACTTCCATGATCAGCTCCTGGCGGCGTTCTTCTGCAGCAAAGCGTGCAGGATGAGCATGGCAAGTATGATGACGCCGACGAAGATGTTGTAAGCGAGCCCAGGCACGCCGATCAGCACGATGCCGTTGCGGATGCTGCGCAGTATCAGCGCGCCGACGATGGTGCCGAGAATGGTGCCTCGCCCACCGGTCAGCGCCGTGCCGCCGACCACCACCATCGCGATCACTTCGAGCTCGTAGCCGGTGCCGGCCACCGGCGAGGCGGCAGAGATGCGGAAGGCGCTGATCATGCCGGCGAGACCGGCCAGCACCGAGGTCAGGATGAACAGCCAGATCTTGACCGCATCGGCCGGCACACCACGCGCCACGGCAGCGTTACGGTTCGAGCCGATAGCGCTGATCCAGTTGCCGAGCTTGGCGTAGCGCAGCACGTAGATCGCCAGCAGCGACAGGCCGATGAACCACCACAGCGAGGTATAGAAACGGAACGTTCCGATACTAAAGCTGCCGGCCAGCAGCGTCACGAAGAAGCCCGGCTGGTCCCAGGATTTCAGCGGAAACCCTTGGGTGATGTAAAGCGCTGCCCCACGCACCACCAGCAGCATCGACAGCGTCACCAGGAAGGAGGAGATGCCGATCTTGGTGACGATCAGCCCGTTGATCGCACCGATCGCTATGCAGAGCAGCAGGCCGGCCAGCAGCGCGACGCCAATATCAACCCCGCCGTTCTGCACCAGAAGCATGACCACGACCGGCGCCAGCCCGAATACGGCACCGACCGAAAGATCGAACTCGCCCGCCGTCAAAAGCAGTGTCATGCCGAGTGCGATGATGCCGAGCTCGGGCAGGAACGCCATCATGTTGGAGATGTTGAGCGGCGACAAGAAATTCGCGTCGGCGATCGCGAACACCGCAAGCAGCACGATCAGGATGACGAGCGAAGAGAACTGCGGCGAGCGGATCAGGCTCGACCTGCGTTTGGCACGCGGCATTTCCTCTTCTGCGGCAATTGTCATGACTGCGTCGAACCATACGCCAGGGTGACGCCCGCCGCCTGCGCGGCGGACGTCAATTTCCATCATTTGTTGTAGAGTTTCAGGATCGGTTCGACGCTCGAGGCGTCGTAGAGGCTGAACGTGTGGATGTCGTAGCCGATCGGTTCGCCAGCGGCGGCCAGCCCGAGCAGCGCCACCGGCATGAAGCCCTGCGCAGACGGGAACTGCCAGGCAGCCGCGTTGACGAAACCGGCCTTGACGGACTCGGCCGTCTCCTTCGAATTGCCCCAGCCGACGACCGGGATCTTGCCGGCCGGCACGCCGGCGCCGTCGAACACCCGCTTGACGCTGGCCGCAACGGAATCGCCGAGCGCGATGATTGCCGGTGGGTTGTTGGCCACCATGTAATCGGTCATCTTGGCAATGATGCCGGCTGGATCGGTGCCGCAATCGACGACGTCGTATTTGATACCGAGCGGATCGAAGACGCTGGCGATGCCTTCGGTCTCGAGCTGCTGGTAGCTGGCGCCCGGCACTTCGACCGGCAGGAACACCTTGTCGCCCTGCTTCACCATCTTGTGGTCGACCAGATATTTGGCCCAGATGACACCGGCTTCCTTCAGGTCGGCGCCGACATAGGCCTGCCGGCCGGTCGCCGGATCGTCGGTGTTGAAGAACACGATCGGGATACCGGCGGCCTTCGCTGCCTTGACCTCCTCGGTCCACAGGCCGGGCTGCGCCGAGGTGGTGGCGATGCCGTCCGGCTTGGCGGCGAGGGCCGAGTTGAAGGCTTCCTTCTGCGCCGCCATGTCGCCGCCGCTGAACGAGATCTTGCAGGTCACCTTGAGCTGGTCGCACGCCTTGGTGGCGCCGGCATTCCAGTCGATCCAGAAGGCATCCGACGGCCCGCCATGCGACAACAGGTAGAACGTCTTCTGAGCGTCCTGCGCCGCCGCCGGCGTACCCAGCGCAACACCGGCGAGAACCGTCGCCGCGGCCGCGATTTTCAACGCGAATTTCAACATTCTCTTCCTCCCTTGTTTCGTAACCGAACCGCGCCATCACAGTCCGTTGGCGCGGAATTTCCCGTCGAGGAATTTCTTGGCGCGCGGCACGTCGTCTTCCGAAAGATGCTCGATGATGACTGGGATGTTCGGGTGCTTTTCGGCCAGCCGCTTGAGATAGAGGTCGTAATTCAGCGAACCGAGGCCGGGCGCCGGCAGTTCGATCTCGCCGACGCCGCGGAAGGTGTGGCTCTCCAGCGCGTCCTCGTCGCCGATGTCGGCGTGCTTCTCCGATTTGTCGCCGCCGGAGCGTTTGACGTCCTTGGCGTGGGCTATCTTGATCTTGTCGGTCAGCGTGTCGAACACCTGGTTCAGGATCTGGTCCATCCTGTCGATGTTGTGGGTTTCGAAATAGTTGGTCGGGTCCATCAACAGGCCGAGGCCTGGGTGGTCGACCTGCGCGAACATCCTCACCGTCTCTTCGACCGAGCCGACGACATTGTTGACATAGGTTTCTAGGAGGAAGACCGCGCCATGGTCATAGGCGGTCTGGGCAAGGTCGGCGATGACCTTGCGGCATTCCTCAAAACCTTCCTCAGTCTTGTTCTTCGGATGATGCACCCAGTCGGACTCGGTGTTGTAGGTACCGGTTTCCGAGATCACGTAAGGGGTGCCGAAATGGCGTGCGTTGCGGATGATCTCCTTCAAATAGCCGACGCGCCTCTCGCGCTCGCCCATATCCGGATGGATGATGTTGGTATAGCCCGACACACAGCAGATCGGCAGATTGTGGTCGCGGAACGTATCGCGGACGGTCTTGGCCTTGTCCCTGGTGATCTGCCCGGCGGACAGGTCGATATCCCTAAAATGCAGGTCAAGCTGCACGGTGTTGAAATCGAGCGCACGGATCTTCTGCGCGGTTTCCTTGAGGCCATACGGGAAATAACCCGTGAAGATACCTGCCTGCATCATGATGTGAAGTCCTCCCTGTAAGTGATTCAGTCAGTTGATATTTCGGAAAGTTTGACCGTCCGGCCCATATCGATCGAGCGGTAGCCGGCTTCGACCAGCGCCATAGTCTTGACGTTATCGGCGACGGACAGCGCCGGCGGCTCGCCCGTCTTGACCGCGTGCTGGAGCTGCTCCATGACGCCGATGAAGGCATGCGGGAACCACATCGTGTTCCAGCTTGGCGTCACCCATTTACCGCCGGTTGTCTCGGTCGAGGCATAGGTCAGCGTCGAGGCAGCGCCAGTCGGCCAGCCGATGGTGCCCTTGGCGACGCCCTTGGTGCCGTCGACGCGCCAGTTGATGTGCTGGTCGTCCTTGTAGCCCTCCTGGCGCGGACCGGACCAGACATCCTCCAGCGATACGGCAAGCACGCCGGACGGGAACTTGATCGTCGACACGGTGATGCCGTCCGAATGGTCGAAGCGGGTGCGCGGGTCCTTGCGGGTCAGGGTGGTGATCTCCAGGGGATCGCCGAACAGGAAGCGCAGTACGTCGAGATGGTGGACGCTCATATTGGCGAGCGTCAGCCGGTCATAGTCCTCGAGGAAGCTCTGCCAGTGCGGGATCGCATGCATGTCGATCTGGGCGAAAACGATGTCGCCGAGCGCGCCGCTGTCGATGATCTGCTTCAAGACGCGCATCGACTGGTCGTAACGCATGTTCTGGTTGACCGAGAGAATCTTGCCGGTCTTGGCCGCCTCGTCACGCAGTTTGACAGCCTCTTCGAGGGACAGCGCCAATGGCTTCTGCGCCAGGATCGCCTTGATATGCGCCTGCTTCAGAGCATCGCGGATCAGCGCTGGCTGCTGGTCGGGCGGAAAGGCAAGATCGATGATCTCGATTTTTTTGTCCTCGATGAGCTGTTCCGGCGTGTCGTGGACGGTCGGGATATCCCAGCGTTTGGCGACCTTCTCGGCACTGGCCTTGGTCCGCGAGGCAATCGCCACCACCGGAAAACCGGCTTCCTTGTAGGCGGCAAGGTGACATTCGGCCATGATCATGCCGGCGCCAACGCAGCCGATCTTGTATTCCCTGGTGCGGACCTTAACGTCCGGCTCGAAGCCGTTGCTTGCCATATGTTCCTCCCGAAGCTCGTCCCTTGCAGCCGCCGTCATCTTTCCAGCGCTCCCCCGCTTTGCCCGAAATAATGCACCCTGCCCGGCTCGCAGGATATTGCCACCATCGCGTCCGGCCTGATGTCCGGCTGGCCGCGTAGCAGCGCCCGCAGACGCGCCTGCCCGGCGGCGAGTGTCACCACGGTGTAGCCGCCGAGCGGCTCGACCTCGAACACTCGCGCCGGGCGGCCCGCGCCCCCCTCCGACCAGGCCCTAACCTTGAGGTCTTCCGGCCTGAGTCCAATTTCCACGGCATCGGCCGGGGCGCCGGTATCCGCGATGCGGATCGTGCCTTCCGCCGCCTCCACGCCTTCAGCGCCGTGCACCGACTTCAATATATTCATCATCGGCGAGCCGAGCAGCCGCGCTACATAGGTGCTGGCCGGCCGGTCATAGATCTCGGCAGGCGCGCCGATCTGCCTGATCTTGCCGCTCTCCAGTATGGCCATGCGGTCGGCGACCGACATCGCCTCTTCCTGGTCGTGCGTGACATAGA
This sequence comes from Mesorhizobium sp., assembly GCF_005063415.1. Lineage (GTDB taxonomy): Bacteria > Pseudomonadota > Alphaproteobacteria > Rhizobiales > Rhizobiaceae > Mesorhizobium. The sequence goes on from NZ_SUEG01000089.1 coordinate 10,103, forward strand.
TCAGCGTCTTGCCGAGCTCGCGCTGGATGCGCTTCAGCTCGACGCGCGTCTCCTCGCGCAGCCGGGCGTCGAGCGCCGAGATTGGATCATCCATCAGATACGCGACAGGATCACGCACCAGCGCACGGGCGATTGCCACACGCTGCCGCTCACCTCCGGAAAGCTGCGCCGGCGGCTTGTGCAGGATATGGCCGATATGCAGCTTAGCCGCGACGTCGGCGACGCGTTTTTCGATCTCGGCTTCGGCGACCCGGCGTTCGACCAGCGGAAAGCGGATGTTGTCGCGCGCGCTCATATGCGGAAACAGCGCCAGGTTCTGGAACACCATGGCGACATTGCGCTCCGCCGGCGACACCGTGTTGACCGGCTTGCCGCCAATCAGGATCTCGCCCATATCGGGCGTTTCCAGGCCGAGTACCAGGCGTAGTATAGTCGACTTGCCCGACAGCGGCGGCCCGAAGAAGCAGAAGAACTCGTTGTCGTTCACCGCGAACGACGCATCGTCGACGGCCAGCGTGCCGCCATAGCGTTTTGTCACATTACGGAAAACGATATCGGCCATCTCAACCTGCTCTCAACGCAAGGCCGGAGGCGGCGTCGAAGACGCGCACCGCCTCCGCGGCCGGTGCGACGACTGCCGTTTGTCCGATCGCCAGTCCGACATCATTGTCGAACACCGCCTTCACCGCGATCTCGCCCTCGCCAAGATGGACGATGGTGCGCGCGCCGATCCGCTCGACGAAACTCACCGGCATAGACAGGCCACGGCCGCCTTCAGTCAGCCTCACCTGCTCCGGTCGAAAGCCATAAAACACCTCGCCGCGCATCCGGCGTGCGGCATCGGCGATCTCGACCGGCAGCGGCGGCGTCGCCCCGAGTGGGCCGAGATCGATGACCAGGCCACGGTCGCTTTCCGCCGGCCTGCCCTTGAGCAGGTTCATGCCCGGCGCGCCGATGAAGCGGGCGACGAAGACGTTGGCCGGGTTGTTATAGACTTCGAGCGGCGTGCCGACTTGCTGCAGCACGCCATGGTCCATCACCGCGATGCGGTCGGCCATGGTCATCGCTTCGAGCTGATCGTGGGTGACGTAGACCATGGTCTGCCGGAACTGCCGCTGCAGATGCTTCAGTTCGGTCCGCATCACCGCCCGGAAGGCCGCGTCGACATTGGAAAGCGGCTCGTCGAGCAGGAAGATCGCCGGCTCCATGATCGCCGAACGGCCGATCGCCACCCGCTGCAATATGTTGACCGACAGCCTGTCGGCCTGGCGGTCGAGTAGCGGCGTCAGCTGCAGCATCTCGGCAATGGCGCCGACGCGGCGGTCGATCTCGGCCTTTGGTGCGCCGCGCATTTTCGGCCCGTAGGCGAGGTTCTGCCGCACGCTCATGTGAGTGAAGATCGCATAGTTCTGGAAGACGAAGCCGACGCCGCGCCGCCCCATCGGCACGCCGGCCATGTCGCGCTCGCCGAACAGGATCTTGCCGCTGGTCGGCTCTTCCATGCCGGCGATCATGTTCATCGTCGTCGACTTGCCGCAGCCAGACGGCCCGAGCAGCGCCATGAACTCGCCGTCGGCAATGGCCAGGTCCATGGTCTTCAGCGCGGTGAAATCGCCGAATTTCTTGACCAGGTTCTGCAGGTGGATGGTGCTCATGCCGCCACCTCGCGAACCCGGGCCATGCGTTTCATGGCAAACACCGCGGCGATGGACAGCACGATCAGTATGGCCAGCGCGATTGCCGCCACATAGCCCCAGATCAGGTCCTGGGTGGTGAGCTTGTAGATGTAGACGGAGATGGTTTCGGTTGCGACGCCGGGACCGCCGCCGGTCATGATGTAGAGCGTGTCGAAGATCTTGAAGTTCTCGATCACCCTGATCGCGAGCGCGATGATGATGATCGTCTTCATCTTCGGCAGCACGATGGTGACGAAGCGCTGCCACGGGTTGGCGCCGAGCAGCGTCGCCGCCTTGATCTGGTCCTCGGGCACGCCGACCAGACCGGCAAGCAGGATCAGGAACATCAGCGGCGTCCACTGCCAGATGTCGGCGACCATGACGGCGATGAGCGCCAGCGTCGGGTCCGACAGCCAGGCAATGGTGACGGGAACGCCTGACATCGCCGACAGGATGTCGTTGACCGGGCCGCCCGACTGAAACAGCATGAAGAACATGTAGCCGGCCACCGCCGGCACCACCATCATCGGCATCAAGAGGATCGAGTAGAAGATCCGCTTGCCGGGGAACTCGTCGGCAAACAGCGTCGCGAGCGCCAAGCCGAGCAGGAACTCCGCCGGCACGCAGACGATCATGACGATAGCCGTGCGCTTCAGCGCACTCCAGAAGCGCGCGTCCGCGGCAAGGTCGGTGTAATTGGCGAAGCTGTTCCACATCGACCAGGCGTTCCACCAGCCGGTGCCCGACAGCGGCGACCAGTCGGTCAGGCTGATATAGAGCTGCATCAGGAGCGGGAAGACGGCGATGAACAGCACCAGGATCTGCGCCGGCAGGGTCAACCGGAAGCCGAGCCGTGCGCCCTCGTCCGGCAACACCGACGCCGCTTTGGAGGCTTGCATGTCGCCCTCCGAAATCGTCGCTGTCACCGCGCTCATTGCTTGAGCGCCCCGAAGGTCAGCCCGCGCACCAGATGGCGCTGGATGGCGATGCCCATGATGACAGGCGGCACCGCGGCGATCAGGCCGAGCGCTGCCTTGGCGCCGTAGAGCTGGCCGGTCATCGAGGAGGACAGCGAGGCCATGTAAACAGGGACCGTCACCCATTCGCGCGTCGTCAGAAGCAGCGCAATCAGATAGTCCGACCAGTTGAGGATGAAGACGAACAGCGCGGCACTGGCCAGCGGCGCGCGCATCATCGGCAGCGTGATGCGGGTGAAGACACGCCATCGCGAACAGCCCTCGACCAGCGCCGCCTCCTCGATCTCGCGCGGCATGTCGTCGAAGAAGGTCTTCATCAGCCAGAAGGCGAAAGGCAGCGTGACGATGCCGTAGATCAACGACAGCCCCCACCAGCTGTCGGTGAAGTTGAGAAAGGCCCACATGATCATCACCGGGGTCATGACCGCCATCGGCGGAAACAGGCGAAGCTGGATCAGCGCCAGCGGCAGGTTCTGGCCCGAGCCGAAGCGCGACAGCCCGTAGGCCGCCGCGGTGCCCGCCGACATGGCGATCGCCGTGCCGAATGTGGCCGACAGCAGCGACGACAGGATCGGCTTCAAGGCGGTGCGGTCGAGGGCGACGATCAGATTGTTGGTCGATTCACCGAAGACGAAGCGGAAATTGCTGAGTGTCGGGTTCTTCGGCCACCATGTCAGGTCGGCGCCGGTCGCCGACCATTCGGCGATCGGCTTGAACGCCATCGACACCATCCACAGGATCGGCACCAGCGTCACCGCCATCGCCGCAAAGATCGCGGCATAGCGGAATATCTCGAAAGGAACTGAACGCTTCATCTTGCGGCTTTGCTGGGTCTTTCGTTGCCGAGGGGAAGAGCGACCGCTCCTCCCCTCCTTGGTAGGATCCTGGAAGGATCAGGCGATCGGATCGAGGACGGTGGGCCAGGCCTCCTTGTTGGTCTTGATGGCTTCGAGAAGCTTCTCCTCGCCGGTACGGCGGGCAATCTTCTTCCACTCGGCCTCGGTGTCGGCCATCGCCTGCTCGGCCGTCTTGGCCTTGGTCAGCGCGGCGACTAGGTTCTCGTCCAGCGCATTGTGGAAGGCGGTGGCGCCGGGATAGTTGATGGTGGGCACGGTGCGGGCGACCGTCTCGCGCACCACGTCCATGTGGTAAGCATGATAGGTCTGGCGAACCAGCGGATCGGAGAAATCCGATAGCCGGAACGGATCGAAGTAACCGCCCGGATTGGCGGTCATCCAGGCGTAGATGCGGCTTGAACCCAGCCACTGCAGGAACAGGTAGCAGGCCTCCGGATTCTTGGCTTGCGAGGAAACCGACGCCGACAAATTGAGCCACAGCACCGACCGGCTGACCAGCTTGCCGTCGATCTCGCGGCCGGGCGGCAGCATCGAGCCGATCTTGCCGGTGACAGCTGAATCCTTGTTGCCGGCATTGTCGAGGAATTTCGGCAGATTGGAGAAGGCGCAGGTCATGGCCGCACCGCCTTTGGCGAAATTGCCGTACTGCTCCGGCCAGCCCCAGGAGATCGCATCCGGCGAATGGTGCGAAAGCGAAGCGATGTACTCGCTGGTCGCCGCGATACCTTGCTCCGAATTGATCAGCGGCTTGCCGGTATCGTCGAACAAGAACTGATTGGGCGAAGCCATTGAGACATAACGCTGATACCAGTTGGTGTAGCCCCAGCCCTGGTTGCGCAGATCGGTCGAGCCGAACAGGCCCTTGCCCGGGCGCTGGAAGAAGGCCGCGATCTCGTCATGCTGCTTCCAGGTCTTCGGCGCCGCCAGTTCATAGCCGTATTTGTCGGAGAAGGCCTTCTTCTCGTCAGCGTCGCCCAACAGATCGGTGCGGTAGACCCATGTCTGGAAGTCGCCATCCAGCGACACGCCATAGGTCGAGCCGCGATACTGATTGAGCAGCGAGACGCCCTTGGCGCCGTCGACATAGCCGCGCTCGGGATCGTCCCATTCCGGCTTGTATTGCGCGACGAAGTCGTCGAGCTTGAGGATGCCGCCGGTTTCGGCAAGGTCGCCAAGACGGTTCCATTCGACCGCGTAGATGCCATACGCCCCACCCTTGGTGGAGATGTCCTGCATCGTTTTGGTGAATTCCTGGCCGTTGGGCACACCGACGATCTCAAGCGGAATGCCGGTTTCCTTTTCCCAGAGATCCTTGATCGACGGCGCGCCGGCCGGAAACGGCTGGGTCAGCTGGCCGATCGAGCCGTCGGACAGGCCAAGTACGATCTTAGCCGGCGCCTTGCCGGCGCCCTTCATCGCCTTGGCCGCTTCGATGGCGCGACCCTCCGGCGTATCTGGCCCGTACTGATAGCGCTCCGAGCCGTCGAAGCCCGTCGGGCCACCGATCATGCCGGGCGCCAGGGCATCGGCCGCATAGGCACGGCTTGGGCGAATGAATTTCGGTGCAATACCTGCGGCGGCAACAAGGACTGCCGCCTTTCCACCGGACGCCAGCAAACGGCGCCGCGACACGCGGATCAAATTCGACATTGAAACTCCTCCCTCAGGGCCTTGTTCCTCCACGGCCCTTATGATGGATATTGACGGAACTATACGAAGCCTGTCAACATCATAAATAATCAAGATACCTCATAATATCTCAAGGGAGGGAGAGAATGGCGTGTATCAAGGCACTCACACTGAAGCCGGTGCTTGAATTTGAGGGAGGCCGGCTGCCCACCTCCCGGCTTTGGTCCGATTGGGCATTTTGGTGTAGCGCAGCGGCTTGCACATCGGCCAAGGCCGGTTACATCATTTCCCATCAGAATCGCGGCTGGCGATGAAGCCGCCGCTTCGACAGCGGACCCATGAAATGCGTGATCTCGATGCGCCCCTGGCGCATTTTGGAATGAGGTGATCGACAGTGCGATCCACCCTGACAGACATAGCCCGGGAAGCCGGCGTTTCCGCCGCCACGGTCGACCGTGTGCTCAACAACCGCGCCGGGGTCAGGGCGCGCACCCGCGAGGTCGTGCTCGAAACGGCGCAACGGCTTGGCTATATCGCTGAAAATTCAAATAATCCGAGCTCGCTCCACGCGCTGCGCGGTGAGGTCATACGGCTCGATTTCGCCCTGCCCGCCGGCACCAATTCCTTCATCAAGATGCTGCATCGCCAGATCGAGGCGCAGGCGCAGTCGCGGCCTGAGCTCGACGTCCGCGTCGCCACCATCGAAGGCTTCAATCCGGACCGGCTTGCCCGTCTGCTGCAGGAACTGCACGGGCAGACGCAAGGCGTCGGTGTGATCGCGCTCGACCATCCGACGGTCCGCGAGGCGATCCGCTCGCTTTCTGCCAGCGGCGTCAAGGTCGTCACCATTGCCTCCGACATCCTGCATGTGCCGAGGGTTGCGTATATCGGCATCGACAACCGCGCCGCCGGCCGGCTCGCCGGCTACCTGCTCAACCGCTTCATGGGCGCAGGGCGTCCGGGCAAGGTCGCGCTGTTCGCTGGTTCGCTCTCCTACCGCGGCCACGAAGAGCGCGAGATGGGCTTCCGGCACATACTGACGGAAGAATCGCCCAATCTGCAGATCGTCGAGATGCGCGAAATGCTCGATGACAGGGAAAAAGCCTATTCGGAGGCCTCCGCCCTGCTGGACCGGCACCCGGACCTGGCCGCCATCTACAATGTCGGCGCCGGCAATACCGGCATCGCCCGCGCACTCAAGGAGCGCGGGCGCGCACTGTCGACGGTCTTTCTCGGCCATGAGGTGACGGAAGGCACCAAGGAGCTTCTGCTCGACGGCACGCTCGACGCGGTCATCGACCAGAACCCGCGCGTCGAGGCCCGCGAAGCCCTCAACACCTTGACCCACGCGGTCGGGGGGTTGCCTTACGAACTGCACCAGCCACGGCTGCAGGTCATCTTCAGAGAGAGCATCCCGGAGATATGAACCAAGTGAAGCACGGGATGCGTCCCAAATTCATAATCGCTCGGGCAGATTTTGGCGGCCAGATCAACGGGCCGACTGAGAATCTTCGATCAGGCTCAGGCCTGTAAAATTAAGTTGACTACTATCATCATGTTTTAATAAGTACGCCTGCCCGGCCCGCGTGCCGAGCTTCTCCATCATGCCAGCCAGGGCCAACGGCCGCCGCCAGCAATCTTTGCTTTTCCGGGGCTGCACGCATGAAACTGTCAAGCAACAAGACCTTGATGGCGAGCACCGCGGTCGCCTTCGCGCTCGGACTGTGTGCCGTGCCCCTAGCCGCCGCGCAGGAGCCGGAGAAGAAGGGCGCCGCCGCCAAGACCGACCGGGCGGTCAAGCCTCCCCAGCAGGCTAGAACTGGGCAGAACGAGCCGACCGTGCTTGACCTGATCACCATCTCGGCGACGATGATCAAGACCGCGATCATCGAATCGATGGCCGCCATCAGCGCAATCGATCAGAAAGAGCTCGACCGCATCCAGACTGACAGCGCTGCCGACATTTTCCGCACCACCCCCGGCGTTGCCGCTTCGATGAACGGCGATGATCCGGCGACCGCCATCAACATCCGCGGCCTCGAACAATATGGCCGCGTGGTGGTGACGCTCGACGGCGCCCGCCAGGATTACTGGCGTGTCGGCCACGGTTCCGGCTCGTTCTATGTCGAGCCGGAACTGATCAAGGAAGCAACCGTCATTCGCGGCCCGGTCTCGAACGCCTATGGCTCGGGCGGCATCGGCGGCGTTGTCTCCTTCGAAACCAGGGATGCCGGCGATTTCCTCAAGCAGGAGGAACGCTGGGCGCTGAGCGAGAAGCTGGGCTATGAGGATAATGGCGACGGCTTCACCACCAGCACCACCGGCGCCTACCGTTTCAGCGACGACGCCGACATCATCGGCAACCTCATCTATCGCGACCGCGACAGCTATACCGACGGCAATGGCGACATGGTGCCATGGACCGGCGAGAGCATCACCAGCGGCTACATGAAGGCGACGCTGCGGCCAGCCGACGGCCACGAGCTGAAGCTTGGCGCCATCCCGCAGCGCTACAATGACCAGATCGCCGGATCGAGCGGCTCGACCTCGCCGACGCTGAGCCGCTACGATACCGACACGACCAACCAGACCTACACGGCAGCCTATGCGTGGAGGCCGGACGACAACGCGCTGATCGACCTCAGTGTCAACGCCTACCACAACCGCACGCGCGCCGAGCAGACGCAGGTCTGGCCGGTTTCGGCGATCGGCAACTTCCGCTACTACGAGGTCGCCACCACTGGCTTCAACCTGAAGAACTCCTCACGTTTCGACGCCTGGGAGTTGGCACATACCCTCACCTATGGGCTCGACTACTATTATCTGGCGGCCTCGTCGGAGGCCGCGCATTTCGGTTCGGGCGAGCAGCAGGGTTATGGCGGTTTTCTGCAATGGCAGGGCGACTACAGCGACTGGCTGCAGCTCATCGCCGCCATGCGCTATGACGGCTACCAGCTTGACGGCGAAACAAAGACCGTGCCGCCGGCGGAAGCCTCAATCTCCGGAGACCGCTGGTCGCCCCGCCTCACCGTCGGCGTGACGCCGTTGGAAGGCTTCCAACTCTATGGCACCTATTCGGAAGGCTACCGGGCGCCGGGCCTGCAGGACGTCTATCGCGGCGGCGGCGCGCATGGCGGCGGCGACAGCTACCAGCCCAACCTGCTTCTGCAGCCCGAAACGGCGAAGAATTGGGAAGCCGGAATCAATCTGAGATATGACGATGTGCTGGCCGCGGGCGACCTGGTTCGTGCCAAGGTCAACGTCTTCCACACCGCCGTAGAAAACTATATCGACGTCGACCTCACCGTGTTGTCGCGTATGGCAATCAACATCGGCGACGCTCGGCTGAAGGGCATCGAGGCCGAAGCCGTCTACGACTATGGCTGGGGGTTCGCGAACCTCGCCGGCGCCCTGATCGATGCCAAGGTCGTCAGCGGCGTCTATTCCGGCCAGGCACTGAACAACACTCCGCTCGACCGCTTCTCGGCAACCGTCGGCTTCCGCATGCTGGAAGACCAGCTCACCGTCGGCGCGCAATATCTCAGCGTCGGCAAGATCACCCGGACAGGGCGCATCAATCCCGACGCGCCGACCGTGGTCGATGACGGCTTCGACCTCGTCAACGTCTTTGCCAACTGGCGCATCAACGACCACGCCAAACTCGATTTCAGCGTCGATAACGTCTTCAACACCGCCTACACCGACCCGCAAAGCGCCTGGTCGACGACGGCGGCGACGGAACAGGGCAAGGGCCGCACCTTCAAGGTGGCGCTGACCGGCAGGATCGGAGGTTGAGAGTGAGCGAAGCATCGGCGAGCGGACTGGCCTGCGAAGCGCGCTTGAACCTGCGCAACCTGCCGCATTACATCAACCGCATCAGCGACAGGCTGCAGAGCTTCGATGCCGATGCTTCGCAAGAGGGGCAGCGGCTCGACTTCCGCTTCGCCTTCGGCGACGCGTCGCTTGATATGGAGCGACTGGTGATGCGGGCCAACGCCGCCGACCGCGACGGGCTGGCCCGCATCAAGGACCTGCTGGCCACCGCCGTCGAAGTCTATGCCAAGGAAGAAAGTCCCGAGATCGTCTGGACCGGCGATCTCGCCGAAGAAACCCGCCTCGCGCAGTTCCGTGAGATGGTCGTCACCCAAGTCGGCGACCTGACCCCGCGCATGCGCCGCATCCGCTTCGCCGGCGAGGATCTGACGCGCTTCGCAAAATTCGGCGGCATGCATATCCGCGTGCTGTTCCCGACCAGGGACGTGCCCGATCCGCTCTGGCCGGTGCTCGGCAGCAATGGCCTCCCCGGCATGGCCCTCGGACGACAGGCGTCCGGTGGCGCGCGTCTACACCATCCGGGCCCTCGACGTCGAAAAGGGCATCATCGAGGTCGACTTCCTCATCCACCCCGGCGACAGCGTCGGCGCCCGCTGGGCCATGCAGGCGGCGCCCGGCATGAAGATCGGCATCATGGGGCCGGTCGGTCGTCCGGTGCGACCGGCGTCATGGTATCTCATGGGCGCCGACGAAACCGGCCTGCCGGCGCTGGCCCGCATGCTGGAGACGCTGCCCGCCGAGACCAAAGGCGTGGCTTTCGTGAGATCGCCGACCATGGCGAACGGCAGGTCATCGACAACGCGACCGGCATTGAGCTGCACTGGCTGCCGAGAAATGGCGTGCAGGCCGGCACCGACGACAGGCTGGCGCGTGCCATCCAGTCGGTCGCATGGCCGACCGGTTCGGCATTCGGCTGGTTCGCGGCGGAAGCGGCTGCTGCCAGGACGGTGCGCGAACACTGGCGCGGTACACTGGCGCTCGGCCGCAACGAAACACTGGCCGCGGCCTATTGGCGGCGGGGCGCGGCGGGACTGATGGCCGGCTAGAGCTTGCTCACCATCGCTTGCGCATCTTCGCCCAGATCGATTGCGATCCGGTCGCCGGAGACAATGCCTGATATCTCGCAGACGACCAGCGGCATGCTGATTTCATAGAGGAATTCGGCAACGATGGCGCCGACGGCAAGGATTGGGTCCGGCCGCTCCAGGATAATGCCGGCCGGCGCCGTGCCCCTGCGGATCGCTTCGGCCAGAACCGAAGACGAGGACGACGAGCCGCGCCCGCCCGGCATCACAAGGATTTTGCCGGCGATATTGCCGCGGAGGTTCGGGTGCGAATGGTCGATGATGTCGCCTGTTTCGACGTTGATCCCGCCCCAGAAGCTGAGCGCCTGCGAAAGCACCAGCGCCGGGCCTTGTGCCGAGCCGGCAAGGTGGAATGTACCGGTTCTGTCCGGCGCCTTCATGGCGCGGCTCGCACGACGCGGCCGGCCGCAGCCGAGCGGACGCAGTCTTCCATGTCACCGAAGGCTACCGAGACGCCGATATTGCCAGGTGCGTAATGCGCCCATTTGCCCGAATTGGTCATCACCACGCCGTCGAGGCGCTCGAGGATTGCGGTGACGTAAGTGCAGGTGTCGGCGACCGGAACGAGGCCGAATGCTTCCATGCCGACCAGTGCGCCTTCGTCCTGCAGCCGCGCCAGTGTGGCACGCCCTGTGTTGACATAGATCGGAACGCCCCTGCCCGGCGCGATTTCGCGCAGCAACGGCAACAGGCGCATCCATTCCTCATAGGAGAAATGCGGCGTGCCCAATGACACGGCCGCCAAAGGCGCGCCGTCAGCTACGCTCGATAACCTGGCCAGCGCATCGTCGAGGTCGGCACGCGTGATGCGGACTGTTTCCTCTGGCCCCATGCCATGAAACGCCTCTTCAAGCGTGTTCGCTTCCGGCGTGATACCAACCGCGTGGAACAGCGCAACGGCCCCGGTCGTCGCGGCGGCGGCGCCCAGCGCTTTCAGCTGATCCTCATCGCGCGGTCTTGGCAGGCCCGAGATCACGGGGATGCGATCGCTGCTTGCTTGCCCGATGATAAGCCCGACGGCAACGAACAGGCTGTCGCTCGGTTCTGGGTCAGAACCGACCAGCTCGAACAGAACCTGGCCGCGCCGGTTTTCGCTCAAGTGCAGCCCCCAAGCCGGCGCGCGCCCGGTGATGGCGCAGCACAAATCGATGAAATCGCCATAGCGGTTGGTCCGCGCTCCGATCACCGAATTGGCAAAGACGATGGCGTTGGACTCACCCCAGGCGATCTGCTCGCCGAACCCTGGCCGGAACCGAGTCTGATAGGGTGCGCAGGTGAAGGTCGCCTGGCAGCCGAGTTCCAGATGCGCCTTCATCAGGCGGCGCGCCGGTACTTCTTCGGCGGCCGGCATCTTCACCAATCCGGGATGGATCAGATCGAACGAGCCGACGTTCAGCGTCGTCGGCACCCGAACGCGGCCGCCGCCCTCGATCAGCCTTTCGACGAAATCGAGGCTGGCCTGGCCGTGATAGAGGCAGCCGTCGATATGGGCACCAGAAATATCGAGCAGCTTGCGCGCACCGACTGCCTTGGAAACAGCGACCAGGATCTTCATGGCGGCAGCCGCGGCATGGTCTTGCTCGCCTTGCAGCATCGACTGGTCGCCCGCATTCAATTCAAGCGACATCGAGTATTCCGCTTCGCACTTTGCCCGACCATGCTTTCCCCGATTGCGGACCGCCTGGCAAGACTGAAGGATTGGATCTGCTAGCTCGCGGCGATCAGCACCGTACTCTCCGGCGACCAACGCAGCACCACCTCTTGTCCTTCAGCCAGCTTTTCGATGCCGGTGTTCTGCACGATGACCTTGATTGTCTGGCCATCCCGATCGACAAAATACGTGCTGTTGTTGCCGGCGAAGATACGCTTGGAGACCCGCCCCGTGAGCATGTTGGGATGGGCTCGGTCCGGAACGCCGGCATTGGTGGCGATGCGGATCCGTTCGGGCCGCACGGCGCAGCTCGCCTTCATGCCGGCGACAAGCGTAGCCCCCGCGCCTGCGGCAATCCCCGTTCCGTCAGGCAGCCGGATGCCCGTACCAGTGGCGTTGCCGCGAAGGATGTTGGCGTCGCCCAGGAAGGTGGCGGCAAACTCACTCTTCGGCCGATCGTAGATCTCCTCGGGCGGGCCTTCCTGCACCAGCTTGCCGTCGCGCAGAATGCCGATACGGTCGCTCATCGTCAGCGCTTCTTCCTGGTCGTGGGTGACGAAGATGGTGGTGATGCCGATCTCGCGCTGGATGCGCTTGAGCTCGATCTGCATGTCGACGCGCAGCGCCTTATCCAGCGCGCCGAGTGGCTCGTCGAGCAAC
>NZ_SUEG01000008.1 GCF_005063415.1 Mesorhizobium sp.
GGGCAGAAGTTCGTCAGGGATTTCGCTGCGGCCTGGACCAAGGTGATGAACGCCGACCGTTTTTGATCTCGCGGCCTGATCCGGGCATACGAATTTGTCGATGCAAAAAAAGGCGCGGGCCTCGACCCGCGCCTTTTTCGTTGGGTTCCGAAAAGTCAGTATTTCTCGAAGATTTCGGTCTTGGCAACCACGCCGGCAATGGCGCCGCCGATCAGCGGCGCGACGATGAACAGCCACAGCTGGCCGATCGCCGCAGTTCCCGAAAACAGCGCCGGTCCGATCGAACGGGCCGGGTTGAGCGATGTGCCGGTCACCGGAATGATGGCGAAGTGCAGGCCCGCCAGCGTCAGGCCGATGACGAGGCCGGCGAAGGCCGTGGTGTGCTTGGCGTTGGTGACACCGAGGATCACGGTGACGAAGGTGAAGGTGCCGATCAGCTCCCATAGGAAGGCCGAACTGACGCCCCATTTCGTCACGTCCCAGCCATTGGCGCCGAAGCCGCCAGTGTGGCCGCCGACCTGTCCGGAGACGATGATCCACAGTGCCAGCGACGCGATGATGGCGCCGATGATCTGCGCGATCCAGTAGGGAATGACATCCCTGGCCGGCATCCGCCCGGCGAGGAACACACCGAGCGTCACCGCCGGATTGAGGTGCGCGCCCGAAATCGGGCCGATCGCATAGGCCGCCGCGATCAGGCCGATGCCGAACGCCAGACCGATACCTTCCTGGCCAAGCGGCAGCGCGCCGCCGAAGCCGCCCGTCACCACCGAAGCCGTGCCGATGAACACCAATAGAAACGTGCCTAGAACTTCCGCCAGATAAGTCTTCATTGCCCTCTCCTCGTATCGACCCGCGGGTCCGCCTTTTTCTGCGACGCGAATCACCGCGCAAAGAGTATTCGCAACCGCAAAAGTTGCAAAGCAGAGCAGTTGCACCAGTCGGCGTGCTTGTGCGTGTCAGACAAGCACATTAGAGACTTGTAATATATTGATCGAATTATTTGGCTCCGCATGCCGACGCGCGCTTGGTGGCGGCGGCTCGCGATGCACCAACCCACATTCGTCACCCCCTTGCATGGATTGTCTCGCCGTCGGGGAAACAGAACTGTTTCAATCAGGACACGAAAAGCTCTAAGAGCAGGGCCGGATTTTATTTTGCTGAGTAATGGAAGACGACAATGAGACTGGGCGGGCGGCTGGCGGCAGCCATCGAAGTGCTTGACGACATTGGCCGGCGTCACCGGCCGGTGGCCGATGCGCTGAAGGACTGGGGCCTGTCGCACCGCTTCGCCGGTGGCGGCGACCGCGCCGCGATCGGCAACATCGTCTATGACGCGCTGCGCCGCAAGCGCTCGGCCGGCTGGCTGCTCGGCGAGGATACGCCGCGCGCCATCGGCTTCGGCGCGCTGCTGCTCGAATGGGGCCAGACGGCGCAGTCGCTGAACGAGGCGCTCGAGGGCGACAAGTTCGCGCCGCCGCTGCTGAACGCCGACGAACTAACAGCGCTTGCGGCTCGCCGCCTTGCCGATGCGCCGCCGGCGGTCAGGGCAGACATCCCCGACTGGTGCATGCCGCTGTTCGAACGGGCGTTCGGCACGGCCTGGGTGGAAGAGGGTGCCGCGCTGGCGACACGCCCGCCGCTCGACCTCAGGGTCAACACGCTCAAGGCCGATCGCGGCAAGGTGCTGGCGGAATTGGCGGAGACCGGCGCCAAGCCTGCCCGGATCGCGCCGCACGGTATCCGCATCCCGCCGATCGAAGGCGATGGCAGGCACCCGAACGTGCAGGCCGAACCGGCCTTCCAGAAAGGCTGGTTCGAGGTTCAGGACGAGGGTTCCCAGATTGCGGCCGAACTGGCCGGCGCCGAACCTGGCATGCAGGTGCTCGACTTTTGCGCCGGCGCCGGCGGCAAGACGCTGGCGCTGTCTGCGGCGATGGACAATCGCGGCCAGATCTTCGCCCATGATGCCGAGAAGGCAAGGCTGGCGCCGATCTTCGACCGCATACGCCGCTCGGAAAACCGCAATGTGCAGATCGTCACCAAGCCGGCCGAGCTCGCGCCGCTCGGCAAGCATATGGACATCGTCCTGATCGATGCGCCCTGCACCGGCAGCGGCACGTGGCGGCGCCGGCCGGATGCCAAATGGCGGCTGACGCAAAGGCAGCTCGACACCCGCAAGGGCGAGCAGGAGACGATCCTCGATGCCGCCAGGGACTTCGTCAAACCCGGCGGCCTGCTGGTCTATATCACCTGTTCGGTGTTCGACGAGGAGAATGGCGACCAGGTTTCGGCCTTCCGGGATCGCCATCCCGGTTTTGCCCCGGTCGATCACCGCCAGCTTTGGGACAGCCGTTTTGCGGGCCACGAAGCGGCAGTGCGTATTGGCGCTGCGGGCGGCATTTCGCTGTCGCCATTGCTGAGCGGCACCGACGGCTTTTACTTCTGCGCGCTGCGGCGGACCGGCTGAACGGTTGCCGGATGTCGCCGATCTCGCTTCTTATCAGCAGGTTTAGCCAATTGCTGCAGTGCAGCATTTGCGATTGCCTGCCGCCCACCCCTCTGCGATAAATGCCTTTGCAATAAGATTTGTCGAGAAACGAAGGTCGACGGCCATGGCAGCAAAGATCGTTCCTGCTCCCGATTATGAGGACCGCGTCAGGACGTCCTTTGCGCGCCAGAACGCGATGATGACCATTGGCGCCGAGCTGACGCTGGTGACGCCCGGCATTATCGAGATCGAAATGCCCTATTCTGCGGCACTGACCCAGCAGCACGGCTTTCTTCATGCCGGCGTCATTTCGACGGCTCTCGACTCGGCCTGCGGCTATGCGGCATTCTCGCTGATGCCGGAAAATTCCGGCGTGCTGACCATCGAGTTCAAGGTCAATCTGCTGGCGCCGGGCCGGGGCGAGCGTTTTCTGTTCCGCGGCTCGGTGACCAAGCCCGGCCGCACCATCATCGTCGCCGACGGCCAGGCCTATGCGTTCGCCACCGACGGCGAGGCCAAGCTGATCGCCACGATGACCGGAACGATGATGACGGTGCTCGGCCGCGACGGTATCGAGGGGTGAGGAGCGGTCCGCGCAGCGGACGAAAAGCCCCTAAATGGGCTTTTCGAGCGACGAACGCCCGGAGCCATAGCGAAGGGCCGGGGGCCGGTGAGGGCACGTCGCCCTTCTTACCTTCCGGCTCCGGTGGTAGGGCCAGAAAGGAGTAGATCGTCGTGACCTGTAAAGTGTCTCGCCTGTCCGGCAGATCCGTTCTTTTCGTCATGGCGGCCGAGGCCGAATACGGTCCACACCTGCAGCGGCTGTTCACGCCGCTGCTGACCGGCGTCGGGCCGGTCGAGGCCGGTGTCGGGCTCAGCGCCGAACTGTCCCGGCGGGCGGGCGAAAACGCGCTGCCGGATCTCGTCGTGTCGCTCGGGTCGGCGGGCAGCCGGACGCTGGAGCAGACGGAAATCTACCAGGCCGTTTCAGTCGCCTACCGCGACATGGATGCCTCCCCCTTGGGGTTCGAGAAGGGCGCCACGCCGTTTCTCGATCTGCCGGTGAGCGTGCCGCTGCCGTTCAGGATACCAGGCATCAGGCAGGCGACGCTGTCGACCGGGGCGGCAATTGTCACCGGCGCCGCCTACGACGCGATCGCCGCTGACATGGTCGACATGGAAACCTTCGCCTGCCTGCGCGCCTGCCAGCTGTTCGACGTGCCGCTTATCGGCCTGCGCGGCATTTCCGACGGCGCGGCCGATCTGAGGCATGTCGGCGACTGGACCGAATATCTGCACGTCATCGACGAGAAGCTGGCCGGGGCGGTGCAACTGCTGGAACAGGCGATCGCCTCCGGCGCGATCGACTTCAAGCTTGTTGGGGCGGCAGGTTCTTAGCGTTGCCGAACAGCACGCCGATCATCCTGAAGCGAACGGCGTTGTCGCGATTGACGTAAGTGACTGACCCGGGCTCATGATCGAGAGTCCAGCGTCCGGTCGCGCCGGTGTCCCAGTCGGCGACATAACCGTCATCGAGCATCCGCCAGCGCCCGCTTCGCGCCTCGCCATCGTCGAGCAGCATGTGCGCGGCACCCTCGCTTTCAAAAAAGACGTAAGCCTCCTTGCCGTTTCGTTCCAACACATGGGTCATCCCCGGAATGAGCATTGCAAGGGTTTCCTTCCGAAGTGCTGCCATGATTTCCTCCTGAATTGAAGTCGCCGATTGCCTTGACCGGCATCGCCACTTAGAGTGAACCAGTAGTCAAGATGCTTGACTATGTATCGGGTGAGAAGAATTTGGTCAAGAGCCTTGACGAAAAATCCGAAACGCTGCCGGATCACATAGGTTGGCGGCTGTGGCAGGCGAGCCGCGCCTGGCAGACCGAATTCGCCGCGGCGATGCGCGCTGCCGGCCATCACTGGTTCACCGAAGCGCGTGCCGGCCTGCTTGGACACATCCCGCGCGGCGGCATGCGCCAGTCGGCGCTGATCGAGCGCTCGGCGATCTCAAAGCAGGCGGTTCAGCAATTGCTCGACGGCTTGGAGACGGAAGGTGTGTTGCAGCGTCTCCCCGATCCGCAAGACGGTCGCGGCAAGCTTGTTCGCTACACGCGCAAGGGCCTGGACGCCCTCCGCGATGGCGACCGCATCAAGCTGCAGATCGAACGGAGCTATGTTGCCCGCCTTGGTCATGAGCGTTTCGCAGCGCTGATGGGCGCTTTGCGGTCACTCGATAGAACGCAAGCTGATGCATTGGACAAAGCCTCTGGCGTTCAGGACGACGCACCGGAATCGAAGTGAAAGCGCGACCTCGCAACCCATTGCGCCGACTCGTTTCTTTCTCTAAACGCTCGCCATGAAAACAGCCAATCATCCCGACACCGTCCTGATTGTCGATTTCGGCAGCCAGTTCACCCAGCTGATCGCGCGCCGCATCCGCGAGGCCGGCGTCTTTTCCGAGATCGTGCCCTTCCAGTCGGCCGAGGCGGCGTTCAAGCGCATCAACCCGAAGGCGGTGATCCTGTCCGGCGGCCCGGCCTCGACCAGCGACATCGGCAGCCCGCGCGCGCCGCAGATCGTCTTCGATGCCGGCGTGCCGGTGCTCGGCATCTGCTACGGCCAGATGGCGATGTGCGTGCAGATGGGCGGCGTCGCCGAAAGCTCCGACCATCGCGAATTCGGCCGCGCCTTCGTCGAGATCGCCAAGGACAGCCCGCTGTTCGAGGGCCTGTGGGCGCCCGGCCAGCGCCACCAGGTGTGGATGAGCCATGGCGACCGCGTCATCACCCTGCCGAAGGGGTTCGAGGTGCTCGGAAAATCGGAGGGCTCGCCCTTCGCCATCTTCGGCGATGTCGAGCGCAAGATGTACGGCCTCATGTTCCACCCCGAAGTGGTGCATACGCCGGACGGCGCCAGGCTGCTCCGCAACTTCGTCCACAACATCGCCGGCATCGAAGGCGACTGGACGATGCGCGCCTATCGCGAGCACGCGGTCGAGACGATCCGCAAACAGGTCGGCAAGGGCAAGGTGATCTGCGCGCTGTCGGGCGGCGTCGATTCCTCGGTCGCGGCCCTGCTGATCCACGAGGCGGTCGGCGACCAGCTCACCTGCATCCTCGTCGACCACGGGCTGATGCGCAAGGACGAGGCGGCCGGCGTGGTGGAGATGTTTCGCCAGCATTACAATCTGCCGCTGATCCTGGTCGACGCTTCGGACCGTTTTATCGGCGCGCTCGAGGGCGAGTCGGACCCCGAGAAGAAGCGCAAGACCATCGGCCGGCTGTTCATCGAAGTGTTCGAGGAGGAGGCCGAGAAGCTCGGCGGCGCCGATTTCCTGGCGCAAGGCACGCTCTATCCCGACGTCATCGAAAGCGTCTCTTTCAGCGGCGGACCGTCGGTGACCATCAAGTCGCACCACAATGTCGGCGGCTTGCCCGAGCGCATGAACATGCAGCTGGTCGAGCCGCTGCGCGAATTGTTCAAGGACGAGGTGAGGGCGCTCGGCAAGGAGCTCGGCCTGCCCGACAGCTTCATTGGTCGGCATCCGTTCCCCGGTCCCGGTCTCGCCATCCGCTGCCCGGGCGGCATCACCCGCGAAAAGCTGGAGATCCTGCGCGAGGCCGACGCCATCTATCTCGACGAGATCCGCAAGGCCGGCCTCTACGACGCCATCTGGCAGGCCTTCGCCGTGCTGCTGCCGGTGCAGACCGTCGGCGTCATGGGCGACGGCCGCACCTACGAATTCGTCTGCGCATTGCGTGCCGTCACCTCGGTCGACGGCATGACGGCAGACTTCTACCATTACGACATGGCATTCCTGGGCGCCGCCGCCACCCGCATCATCAATGAGGTGCGCGGCATCAACCGCGTCGTCTACGACGTGACCTCAAAGCCGCCGGGCACCATCGAGTGGGAGTGACGGGGCGTGCTGTGGAGTAAAGTAGGATAGGATATCGCGCTGTAGGTAATACCAGCACGGCAAAAGTAGCCGATACTTCTCAATTTGCGATGATTGGGATCAGCCGGCATTAGCGTCGGCTCCAATGATACAAACCCTCGGACTGCAGAGGTCACGTTCCGAGGATTTGTATCAAATCCGGCTGTGCCTGGTGTGGGGCGGTCGCGACCAGCATTCCTTGTCGAGCGCCTTCGACTATGGCTAGTTCCGCGATGCCTTCGACCGGCCGCGGGATCGTCTCGGCGGATGCGCTTCCGCTTCCGACGTCGGCTTTCGAACTTGCGCTCCGCGGGTCTTGACCTTCTCGCTATGCGGCTTCCTCCGACTGGACGCGGTCGAGCACATCGTCGGGAAGCGAATCTCCCCAATCCTTCATCGAAAGGAGAATGTCTTGCAGGGACATTCCTAGCGGCGTCAGTTGATAGACCACCCGCGGCGGTGTCTCCGCATAGGCGGTGCGCGTCACCAGACCAAAGAGTTCAAATCGGCGCAGGCGGTGGGTCAGTGTATGGGCACTGATGCCCTCTAATGCGACGCGAAGCTCGGTAAAACGCCGAGGGCCGTCAAGCAATTCGCGAATGATCAGAGTCGCCCACGGCCCATCCAGCACGAGCAGGAATCTCGCGACGCCACACTCTGGCAGTCTTTTTTCGCCCATAGCGTTTTCTTCTATTAGTGCATTTGACGTAACTGATGCACGTGCTGCACTAATGGGCATGCCAAGCCTATTTTGTCAAGGAGAACAACGTGTCTTATGCTATTCATGCCGCCACTGGCGCGCAGGGCAGGCCCCTTCATGCCCGCCTACTCGCGACCGGCAAAAAGCCCATTGCGCTCGTTCGCAACACTGCAAACGTCAGCGATGGCTCTGCCGTCGCCGTGGATTATGCGTCGGTGAATTCTTTGGTCGCGGCCTATCGCGGCGCCGAAGGAGTGTTCGTGCATCTCCCGGTGGCCGCTGAACCGCAGCGAGTCCAGTTTGCCCAAAACATCGTAGCCGCCGTCAACGAGGCAAAGCCAGCGCGTGTTGTCGTGTTGTCCAGCGGGGCGCCCATCGATCTGCCTGGCACCAGAGGGAGCGCCGTCATGACGCTGGTGCACGGCATTCGCGAGTCCGGCGTTTCACATGCAATCGTGGCGCCGCGGCTTTATCTCGAGAACCTCTTGCTGCCATTCGTGATTGATGCGGTGCGATCGGACGGCGTGCTGCGCTATCCCATCCGCGACGATTTCAGCGTGTCGTGGAGCTCCCACCTCGACGTGGCCGAGGTCATCGAGCGTCTCCTGACGGACCACAAAGTCTCTGGAGTGGTGGGGCTTGGTCACGTCCCCGGTTTGCTTGGCAAAGACTTGGCCGCTGGTTTTGCCGAATATTTCGGTCGTGCCGTCAGCTTCGAGGCGATGACGCCGCAAGAACTCGGCCAACGCATCGAACCGATGTATGGCGACGCGGCCGGCGGCGTCGTCGCGCTCTATGACGCCTTATGGCAGGCACCCAACAGTGTCATCGCGGAAGACACCAGCGCACAAGCTTTGCTAGGTCTGCGTCCGCTTGGCGTCGAGCAGTGGCTGAAGCAGACGCTCTAGCGAGCCTGAAAAGGTCCGAGGGCGGCAAAGAAGCCTAAGGCGGAGGTCACGCGCAAGCTGCCCGAGCACCAGGTCGGACAGCTGCTCTCGGATTGCGGTCACCAGTGCATGGCAGGACGAACGTTGGCGAATGCCAGCGTGCAGCCAGACCGAATAAATCCCGACGCGCCAAATCGGAAAAGAAAGCCTCGGCACTGTTCCGCGATGGCCTCACGCCAATCTCAATTCAACGACTTAGCGGAAACCGATATGTATCCCTTCAAAGAAAAGTCCGTAGTTTACGTTTTCGACGCATACTGCGGCTGGTGCTGGGGCTTTTCCCAACGCATAAGCGAGTTTGAACGATCAAACCGGGATCGCGTAAAGTTCTCCGCCATTTCGGGTGGTCTTTTCACAGGGAGTCGGATTGTTCCCATCTCCCATTTGACCCACGTTCCGGAAGCCACTGAGAGGATTATCCGTCTAACCGGCGCTGAATTCGGCCCGGACTTCAGGACGATCGTCGAACAAGGCTCCTTCGAAATGGATTCAGGTGCTGCCGGAGCCGCCATGGCCGCCCTGCGGGCACAGGCTCCCGATCGCGCCGTCCATTGGGCCAAGCAGCTGCAGGCCGCATTCTACACTCATGGCCTCAGCCTCTCCGAGCCGAGCACCATCGCTGCCATAGCGTCCGCAAATGGCCTCGATAAGGACAAGGTATTGCAGTCCATTACCGATGGCACAGCACAAGCTCAGGCTGAAGCGGACTTCGCCTTGACCCGCACCCTGCGAGTATCTTCATACCCGACGCTGCTCTACATCGATGGCACTAGCGTCCACCAGCTTCCCGCCACCGGTACGCCACTGGTCACGCTGAACGGGGTCCTGGACGAATTGCTAGCGAAAAAATAGCCGCCACAGCGACAGAGCCGCCTTCAATATTGGCCACCGAAAGTTGGCCATAAGTAGCCCTTGTATTGCCGGCGAAAGCCGATGGGGGTAATCCGTCTCGCGCTTGAAGAACTTGGCGAAGTTGGTTGCCTCCCTCGAAACCCAGGGGGTTCATGACCCAATGCCCGTGATCCATCGATCCAAGGTCGAAATGGTCGTATTGATTTAGTCAGTTACGACGGTACTTTGTCGGAGGCTTGGATTCGACCTTCACCGTTCATGGCTGTCCGCGAAATGGCCGATAGGTGTCGATAGTTCACAGAATTTTTTCTGTCCGGCCGTTGCTAAAAACCCAGTAAAATCAATAGGCTAACTTTTTGACGGCCTCATTCGCGGTGCTCGGCGCGGAAATAGAAATTTTCCGCAATAAAATCAAGTTCTTAGAGTAGAAAAAATAATCGAGTGGGAATGAAGGGGAGTACTGTCGACCCCTGAGCATGGCACGGAAGACTCTCGGCGAACTGCTCCCGTCGATAGTTGCCGATAGTCCGTCCGTCTGCTGGTTAGCTTAGTCACCGAACCCCGCTCCGAGAGAACGAGTCCCGCAAACGACATTGGCTAAATTCCACCCCAGATAGGTCCGGGCAGACGGAAGATCGAGTCGAGCGCGTCGGCTGATACCGTCTTCCTTGTCTCGGCAATCCACTCGCGGTCCATTCTGCCCCTTAATCAGGCGACGAAACGGACCACGCCGCCATCCACCCGCAGAGCCGCGCCGGTTGTCGCCGAAGCCTGCTCCGAGCATGCGTAGATGATCATGTTGGCCACCTCATCGGTGGTCGCGAAGCGTTGGATGAGGGTGGTCGGACGCATCGCCTTCAAGAAGCCCTGTTCGGCCTCCTGCTGAGTGATTCCGTTTGCGCCAGCCTGCTTCGCCATGAAGTCGCCCAGGATCTCAGAGCGGGTAGGTCCCGGCAGGACGGCGTTGATTGTGACACCCGTGCCCGCGACCGCCTCGGCGAGCCCGCGCGACACCGCGAGTTGAGCGGTCTTGGTCATGCCGTAGTCGAGCATTTCCTTGGGGATGTTGACTGCGGACTCGCTGCTTACAAACACGACGCGGCCCCAGCCTTTTGCCACCATCCGCGGCAGGTAATGACGGGTCACGCGCACGCCACTCATTACGTTCAACTGGAAGAGGCCAAGCCAGTCCTCGTCGGGGATCTTCGCGATGTCCTCGACGCCATTGTAGCTCCGGATGTGAGCCGTACCAACATTGTTCACAAGGATATCGGCGTCCGGCGCCTGCGCGATCAAGGCCTCGGCACCCTCCGCTGTCGCAAGATCGGCGGCGATGCCCGAGATGTCGCTTCCGGGAAAGGCCTGCCGCATCTGCCGCACCGCCTCGTCGACCCGGGTATTCCCACGGCCGTTGACGACGACCGATGCACCGGCACGGGCCAACCCCTCCGCCGTCGCGCGGCCGATACCGGCGGTGGATCCGGTGACAATCGCCTTGCGGCCCCTGAGTTCAATATTCATATCATTTATCTCCAATGGTAGATGGGTGATCATCCGCCGATCCAGGCTGGAAGCGCCCGTCGTCTGTTGAGTACCGACAATATTCGGACGAAGGCAGGCCCAGTACTGTTCGGTCGAAAGCGTTGCGGCCCAAGCAACGGGCCAGGCCTCAAGACAAGCGCATCAACTTGCCTTGCTTACCACTTCCGCCTCCGCAGCGCGGGCGAGGCTTTCGACCCATTCCTGGTGATAGCGGTAGAGGGCACCGGGATGCTTGCGCCCGAGTTCCTCAAGGAACCAAGGGCCCTGCTGCGTTTCTTCGGTCAGCACATGGCAGCCATCGACCGTAGGAGTGATGACCCAGCCGTGGTACGCGCTCGAGCCGGTCTCATCGCCGTCGACTGTCGTCGTCCACGCGAGCCTGCGGAAGGGTTCACACTCCGTCACGACCAGACTCATCGGAAAGCCAACCGTCACCCGGCTGTATCTGGTTTCAAGCGCCAGTTCCGGCTTGCCGGTCAGGATCTTGACCTGATCTTCGGCGGGAAAGTAGCTCGACCAATTCTCGGCATCAACGAGCAGCTTCCAGACCACTTCAGGCGGCGCCTTCACGTCAATGTCATTGAGTGCGTAGATGGCCGACGTTTTCGGATCATATCGCTCGGGCCAAATCACATGGTCATACATCGGTCACTGCTCCTTCTTGAACAGGTCCTGGAAGATGAGCTGGCCCCAAGTGCGGCCGCGTGCGTGCACCAGCGCGCCACCCTCGTTGAGCTTTCCCAGCTTGACGGGTGCGAACCCGAGTTGTTTGGCCAAGGCCGCCACGGGAGCGGTCGCGTCCTCGTCGTCGCTCGACAGAAAGACGACCCGGTGGCTGCCCTCGACGATCGGATCGGCAGCCAGGGTGGCCGCAATCAGGTGATTGAACCCTTTCACGAACTTGGCGCCGGTGAACGCCTTCGCGACGACGGCAGAGGCCGGGAGACCGTCCAGCTCTTCAGGGACCGGAAAGAGATTCATAGCGTCGATGACCATCTTGCCTTTCCAGCTCGGCAGG
The DNA here is from genome assembly GCF_005063415.1 of Mesorhizobium sp. Taxonomy (GTDB): domain Bacteria; phylum Pseudomonadota; class Alphaproteobacteria; order Rhizobiales; family Rhizobiaceae; genus Mesorhizobium. The sequence goes on from NZ_SUEG01000008.1 coordinate 11,488, forward strand.
GCTTTCGCAACCTCGCGATGCTCCCCGAACGGGACCGCCAGGATGATCGTGTCGGCCTCGAGTGCATCCCGCAGCGACTTGGCGACGACCGTGGGTCCAATCGCCCGAGCCTGCGGCGCCAACGCCTCGGGCGGCCGGCGGCTTGCGACGGTCACGTCGATGTTTTTACGGGCGAAGGCGTGGGCGAGGGCCTGGCCTATCTTACCGAATCCTACAATTGCGTAGCTCATAATCTTCTCCGATTTGTTTTGAGATTGGTTCGCGGCTTTCAAGGGCGCTGGGTTATCCGGTCCGCTGTGGCGACCGCGTAGAGGTCCTGCGGTGAATGAGACGCGATTTCAGATGGCCGAGAAGCCGCCGTCGACAGACAATTCCACCCCATTCACGAAGCTCGAATCGTCTGAAGCAAGGAATACCGCGGCCGCCGCAATTTCCTCAGGACGCCCCATCTTTCCCCGCGGGATCAGGGATTCGAACATCTGCTTCGCTTCTTCAGTGAGAACTTGGTCCTGCATCGGTGTGGCGATCGGCCCCGGGTGCAGCACGTTCACCCGGATATTCCTGCCCTTGAGTTCGTTGAGCCACCCGCGTGCGAATGCGTGCAGCGCCGCCTTGCTCGCCGCATACACGCTGTAACCCGGAAAACCTTTGATCGAAGCAACTGACCCGGTCATGAAGATCGATCCGCCGTCGTTGAACAGCGGCAACGCCTTCTGAACCGTAAACAGCGTGCCGCGCGTATTCAGGCCGAAGGTCGCATCGAAGTGCTGTTCGGTAATCTCGCCCAGTGGGACGGCTTCGCCTGTGCCGGCGCTCGCGTACAGGACGTCGATCCTGCCCTTTTCCCGCTTGACTGTATCGAACAGGCGGTCGAGGTCGTCGAGATTGGCCGCGTCGCCGCGCACGCCGGTCACGTTCCGGCCGATCAGCTTGACGGCCTCGTCCAGCGCCTCCTGTCTCCGGCCTGTGATGAAAACATAGGCGCCTTCTTCAACGAACCGCCTGGCGCTCGCCAGCGCCATGCCGCTCGATCCACCCGTGACGACTGCAACCTTACCCTCAAGCTTTCCCATGACTTCTCCTTTCGTGTTGTCGGGACAGCATCTGCCTCCGAGAGCCTCGAAATGGGGCCGCCGGCGTCAGTTGTTGAGTGCGGAAGCACGCACATCGATGGTGCAAAATCGATCCGGCTGGACGCCAGCCGCGACGATCGGTGTCCGCCGTTCGGAATTGGGCCGCCGCGCTCGTCGACATAGGCGATGATGACCGCCCGTACTGCTGTTCGATGTGTTAGATACGGCTTTGGAAGGCGCACCGCGCGGTGCGGGATTGCACCATGATCGACTGGGATGACGTTCGCTACTTTCTTGCCGTCGCGCGCAGAGGCTCAGTGCGGGCCGCCGCCGAGCGCCTCGGAGTGAATCACTCGACCGTGCTGCGACGCATCGCACAGCTCGAGGAACGCCTCGGGGCGCAGATGTTCGAAAAGCTGCCTTCGGGCTACCGCCTGACGGCTGCGGGCGAGGAGGTCCTCGAGCTCGCGAACCAGATGGAAGCGTCGTCGCACCAGCTGGAGACGCGCGTCTTCGGGCGCGACCAGAGCGTGCGCGGGCTTCTGCGGGTGACGTTGGCTCCGACCCTCGCGACACACCTGCTCATGCCGGACTTCGCCGATTTCGCGCGTCTGCATCCGGACATCGAGATGGAAATCTTGTCGTCCGGCGAGCTGGCAAATCTGACCAACCGAGAGGCCGACGTAGCGATCCGCGTCGTCTACGACCGCAAAACCCTGCCGCTCAATCTTCACGGCCTGAAGGGACCGGAGCTGTTCGGCGGGGTCTACATGTCTCGCGATCGACTAGCCGCGTGGCGTGCGGGTGCGCCCGATCCCATCCGGTGGATCGTCATAAGCATTCATGGAATTCCGGATTGGGCCAGCGAGGGTGAGGTTCGTACCACGGGGGTTCCGTTCAGGACCACGGACGGCGAGGCGCAGATCGTTGCAGTACGGCAAGGGCTCGGGATGACGACACTGCCGTGCTTCGTCGGAGATGCCGACCTCCTACTGGTGAGGGTGCCGGGCACCGACCTGCACATGTACGGAACGCTCTGGCTTCTCACACAGGGGGAGACACGCAAGACGAAGCGCGTGCAGCTCTTCACGGAGTTCGTATCCCGCAGGCTCGCCGCGTACGCTCCGCTTCTCGCGGGGCTGTCCATATCGCGCGACTGACGCGCGGCAGGTAGCCGATGGCGCTGTCTCGAGCGTACCGCTGTATCAACTACGCAGCCCGACATAAAACTCGCGACCGACTCTGGTTGTAGGCAGCCTCGCGACGGTCTTTTTTGGGAACTGCCTCGCCACAAAGCATTGAAATAGATCCGTTCGTTGGCGTTCGGCATCTATCGGCATGTAGAGGTTGACGCCAACGCCACGTCTAACGGACTCCGGCATACTGCCGGCCGAATTTTTCAAGGTACCGTCAGGGTCGGTGAGGCTCGTGACGGTGCTTTTTCGTCTTAAACGGTAGAAGATAAAAGAGTATCCCTGCCACGGGCGATGCGCGGAAAGTCGCGTTGTGACCGGCAGGTGTCACAGTTTTTCTACTCCGTTGTGCTAGCTTTTTTCCTGCGTCGAATAGTGTGCGACTGCGCGACGGCCATTTTCAACTCGGGTGTGATCTCCAACGGCGCATTCTCTGCCCCATGTGGGTTCTGTAGCCCCTGGACCTGGACGGTCGGAAATGGGAGTTCGATGCCCTGCTCCTTGAAGACTTGGCGGAGGCGTACATAGAATTTGCGTTTCATACCGAAGGCGCCTCCCGGTCTGGTTGTAGCCTTGACCCTCAATACGATGCCGTACTCGCCGAACTCCTGTACGCCCTGCATCTTGATCGGGTCGAGCACCCAGTGTTTGAACTCGGGATCTTCCGCCAGTTCGAGGCCGATCCGCTTGATCAGCTTGCGAGCGAAGTCGATATCGGTGTCATAGCCAACGGTGATGTTGAATTTGTCGATGACCCAGTCACGGCTCTGGTTCTGGACTGCCCCGAGTTCACCGAAAGGTACCGTGAACAGCGGACCACGATGGTGGCGCAGCTTCACCGAGCGCAGCGAAAAGCTTTCCACAGTACCCTTGTAATTGCCCGACGAAATGTATTCGCCAACACGAAACGCATCATCGAGCAGAAAAAACACGCCTGAAATGACGTCCTTGACGATGGTTTGTGCCCCAAAGCCCACTGCGACGCCGACGACGCCGGCGCCGGCGATCAATGGGCCGATCTGGATACCCAGCGAGGCGAGCATCATAAGTACCGCCATCACGATGATCGATGCGAGCAGAATGTTCTGGAGGATCGGCAAGAGCGTGTGCAGCCGCGCCTGCTGCGGATCGAGGATCGGGACCTCCTCGTCGCTGATCACAGGGTGCGGTATTTCGATGCCCAGCTTTCGTTCGATCAAAGCTTTGATAATCGACCAGCCGAAATCGGCTGCGAGGGCAATGACCACGACATTGATCAAGCCGCGCAATATGAACGTCGTCGTCGTATCGCTGTCCCGCATGGATTGCATGTCCAGACCCCAGACACGTGCGAGAAAGTAAGCCGCCACCAGGATATAAATCATTCGGATTCCGCGATCGATGACAGCGATCGTCACCGCCGGGATCGTAGGCCGGCCGACATCTTCCGAACCTGGCCGCAGAACGAAATTAACCCCGCGCTGCGTCATCACGATTGCCAAAGGCAGGAAGAATGCGGCGAAGGTAAACCAGAAGTATGTATACAGGCCGGCGATGCGCTGCAGGAACAGGACGACGAAATAAGCAGTCAATAGCCATGTCGCTTCCGTGTGACCGATGTGGCGCGCACCGTCTCGCTGCGTTCTTGGCCGACGCCAAATGGCGAGCAGCAGGAGCAACAGCAGCACGAAATCGGCGCCCAGTGACAGGACCATCATTCCGTCCTGATCGATGCCGAGACCTGGCAAGAGAATAAACGCGGCGCCGAAGAAGGCGAAGACGCCGACGATCCGAGGTAGCCAATAGGACCAATGGTCAGCCGCTTCGTTGGTGATCGGCAAAGCACGAACCTCGACAGCGTTCTCGACGTTCATGAAGGAAGGGACGAGCATGGCCATGACGTACATGCGCACACCCCATGTAACGACCGCCGCCATCAGAAATGTCAGTACAATCTCGCGGATAAGCATTGGCCAGTCGAACAACATGAACGCGCCGGCGCTGCCCAGTGCGAAAGAGACGATCAGCATGCTGGAATAAAGCGCGCGCCCCCCAATCTTCTTGGCTCGCCCAACGGGCGTATCCTTCGGTTGAGCGATAATCCAAAGACGAAATGGACGGGTGAACTTGTACGTTGCCCAAGTGAGTGCCAGGCCGGCAGCGATGAACATCGCAATCAGCACAAATACGCCCGCAGACCCCTTGCTGGACATATCCTCCATCGTCTCTGCCCGAACGCGCGCGAACTGGCCTGGCAGCAAGGGCAAAGTTCGCACGATTCTTTCGATATGATGCCTGATCCGATCGAGCGTCGAGGATGCCATCGTATTCATCTGGCCGGGTGCGGCCACGGCACCGGACGATGCGTCGGCCGGCGAAGCTCCTGCCTCGGCAGGCGCTCCCGTTGACCCGGCGTCCTGATTTCGCTGTTCGGCCACCCAGGCCTTCACTGACGGATCGTCGAGAAGCTCGAATAGCTGTTTGACCCTTTCAGGCGGGACCGTCGCCGGCGCCTGCGCCTGTGCCGGACCAGCCAACAAGAGGGCGATACCGAAGACGAGCGGCCTGGCAATCAGGACAAACATCGCAATCAGATGTCGGAGACGTCGTGCCGGGCGCACCAGATTCCTGGCTTCCAATCGTCGAATCATGAGTGGCATCGTGCTGTAACCTTCCGGTCAAATCGGCAAGCAACGACATCTATGTCCGCCGTTGTTCCTACCTTGGAGAAACCGATGTTGTGGTGCAAGACGTCATCGTTCCGAGCTAGACCTTGCGCCAGGTACTTGGCGGTGTTTATTTAGCCGCCGGGGCAGGGCATTCCGACCTCGGCCCAGGCCTCCGGCCGTTCTATGAACTGGGCATGACGTTAATCTCCAGGATCCGATGCCCTGATTTGACCCGGGACAGACCTGTGGCGGTCGCCCGACTGCTTCGCGCACCGCTGCGGACATTCGAAACCATGATGTTGCTTGAGATGCAATGCGCTCCAGGATCGGCACTGCCATGCGGCAAATCAGGCTGGGAGCCGCCACATTCGCACACGACCTGTACCACGCAATTCCGTTTCCGCGAGTGGGTCGCAAGCAAAATTTGGTCCAAGCAGTTGATGAGTTGCATCCGAAATACGGATTTCATCGGGCTCCGCGGACGTTTGGATACGTGCGGCGAGATTAACGGTGTCGCCCCATAGGTCATAGGCAAACCGCCTTTTGCCTATGACGCCCGCCACGATTGGTCCTGAGTGAATTCCAATTCTGAGTCTTATCGGTTCTCCTGCGAAGCGTTCGAGCTTAACCGCCTTCCGCAGTTCAAGTGCATAGTGCGCAAGGGCTTCCGCATGATCGGATCGCGCGGCGGGCAGGCCAGCGACCACCATAACACAATCGCCGATTGTCTTGATCTTTTCGCAGCCGTATCGCTCCGAGAGCAGATCCGCCGCCTTGAAGAAGTAATTTAAAATAGCGAGCGTCGTCACGGCTCCGACGTTCCGCGCTCTTTCCGTAAAACCGACGATGTCGGCAAAAAGCACACTCACCTCTGCGTAGTTGTCTGCAATTTCTTCGTGCGCTTTTAGCCGCTCCGCGATAGACGCCGGAAGAATGTTGAGGAGCAGGGCTTCGGCGCGCTGGTATTCACGCGACAATCCCTCTTGGCTCGCCCTCAACGCCTCGTTCATCGATTGTAATTTCTCGTTGAGTTGACGCTCCCTCTCTTGCAGGAGCGTCATTTCATAAGCCTTCTGTTGAAGTCGCTGCCTATTGTCGCGTTCGGCAGTGGCGTCAAGAAAGAGCAGCCACACGTAGGCATTGTCAGCAAAAAGATGGAGGTCCGCGACACGCCCGCTGGGCAGTTCGACCATGGCCATATGATATGGAAGCTCCGGGCAAGGCAGCAAACCTTCCATGAATTCAAGCTGCTCGGCAACAGGCTTACCTATGCGAACTGATGAGAGCCCGTAATGTTCAACGTTACCGCCCTTCGCAGCTATGCAAAGCTCGGCGTCGATTTTCAGATATGCGACGGAGTGCTCGTTGTCGAAGAAATCGTAAATCCAGCTTCTGACTTCTCGTGGCAATTCATGCATGGTCTATTTGCTAACCATCGAAGCAAGCTGACGAAACGCATCATCAACATGTTCACCCGAAAGCGCACTTGTTAGATAGATTTGCCATCCACGTTGCCTCAGTTCGTTGATTTCACTATCCGATATTGCCCACCGATCGGCCAGATCGGATTTGTTGAACAGCAATACAAACGGCATAGCGCCGAATTCCGCCTCGGCCCGCTCGCGCAACGTGAGCGCCACGGCAAGAGTAGCAGCGCGTGTTCCATCGACGACAAGCACGAGCCCGCTCGCACCTCGCACATAGCTGACGCGGAATGAGCCGATATCGTCTTCGCCGGCCAAATCCCACAAAATCAGATCCACGGTTTTGTCCGGGAATGCGACACTCTTCTTGTCGATTTTCACTCCCACCGTGGTCAAGTAGGTTTCTGAAAAGATGCTTTGCACAAACCTGCGAACCAGACTCGTCTTTCCGACAGCGAACCCGCCCAACATGCAGATCTTCTTTTGCAATTTCCTGGGCTCCGCCCTAGTGGAAGTTTACCGTAACCGAAACTCTGCGGTTGGCGGAGTTCCCAGTTCGGCTATTTTCAATCTCCGCTGGCTCAAAGGTGCCCGCGCCGCGAACCAAGAGCAATTCCGGATCGACGCCGCGCTTCTTGAGAAGCGCACGAACTGTTTCCGCGCGCGCGGCGCTGATCGACAATTTGGCCGTTTCACGGCCCGTCTCGTCCGAATGGCCGGTCAACATGAACTGTGCTGTTACGCCTGCCTTGCGGGCGTCCTTGGCCAATTGCTTCAACTGATTCGCCAATTTGTCGAGAACCGGCAGTTGCTCTGGTCCCGGTACAGCCTTGCCAGAATCGAAGAAAATGTCGACCGCTTGAATAGCCTCCCTCAAATGAGTGAGTTCCGGAGGGGTCAACTCACGCAACTCGGAGATTTCTAGAGAGAGTCCGTCCGCGGACAGCTGTTGGGCGGCGAGCCGCGCCCGATCTATCCAGGCGGCAGGAGCCTCACCCTGGGCAACGATGCGATCCTTGATGATCGTAAGCCGAACCGATTTCGGCGGAGCCAGAGACGCCACCAGCCGCTTCAGCACGAACTTCGGATCAAGGCTCTGATAGAATTGCCACTGCGAATGAACGCGAGCAGGATCAACGCCTGTTCCGGACAGCAGAGCCTGCGGGTCGGCGGCCTGCGGGTCTCTCAGGCCGGAAATATAGAAATGTCCGCCCCTCGCCGTTTGTTGGGCGACGATGATTCCCGCTTGGGCCTCCAGTCGCGACACATAAGTCTGCCAGTGCTCCGCCGCGCGTGCTTCGGGGCTCACATCACGAACTCTGGAGATGTCGAATTCCGGTCCGCCTGCCGAAAGCTGTCGGGCCGCTGCGCGTGCGCGATCTATCCAGGTGTCGGGAGCCTCACCCTCGGCAACGATGCGATCCTCGACGATCGAAAGTCGTACTGAATCCGGCGGAACCAGCGACACCATCAGCCGCTTCAACACGAACTTCGGATCGAGGCTCTGATAGAATTGCCACTGCGAATGAACGCGGGCGGGATCGACCTCCGTTCCGGACAGCAGAGCCTGCGGGTCGGCGGCAAGCGGGTCTCTCAGGCCGGAAATATAGAAATATCCGCCCCTCGCCGTTTGTTGGGCGACGATGATTCCCGGTTGGGCCTCCAGTCGAGACACATAAGTCTGCCAGTGCTTCGTCGCGCGTGCTTCGGGGCTCACATCACGAACTCTGGAGATGTCGAATTCCGGTCCGCCTGCCGAAAGCTGTCGGGCCGCTGCGCGTGCGCGATCTATCCAGGTGTCGGGAGCCTCACCCTCGGCAACGATGCGATGATTGACGATCGAAAGTCGTACTGAATCCGGCGGAACCAGCGACGCCGTTAGCCGCTTCAACACGAACTCCGGATCAAGGCTCTGATAGAATTGCCACTGCGAATGAACGCGGGCGGGATCGACCTCCGTTCCGGACAGCAGAGCCTGCGGGTCGGCGGCAAGCGGGTCTCTCAGGCCAGAAATATAGAATTGGCCATCGCGCACCTTTTGTTCGGCAACGATGATGCCCTGCTGGCTCCCCAGTCGCGACACATAGGCCTGCCAGCGCTCCGCCGCGCGTGCTTCGGGGCTCACATCACGAACCCTGGAGATATCGAATTCCGGTCCGCCTGCCGAAAGTTGTTGGGCCGCTGCGCGCGCCCGATCTATCCAGGTGTCGGGAGCCTCACCCTCGGCAACGATGCGATCATTGACGATCGAAAGTCGTACTGAATCCGGCGGAACCAGCGACGCCGTTAGCCGCTTTAACACGAACTCCGGATCAAGACTCTGATAGAATTGCCAGCGTGAATGAACGCGGGCGGGATCGACCTGCGTTCCGGCCAACAGCGACTGCGGGTCGGCGGCAAGCGGGTCTCTCAAGCCGGCAATATAGAATTGGCCATCGCGCACCTTTTGTTCGGCAACGATGATGCCCTGCTGGGTCCCCAGTCGCGACACATAGGCCTGCCAGCGCTGCCCGGATTGCCAGGAAAGAAAGAACCAACCGCCTGCGGGAATCAAAACCAGCAGGACTGCAGCCACTACCAGCCACGGAAATCCCTGGTTTGATTCCTCCTGCTTCAGTTCAACGCAGGTCTGCAACTGCGTCTCTACGCCGGCCAACTGCGAACTGTCGCCGTCAAACTGCTCTAGAGCCTGTGAGCATTCATCATGGATGCGAAGCAATACATCGCGAATTATTTCATGTAATTCCTCCGGCGGATTTCCCCGGATCACCGCAACCAAGGTCGCAAACGGTCCAACTTCCGACCAGAGACGAAGCTCCCCGAAACGGATAGTGTCCAGGCCGCTCTGTTCTTTCTCGTTAAATGAGTCCTTTACAAAATCTTGAATTGCACTAAGCATAGAAGAAATGAGTTGAGGATCTTCGCTAGTTGCATTATCAGCAGTTACATGCGCTATCAAAAGACCGGAATTGCGATTGATGAGAAAGACATGTTCCACACGATAGACAAGAGAATGCTTAAGAACAACTTCTGAGAAGCTTGCTCCCGTTCTCCAGGCTTCAAGTCTCCACTTGAGCCCATGCCAGGTAAAAATATGTCTTAAAGTTTCATTCAGCGATTGAAAGGTTTGGTCGATCTTTTCGCCGATCGACTTGCGAATAGCCGGCAGAAACACCGGATACAATATATCCGTAAGCGTACGCGGGCTCTTCTGGATGGACCGTTGCACGGCCCTCTCGACAGCTGGCGCAAGGGCCTCTCCGAGTTGCGCATGAGGCACACGTGCGGCTGCACTGGGGAGAACGCTCCCCACTGCAGCCGCAAGCTGCTCGGGTTCGTCGAGCAGGTGCGTAACTCGCGAAAGCTCCGAAATTTCGCGGCCGACCAGCAGCTGGCGCAGCGTTTCCATGCGAGGATCGGCGGTTGGGATTCCGTCGAGACGCGCACGATAGTCCGGATCAACGTTCCGGGCAATTTCGATCAAAAGGCGAGCCAGAGCCTCGCGATCAATCTCTGTATCGTTCGAAGCTGCTCGTTGAGGAAGGCTGATTGGGTCGACAGTCGACGTCAAGTTCCGATCAACTCACTTTCCACGTACGCTCCGAGTTGTTCTTGCTGCCTGCGGGATCCTGATTTAGACATTTTGCAACCTCGACAAACAGGCCAGCCAAAAGATTTCGGTCGGTCTTGACATTGCCAAGATCGGAAAACATTTTCTCCATCAGCATCTGAATGCTTTCATTCTTTTGCTTGATTTCCTCACGCAACAAATGATCGTTTCGATTTATCCGGTCCGCAACTTCCCGCTCAAGCTCGCTCAACTGATCCGACAACGCGCGCACCTGCTTTTCGAGCGCCTGATTTTGCTCCCGAAGATTCCGATCAATCTCCTTGTCGGCGTCGGCTCGCGCGTCTTTTTCGTTCCGCAATTGCGCCGCAAGCGAGTCGACCTGCTTCTTTGCATTTGACTCGTACATTTCAAGATTGCGCTTGGCCTCGGATTCGACATCCTTGAAGCGCTGCAAGACCCGTTCTTCAAGCTTGGAAAAGCGGCGGTCATAGTCCTGCATCTGGTTGCCGAACAGCAGATCACGTATCTTGTCGACACCTACAGCGTCGCCGGGGGCCCCGCTCTCGCGAGCCTGGCCCGCCATGAAGGTCAGCCCGCTTCCTTCTGCATTACTTATCAGATTTGCGTCCGCTTTATTTGCCGAAGAAGCGGTACTCGAAGATTCCTTGGCCATCCCATGCCCCTCCTTTTGAACATTTTCACAGCGCTAATTTAGCAACTGATAAACTTGCCAGCAAAATTGCCGACCCGCAAGCCGGAATCTTCTCGGCTTAAGTCAGTTCGTACGTCCCATTCGGGTAGATTTCGACATGCGGCTCGATCCGGATCAGCTTGCGCTCGCGTCTTCGCCCGCGATCATCTTTTTGCAGATCAATTGCGCGAAAGGAAATGCCCGGCGCATCGGCCTCAGCTCTAAGCCGTCGGGCATGCGCGCTTGCCATTCGGCCTGTCTTCAAGTCTTTTTTGCCCGCCTCTAATTCGCCCTTATCTTGACAGGGCAGTGCTGCCAGCCGATGCCGTCATCCGGTTTTGACATTTGCCGACTCTTGCCGAAGAAGACGAAAGCTCGATGATCCAGGACAATGCTACCGCAAGGCGGTGTGGTACCGATGTTCAATGCCGAGCAAACCGTCGGCGCAACGCTTGCCGGCATCCGCCGGCAGACCTGCCAGATACTGGATATAGTGGTGATGGACGATGGGTCGACGGACTGATCGGCGTCGATTGTGACGGCTTCCGCCGAGAAAGATCAACACATCCTGTTCTACCTCGAACCAGGCGCGGGTAAGACGGCGTGGCGGATGTTCCCTTGGTTTCAATCGTGGTTCCTGCGCACAACGCGGAGGTAACGCTGGCGCGCGCACTCGATTGCCTTCTCGATCAGGAAATAGTGGATTGGGAGGCGATCATCGTCGACGACGCCTCCACGGACCGCACCCCCGCGATCATCGCCGGTTATGTAGAGCACGATGCCCGATTTCGGACGTTGCAGTCTCGTGCGCATAGCCCCGCCGACGCGCGCAATAGCGGGATTTCGACAGCGCGCGGCCGCTGGCTCATGTTTCTGGATGCGGACGATTGGGTGGATGCCAGCTTCCTTGCGAAAATGCTGGCCGCACTGAAATCCGCTCCCGATGCTGTGGCCGCCTATTGCGGTTCCCGGCGCGTGATGCCCGATGGCGAACTCACCCCGGCGAGCATCACAACGGAGGTCGCGATCCAGCCCTTCGAAACATTCGCCCGCCGGTGCGCCATTCGCACTCACGCGCTGCTGGTCGACCGGGAGACAATTGTCGAGTTGGGCGGTTTCGATGTGTCTCTGCGCACCTGCGAGGACTGGGACCTGTGGCAGCGCCTCGCACGTCTGGGCAGAAATTGGCTGATGGTCGACGAGCCGCTCGCTTTGTATCGGGCCAGCCCCAACGCGCTCAGCCGCAATTCGGCGCAGATGCTGGCAGATGCGGAAGTCGTGATCGCCCGCGGCTTTTCCGCCGATCCCAGGGTCAAACACCCGGCATCGGCTCACGCCAATGGAGCGATCGAGGCGAGCGGCCGCACCGCTTCCGAAGCACTCGCGTGGTTCGCGTTGTGGAACGCCGCATCGGATTGCGGCTGCGGCTCGCGCTCGATCAACCCGCAGTCCCTGCGCGCGCTCCCGCCAGGACGTAAATGGGCGCGTGAGATCGCCAAGGTGGCCATCGATGGCCTTATGGCAGGAAGCCTGTCGGTGCCAGCGCAATTGGCTGCCAGGTGGGACAGGTTCGGCGGCTCCCTCACCGAGTTGATCATCGAACTCGGCAAGGTCTGGGACAATCCCGACGCGGCTCGCCGCGTCCAGTATCACCTTGAGCAAATGCTGCTCGATGTCGACGATCTTGCCGCGCCGCGCAGGCTGGCGCGCACACTTGGAATTCGTGTCGACGCGCGAAATCCGGCCTCGACCGAAGTGCCGGAAGGAATCGATCAAATCTATGCCTATCTGATGATGGATGGCCAGATCGAGGCTCTCGTGCAGTTCGGCGTACTCGGGAACGTGACAAGGCGTCATTGGATTGAATTGATCCTGAATTTCGTGCCCCCTGAGCGGCTTATGCACAGTGCCGCGCGACTTGCGAGGCGATCGCCTGTACATGCACCGCAAAAGGGCGCCGGTGCCGACAAGTCAAACATCTTTGCAGCCGAGGCATTGTTGTCCATAGCGGAACGCCGGTCTGATCGGGACAGCCACTTCGGCAAACTCGCGGGATTGGCCGCGGAAGCGCAGGCGCTGGTTCGGTCGAGCGCCGAAACTAAAGAGCCTTTTGCAGCGCCGCGCCGTGCACGGGCCGCGGATGGGCACGACAATGATCGCACGTCTTTCTGGAATCGCCATTTCGCGACCGAGGATCCCTGGAACTACGGTTCGCCTTATGAGCAGGAAAAATATGAGCGGCAGCTCGAAATTCTGCCTGCCGTTCCCATCGGACGGGCGCTTGAGCTGGCCTGTGCGGAGGGCCACTTCACGCGGCAGCTGGCGCCGCGCGTGGGCCATTTGACCGCAACTGACATCTCCGCCGTAGCCGTCTGGCGGGCGCGCGCGCGATGCAGCGATCAGCCGAATGTTGAGTTCGGCGTACTGGATTTTTCTGCGGACACGCTGCCGGGCGAGATGGATCTGATCGTCTGTTCGGAAGTGCTCTACTACCTGGATGATCTCGCCGAGTTGCGGCGCATCGCCAAAAAACTCGTTGAGGCGTTGGCGCCTGGCGGCAGTTTCATCAGCGCACACGCATTCGTGCTACGTGACAATGTTGAAAGGACGGGCTTCGACTGGAACACATTCGGTGCGCAAGCAATCTCAGAGACGCTGGCAGCGACCGACGGTTTCGTCCTCGAGCAATCGATCCAGACCGAGCTTTACCGCATAGACCGCTTCCGCCGCCTGTCACCAGGCGACGTGGCGACGGAACCGATGATAGATCATGTGCCAATCCGCGCACCCGTCGAAATCGGGGTCGCGCGAAATATCGTCTGGGGCGGGGCGCGGGCCTTGCGCCGCGACGTCGCACGTAGCGAGCGGCGACAGCGTATCCCTGTCCTCATGTATCACAGCGTCTCCGATGAAGGTCCGGCCGCGCTCGCCCGTTTTCGGCTCACGCCCGCCGCATTCGCCAGCCAAATGGCATGGCTGCGCGCCAATGGCTTTCACGCGATTAGGTCCGAGCAGCTGGAGTGGTTCATCGCCAACCGTCAGCCTATCGTTGGCCGCCCAGTGCTCATCACGTTCGATGACGGCTTCCAGAACTTTGCCGACTATGCCTGGCCGACCTTGCGCGCGAACGATCTGACCGCGGAAATGTTCCTGGTGACGGACTTGGTGGGTGAAAGTGCACAGTGGGACGCCTACAGCGGCCCGCCGACGCAGCTTATGGACGCCGGGACGGTGCGACGCCTCGCCGGCGAAGGTGCGTTCTTCGGAAGCCATCTGGCGACGCATCGCGCGATCGATGGTCTGTCGAGCTCTGACTTGGCCGCCGAGCTCCTGCGCTCTCGTATGTTCATCGAACGGTGGACCGGTCGGCCAACCACGGCGTTCGCGGCACCCTTCTCTGTCACTGACCGACGGCTTGGCCGGCTGGCCAGGGAGTGCGGCTATCGAATCGGCTTCGGCGGCAGACACGGGCCGGCGGACCTCGATTGCGATCCCATTGACCTTCCGCGCATCGAGATTCGCGGGGATCGCTCGCTCGATGACTTCGTTGCCAAAGTCGAGGCCGTGCTCGCATGAACGGTGAACTTGTCGGTGTTTAGACTTGTAACGAATTAGTTCCGCTTTTGGTCAGTATCCCGCCCGTTTACCTCGTTCGCAAGTCTATTGGGCGACTTGGGACACGGCTGACATCAGCTCCTGCGGGCTTGGCTTTCCAAACATGTATCGCCCACCCTCTGGAACCTCCGTGAAGCTCCAGCGGACGATCCCCTGCCGGTCCAATAGGAATTGACCGACCAGTTGTCCGTGTCCTGTTGCCATCATCTGCTCGTCGGCTTCGGTCACTTCGTAATGGTCCTTCTTGTTGAGGAATTCGCTGGCCACCAAAGGATCCATAGGACCGGGCAACTCGCCGGGTATGTCGACCCGCATATCCTTTGCCGCTGCCATCGAGACCTTGTACGGCCAGTTCGTCTCGTTTTGGGTGAATTCGAGATTGGGCAGCCCAAAGGCACGATGTGAAGCACGTTCAGGGTCGGAGGCCGCAAGCAGATTCGGCATCGGATGGTAGCGGAAATAGAGACGTGCCCGTTCGATCGGCGTGTTGACCACCGTCAGGCTCTCCACGCCCTTTTCGCGCAGCTCCGGATCAAGCCGCGCCTGGGCGGCGATATAGCGCCGGCAAAACGCACAATGCAGACCTCGAAACAGGCCGACCAGCACCGGTTTTTGGCCGCGAAAGTCGTCAAGCGCGATCTTGCCTTCCTGGGTAATGGCGTCGAGTACCAAGTTCGGCGCACGGTCGCCCGGTTGAAGCGGCACCAAGTCACTACGCGCGGACATTTCCAACCTCCAACCCCGGCTAGTCGAGAAAAGGCAGCACCACAAGCGCTTCCGGGTCGAGCCCGTGCTGGGCGCATATACCCTGCGCCAGGGAAAAGTAGCGTTCGGCCTCGGCCAGATTGTCGAGGTCGAGATTAAGCGTTGCAAGACCATCATAGCACGGAAACAGCAGTTGGGGTTCGCCCGTTTCGCGGGCTACGTCCAGTGCTTCGTGAAACAACCCAACCGCCAGGTCCGGACGGCCGTTGCACTGGTGGATCTGTCCAAGCACGATCAACGGCACCGGCAGGTGCTCGCGCTGGTCGAGCGCCCGGTCGATCTCGATGGCCTTCTCGGCAGCAGGCACGCCCTCCGTTGGACAGCGATCCGTGAAAGTACAACAAGCGACAGCCAGATTGGCGAGAAGGCGCGCCTGGAAACCCAAATCACCAATACGGCGCGCCACTTCAAGACCGCGCCGACAGACCTCCATCGCCTGTGCCGGATCGATGGTCGTGTAAAGCACGCCGAGATTGGTGTAGCCGCGGCAGGCCGCGCCCAGCAGACCGGCGGCTTCGGCCAATTCAATGCTGCGCTCAACCTGACGCACGGCCTCACGGTTTCGCCCAAGGCGAGCCAGCGCGACAGCCTTGGTATTGAGTGCCTCGGCGGTCACAAGAGTGGCATCACGCCCTACCTCGGAGACATGCTCCGTTGTCAGAGTGCGTACGCAATCCAGCGCCGCGTCTGCCCATTTTGCCGCGAGAGCGTGATCTCCGCTACGGAACGCCTGCCGGCCACGTTCTTGCCACAGATGCGCCTGCTCGATCGGGGCATCCGCTCCATCGAGGAGCGCTGCCGCCTCAGCATAGCGAGGTTCTGCCTTGTCCCGCTTGCCGACGTCCCAGAGCAGCCGGCCGATCTTACGCAAAACTCGCGCCGAGGCGACGCGATTGGCCGACTCGCGGTATGCCTGCAACACCGTCTCGTAGTGGTGGTGCGCGATCTCGCGGCGGCCTGCCGGGCCGCTCAAATCGGCAATGCGCTCCGCAATTGCCAGTTTGAGCGGTGTCTGCCCGATCGCGTCCAATGCAGTCAGTGCTCGCTCGTAGAAACGAAGGGCGTCGTCGTTGGCGTATATTATACGAGCGCGATCGCCCGCCGCCTGCAGGTAGTGCGCGCCCTTCTCCCGCTCGGCGCTCTGTGCAAAATGATGACCGAGCACGGTCAAATCCTCGAGCCGTTCCGGCTTGTCGCCGCACAGTTGCTCCAAGGCAGCTCCGACCCGCCCGTGGATGTCGGTCCGGCGTTGCAGGAGCAGATTCTGGTAGATCACGTCCTGCAGCAATGTTTGCGTAAAGCGGTAGCTTTGCGACGAGACCGAGCCTGATCCGGCAACTTCCTCGATGATTTCCGCATCGCAAAGCAGTTCGCAGCCGGCTTCTAGCCGGGCGGGGTCGGCTGTCACGGTTTTCAGAAGTGTGGCATCGAAGCGCGGGCCGATTACCGCGGCCTCCTGGGCCAACCGGCGCACCTCTTGGGGCAGCCGGTCGACGCGGGCAAGCAACATTGCCTGGATAGTGGCGGGGATGCCGGTTGCGACTTCGCCTGCCACAGCCCGCCATCGCTGGCCCTCTCGCATCAGTACACCGCGATCGATAAGGCCGCGAACGATCTCCTCTACAAAAAGGGGGTTGCCGCCCGCGCGCTCGAGGATCTGGTCGAGAAGCCCTCCTGCGGAGTTTACCCAGCTCTCGCCGAAAAGCGCTGCCAGCAGGCTGCGTCCGTCATCTCTGTTGAGCGGCGGAAGCCTGAGCGCTGTGTGACTGACCCGACTTGAGTCGAGCTGGTCGTTGTCCGGCGCCGGACGATGCGTGACCAGCAACATCAACCGTGTACGTTCCAACCTGTCCATCACGAAACGTAGTGCCTCGAGCGACACGGCGTCGGCCCAGTGCAGGTCTTCGACGACAATCAACAGCGGCGACAACGCAAGCCGCCGTTCGATGATTGTGCGGACTGCGTAGAGAATTTGCCGCCGCAGCTGCTCGGGTTCGACATGCTGCAAGGTGGCATCGGGGTCGCCAAGGCCGAGCACATGGTAGAGCAAAGGCATCAGCCGCATCGCCTCCTCGCCCTGCAGGCCGAGATCGGTAAGCAAGCCTGCGAGCTTCCCCCGCATTTCGTCCCCATTGTCGTTTTGCATCATCCCGGCGGCGCTGCGCACCACAGCGCCCAAGGCGCCAAAAGATTGCTCACCCAGCGGTGAGCACGTGGCCTGCCGCACGGCGACGTTGCGAAAACGATCCTCGTCGCCGACGCGGGCGACGAACTCCTTCACCAGCCGCGATTTCCCGATACCGGCTTCTCCGACGAGGCGGACAAGTTGGGCCGAGCCGCCGCACGCCTGGTCAAGGCTCGCCAGCATTCTATTGAGCTCCGCACCACGACCTATTAGCGGCGCACTGAGGCCGAGCGCCTCGAGCCCGCGCGCTGCACGCGGCGTCGCAAGCGGTGCGTCCAGTCGATGGACGAGAACGCTGCCAGCCTTGCCGCGAAACACGACATCGCCCAGCGACTCGTAAGAGAAGGCATGCCGGGTCAGCCTGTGAGTGAGCTCGCCTACCAGCACCTCACCCGGTGCGGCCAGCGATTGCAGGCGTTGCGCCGTATTCACTGTGTCGCCGGTCACCGAATAGGATCTCGCGGTGCCGATGCCCAATCCGCCAGTAACGACCGGACCGGTGTTTATGCCGATATGGAGTAACAGAGGCGAGCCGGAGTGGGGAGTGCTTTCGCCGAGCCGCGCCGTCCGGGCGATCATGTCGAGAGCGGCGCGAAGCGCACGTTCCGGATCGTCCTCATGCGCGACCGGCGCACCGAACAAAGCCAGCAGTGCATCGCCGATGAATTTGTCGACAAAACCACCAAAGTTTCGCACGGCCGACGTCAATTCCTTGAACAGTTTGTTCTGCAGCGCTTGCATGACCTCGGGGTCGAGCTGCTCGCTGAGTGTCGTGAAGCCGCAAAGGTCGGCGAACAGCACCGTTACCGTCCGGCGATCGGCGTCAGAGACGGGATGCGGCCCTTCTTCGCTTTCGATGTTCGGAAGCAGCGACGGAGTTCGAGAAGGCGGCACAATGGTCCGGCTTGGTGTCGGAGCAGGCCGTTCGACGGCTTTTGCGGACGCACCGACGCTTGCCCCACATTTCGGACAGAACTCGAAATCAGGTGCGCAGGGGTAGCCGCAACTGGCGCATGGCACGGGCTGGCGCCTGCCACACCTCGGACAGAAGGCGTAACCGCCCTCAATCTCGAAACCGCAGCCCGAGCAGTCCATCGAACAAGACCTCACTGGTGGCCGTGACGGCGTGATCTCGCCCGCACTTCACGGCCAGGCTATTCATAAGGATGCACCGATAGCCGTCGACGGGCAAGCGGCAGCGCAAATGGGCATCGTGCGACCCGTGCGGATCCTGTGGCAGAGCGCTGCGGGCAGGCATTGTTGAAGGCGCAATAGTTGTCGGATCCGCGAACGACGCCGAGATAGTCGCGCTTGCCGAAGGGGCTGTCGGCTCTGGCGGGATTGGCGTAAGCTACAGCTAAAGGGGTGCGCACATGCACCGCATCATCGCCATAGTGATCTTAGTTCTCGCGGCCGCGTTCAGCTCCGCGCGGGCGGAGGTGCTGATCGGCGTCTCGGCTGCGATGACGGGACGGCTAGCCTGGATCGGCGAGCAGGGACAGCGCGGCGCAGAGATGGCGGTGGCCGACGTCAACACTGCGGGCGGCGTCCTCGGCCAGAAGGTGAGGCTCATCTCGGTCGACGACTTCTGCGATCCCGAGCAAGCTGTGGCGGCCGCCAAGAAGCTGGTGGCTGACGGGGTCGTGCTCGTCGTCGGGCATTATTGCTCCGGGGCCTCGATCCCCGCATCAAAAGTGTACGAGGAGGCGGGCGTCGTTGAGATATCCCCAGGCTCGACCAATCCGCAGCTGACCGAACAGGGCCGTGCCAATGTCTTTCGCACCATTGGCCGCGACGACGCGCAAGGTTTCATCGCCGGCAACTACCTTGCCGATCGCTGGGGCAACAAGAAGATTGCGATCCTCCACGACAACTCGACCTATGGGAAGGGTCTCGCCGACGAGACCAGGAAGCAGCTGAACAAGCGGGGCGTGACTGAGGCCGTTTACGACGCATACATTCCCGGGAAGGACGACTATTCGGCCGAGGTCGCTGCATTGCAGACCGCCGGCGTCTCCGCCTTATATGTGGGTGGGTATCATGCCGAGGTTGCGCTGATTGCTCGCGCTGCACACGACAGTGGCTACACGGTTCAGCTCATATCCGGAGATGCTTTGGCGACCGAGGAATTTGCCCTGATCGCCGGCCCCGCGGCGGAGGGGACCCTCTTCACGTTCCCGGCGGACCCCAGGCGAGGCCTCGAAGCGGCCGCGGTCGTTGAGCAGTTCCGTGCGGAGAACTTCGAACCCGCGGGCTACACGCTGTTGAGCTACTGCGCGGTCCAGGTCTGGGCCCAGGCAGTCTCGAAGGCAGGTTCGTTGGAGCCGAAGGCCGTCATTGCGGCACTGCACGAACGGGAATTCGACACCGTCATCGGCCGGGTCGATTTCGACGACAAGGGCGACCTCACGAAGCAGAGCTGGGTTTGGTACGTCTGGCGCGGCGGAGAGTACGTGCCGGTTCAATAGGGTTCGTTGATGGCCGGCGTGCCGGCTGGGACGTCTAGTCTGATGCAGACCAGTGTGGCCCGACTGTTCCGACTCGCCGAGATGCTTGAACGCCTCGGCATACGCGGCCGGCTGTTGCTCGCCTTTTTCGGGATCAGCGCCCTTGCGGTGCTGGCAACCGCTGCGGCGCTTTATGCCTTCCTCCAGGTTGGCGACGTCGTCGACCGGATTACCACGGATCGAGTGCCCTCGGCGCTCGCCTCCCTCCAGCTGTCGCGCCAGGCCGAACGGGTCGCTGCTGCCGCGCCATCGGTGCTGGCAGCGACAAGCAGGGCTCAGCACAGCGAGGTCTCGGCTGCCGTCGCGCTCGAGATGTCCCGCCTCGAGGCCCTGCGCACGGACCTCCGGGGCACCACGTTGGGCACAGTGCCTTTGGCCGAGATCGAGGAAGCCGCGATTGTTCTGAGGCGCAACCTGAAGGAGCTCGACTCTCTTGTTGTCGCCCGGCTCGACGTGGTCACCCGCAAGGAGGCGCTCCTGAACCGCCTCGCCGCGACGACGACCGGAAGCCAGCGCCTTGTCGCCACCGGCATCCTAGTGATGGATTCCAGGCTCCCGCAATGGCGGGCGGTCGCGGCCGACACGTCGCTGTCGCCCGATCGACGCGCAGCGGCGATGGCCGACCTGGTCCAGGCGATTGCGGCCTATATCCCCCAGCAGAAGGCGCAGCTGGAGATCTCGGCTGTCAACGACGCGCTGGTGAAGGTCGCGAACGCGCCGACGCCGGGCGACCTGGCGTTGATCCTTTTTCCGCTACGCCGTTCGCTCACTGCTCTTGAAAAGGTTTCCACGGAGATCGACGAAAAGCTGCGGACCCGCTTCCGGCAGCGTGTCGACGAATTCAAGGGTTTGACCGACGGCGAGGACAGCATCCCCAAGGCGCGGGAGGACGAGTTTGCTGTCCTGGCACAGGGTGAAAGGCTTCTGGCCGAGAACAATCGACTGTCGCGCAATCTCACCGCTGGCGTCGATCGCCTGGTCGCCACGGCAGACCAGGAGATCGCTGCGTCCGGTCGCGAAGCCGCGCTCGTCCAGCGCTACGGCACCGCGGTTGTGCTCGGCTCCGCCTTCCTCAGCCTCCTGAGTTCGGTTCTGGTTGTCTGGCTCTATGTCGACCGCAGCCTCCTCGCCCGACTGGGGGCCGTGAGCCAGGGCATGCTCGCAATTGCGGGGGGCAACCTTCGTGCGCCGCTGCCAGCCGCGGGCCGCGACGAAATCGGGCGCATGGCCGAAGCGCTGAGACTCTTCCGGGATACTGCTGTCGAGGTCGAGGAAAAGAACCTGCGCGACGTTGCGGAAGCTCGTCAACGGCTCATCGATGCCATCGAAAGCATCTCCGAAGGATTCGCTCTGTACGACGGGGAGGACCGGCTCGTCCTCAGCAACAGCCGCTACCGCGAATTGCTCTACACCGGCCTGGAGACCGAACTGACGCCCGGCACGACATTCGAGCAAATCATTCGCCGATCCGCTGAGCGCGGCTACATCAGGGACGCCGAGGGGCGGGTCGAGGAGTGGGTCGCCGAGCGCCTCGCTCGGCACCGCAAGCCTGGCGAACCTTGGGTGCAGCGGCGAGGCGACGGGCGGTGGGTCATGATCAGCGAGCGGCGGATCAGCGCCGGCGGCACGGTCGCCGTCTATTCGGACATCACTGAGTTGAAGCAAAGGGAGGAGAACCTCGCCGAGAAATCCGTGGTTCTGGAGGCGCTTTCCAGCAAGCTGGCGAAGTATCTGGCGCCCCAAGTGTATCGCTCGATATTCACCGGCCGCCAGGAGGTCAGGATCGCCAGCCAGCGGAAGAAACTGACAATATGCTTCTCCGATATCGCGGGCTTTACCGAGACCACTGACAAAATGGAATCCGAGGATCTCACCCAACTCCTCAATCATTATCTGACGGAAATGTCGAAAATTGCTTCGGATCACGGCGCGACGATCGACAAATATGTCGGCGACGCGATCCTGATGTTTTTCGGCGATCCCGAGACTCGCGGCATCAAGGAGGACGCGCTGGCTTGCGCGCAGATGGCACTTGCAATGCAAAAGCGGATCAGCGAGCTTGCCGAAGTCTGGCGGGACATGGGGATCGAAACACCGTTGCGCTGTCGCATCGGCATCCATACCGACTACTGCACCGTCGGTAACTTCGGCAGCGAGGACAGGATGGACTACACGATAATCGGCGGCGCCGTGAATCTCGCCTCGCGTCTGGAGCAGGAGGCGCCGCCGGGGGCCATCCTCATTTCCTACGAGACGTTTGCGCAAGTGAAGGACTCAATCGACTGTGAGGAGCTGGGGCACGTCCAGGTCAAGGGGATCGCCTATCCCGTCGCCACCTATCGCGTCATCGATCTGAAGGCCAATCTGGCGGCCGCTCGTCATGCCGTTCGAACCGAGCTGCCGCACTTCAGGCTGGAACTTGAACCGGAGCTGATGTCCCCTGACGAGCGTGGCGATGCCGCCACTGCACTTCGAGACGCGCTGGATCGGCTTTGTCGCAAGCCGGGGTAGTAAGGCTTGGCCCACAACGACCCCTCCCAATGGATGCAAGGAGTGGGATGCGGACGTCGCTCATTGGCGCTATCGATGCGGAGGCCGTAGAACGGTCGCGGTCAGTCTTCGAACTCGGACGGAACGTCCGCATCGGAGCCGAGACTTAACATTCACGGCATCACTGAAGGTCCGGATATGGCGCGAGTTGCCCGTTCCGGGCGCCGCCTTAAACCGCAAAGTTTGACCCAGAGCGGGCGCGCGGCGTGACAGTGTCGTACGTCCGAAAGCGTGATAGAGCTGTCGTTGCCGATTTCGAACTCGTGGTGGACGGGTTCCGCAAGGCCGGTGTCGTGCAATGACAGGTGAGGCCAAGTCAGGTCAGGCCTTGAACTGCAGACAGCTTCCAGGCAAGCCATATGATTGTCGAGGCGGAAGCCGTCGTTGAAATCCCAAACGCATCAGCGTCAAGGAAGCGGCCGGACCAGACGCCAGAGGCTCACCGATAGTCGCCGTCGCTTGCGGCCGCGCACCAGAAAATCAACCTGAAATAAGGCTTGAAGTAAGGCTCAGGTCGCCTTGATCTCTGCCCGGCCGATCTTGCGCCATCGGGCGTTTTCGCGAACCAGTTTCAGGTCGTCGGTCGTCTCGGCAAATGTCCGCAATCGGTATTGCCGGAGCAGGTCCGGGAAGAGCGCTCCTTCCGGCAGGCCGGCAAGCTGCTCGCGGACCGAGATCTTTTCATCGATGACCCGCATGCCCCAGGCATTTTCCCGAACCTGCAGCTCCGCAGCCAGATCGCGCTCTTCCGGCGCGTTTTCGTCCAGCGCGGCCAGAAGGACCGAGTGGAAAAGCGCTACATAGCCAATCTGTCTCAGGCCCCCCACGACTCGCACGCGCGGCAATATGGCAAGGACGAGGAACGTCAGGAACAAGTTCGGCAGCAGCACGCCGTCCAGCAGCGCCTGCCTGAGATACGGCCGCTCGAAGGGGATGGAAAGACCTTGCGGCCTGTCGGGCTCGATCAGGTGCCCGTTCTCGAGAACGAGCTTGCGCACGCGCTCCTCGCGGATGCCCCAGAAATAGTCCGTGGCATTGGGCAGGAATCTGCCAAATGGGCTCGATGCGGCCTCTTGCAAGGCATGTTCGAGACGCTGGCGTCTTTCGGGTTCAATGAGCAGCCTGGAAAGAAGGCTGCCGTCACATTCTAGATGCCGCGCCATGGCAGCCGCGGCGGCCCGATCATCGATGAAAACCGGCAGGGCCATGCCGGCACGATCCCAATTGGCGACCAGATCCTCGTTGAGGGCTGTCAGCGCATCGGCGGCGGTTCCAAACACCTTGTCCTGGCTGGCAAGCAGGGTGCCCAGCCAGCGGCTGGCATCCGTTTCGTCGCCCACCGCTTCGAGTGCGCGCTTGTTGAGGGAGACGGGACCGGCCACGCAGGCGCTTTTGCGGCACAGTTTGTGGCGGCCCATGCCAAACAGGTTGACCTTGTCGTCGCCGACATCGAGCCATCCGGGCCCCTCCCGGCCAACTGTCTCCATGGTCATTGTCGTTCCCATGAAGCCGACGAAGGCCGACAGCCCGTTTTCGACCGCGCCGAGCCAGGCAAGCAGGAGGGCATCGAAGGTGACCCGGTCCATCAGAAGCAGGCAGTGCAGGCCGGACTGAATCACCGGTCTGTGCTCGAACTCGTCGAGGGCTTTGCCGATCTCCTCAGGCTGCATAATCCTACCGAGGCGCTGATGCAGGACCTCGCGCAGGATCGAGCGGGCAGCGATCGCCGGGCCCGATGCAGGCCTTGCCACCGGCCGCCACAGATGGCGGGCGTAGTCGGAAACCGGTGCATTCCAGTTCTGCTCGATGTCGCGCACGACCTCCGGGCAGAGCAGCGACAGCACAGCCAGAATTTCCGCCGGAGGCGTAGGGCTTGGGTCAAAGACGGCGGTCATTGGTCCCGTCTAGCCGCTTGCGGTGCAAACGCCAAGGGAGAGACCAGACTTGCTGGATGCGGCCGGCCCGCACACAGATTGTCAATTCGATCAAGATGGTGTGACCGTGCCCTACGCAGTTCTCCATGAGCAATCACCTGTTCGCTGACCCGGCACGAATTGTCAGATTGGCTAAACAGCTGAGGCAAACAGCTGACCTTAGAACCGCAGCCGGGCCATGCTCAGGAGGTCGTGGTACTGCCCGTCGGTAAAGCCGGCCTTCACATGCCGGCCTTCGACCTCAAAGCCGTGGCTCTTGTAGAGACGGAGGGCCGGTTCGTTGTCGGCATAGACGGTCAATTCGACCCGCTTCAGGGCGCGCCAGTTGTCGGCTACGTCAAGCAGCGCGCCAAGTATGGCAGAGCCGATACCTTTGCCGACAAAGGCATCGTCAAGGCCGATATTGATCTCGCCGATGTGCGAACGGCGCGGCGAACCCTGCACGACCAGGCTGCCATGGCCGACGACCTTGCCGTCCAGCTCGGCAACGATCCAGGTGGTTTCCGGGCCGGACTTGGCGATGCGCCGCGCCACCTGCTCCACCATCTCGAAAGGCATCCTGAGCGTGCCCCAGCGAAAGCCCGGCATGTTGAAGATAGCGCAAAGCGCCTCCGCATCGCTTGGCCGGACGGACCGGAGCAGCGGCTGGATTTTCTCGGAGGGTGGCGAGGTCGTGCTGGTCATGGCGTTCCCGGCGAAGGCAATCGGCCCGGTACGATGCACCGGACGTCACCTGAAAATCCAGCCGTCTCTGCACCTATGATGCCGATTGCGAGCTAAAATGCCGGGAGGCGGCGTAGAGTTTGAAGACGCCGCTGATGCCGATCCAGCCGAAAAGCGCGAGCCAGCACAATGTCCCGGTCGCCGTCCAGTCGATCCGGTGCAGCGCAGCGTCGGTGATGACGACGCCCAGGATGGCAAGCAGGCCAACCAGAAACTGCGCCAGCCCGAGCACCAGCAGTTCCTCGCGCGGCGCGCTTCTCCAGACGAGATATGTACCGCCCGCACCGGCGAGGAAGATGGCGCTGTAGACCTGAGCGTGGAAGGCATCGATCGGCCATGGCCAGATGCCGCTGAATGTCAGGGGAAACGCCAACAGGCCGACGCCATAGAGCCCAAGGATCGCGGATTCCGCCGGCATGTAGCCGCGCCATGCGGGACTTAAGGTCACGCCCTTTGCAGAAGGACGGGCCCTGGCCCGCCACAGAAACAGCCCGGATACCGCGACCGAAGCAAGATAGACCAAAAACCACAGCCAGGGCGCTTTGCGCTCGAAGTTGAAATAGCCGAGATTGATGAACGAAGCCACCGACACGATGACGGTGAAGATGAAGGCCATGACGAGCACGAGCCTGCCGGGCGACCAGCGATTCCAGACCAGCAGCGCCGCCATCACGACCATTTCGGCGGTGTAGAAGCCGCCGAGGAAGCGCGCATTGAACGGCGTGACGGCCCAAGGCCAGCCCGGTTTCACCAGCACAGGCATGAAAAACAGGCCGGCGCCTACGATCAGGACGATGATGACCACCGCAGAGAAAAGGCGCAGGGCCGCGGGAAATGGCGGGTTGTCGGATGTCGGCATGGGAGAAAATCCCAAAGATGAATGCTCCATGGAGCATCATAGTGCTGCTTGCGGCCGGTTAAAATCCGCCGAATGGAATTGAACGGTCACCAAGCTTAGCCATTCGAATGGCCGTACGGGCCGTTTCGAAGTAAGATGGAGCAGTCGGACCAAAGACCGGTCGGGTCAAAACGCCTTGGGGCGCATTTTCCGGAGCCTGCACGATGAACGAAGCTCAGGATCTGTTCTCGCTTCTGCGACAATCGGCCGATGTCGATCCACAGGCGATCGACGCGATCAAGCGAACCATCGCGGAGGGTGAGGACCGCGAACTTTGCCGCATCAACGCGCCAGCCTTCGCCAGCAAGCATGGCCTCGACGAGGAGCGCGCCATAAGCGCCTTTCTCCATGCGGCGCGGGTGGGCATCTTCGACATTTCCTGGAATGTTCTGTGCCCCGGCTGTGGCGGCGTGCTCGACACCAACGCCACGCTGAAAACCCTGCAAAAGGACGAATACACCTGCGCGCTGTGCTCCGAGGGCTATTCGCCGACCCTCGACGAGATGGTCGAGGTGACATTCACCGTCAGTCCCCGCGTGCGCAGGATTGCCGCCCACAATCCACACGAACTGCCGGTGGTGGAATATTTCCGCCAGATCTACTGGGCGTCCGGCGTCGATCTGCCGGAAGAGGATTTCGCGAAAAAGATGGAAGCGTTCTCGCTGGAGGATATCGAGCTTGCGCCCGGTGAAAAGGCGGTTCTGCCCATACAGCTTCCGTCCGAATTCATCATCGTCTTCGAGCCGGTCACCCATTCAGCGCAGTTCATCGACGGGAAGGGCGAACCAACAAAGGAGCGCCGGAGCCTCTCTTTGATCTTCGATCGCGACCATGTCCAGAACCAGACGCTGGAGATGCAACCCGGCCCGTTGCGCATTTCGCTGGAAAACAGGACCGACACCCGCGTGCTGCCGACGGTCTTCATAGCCGGCCCGGCATTGCATGATTTCCTGGGTAAACGCCGGCCCTTCCTGACCGCCAAGCGCCTGCTCACCAACCAGACGTTCCGCGATCTCTATCGCACGGATACACTCGACATCAATCAGCGCCTGAAGATCACCAGCCTGACGTTCCTGTTCACTGACCTGCGCGGATCGACCGAGCTTTACGAGCGGGTGGGCGACCTTTCAGCCTTCGATCTCGTGCGCGAGCATTTCCAGGTTCTGCACGAGATCGTCGCGGCGGAGGCAGGCGCGGTGGTGAAGACGATCGGTGATGCGGTGATGGCGACCTTCGCGACGCCTGATCGTGCGATTGCTGCAGCCCTCAGGATGCGCGATGCGATGCGTACGCTCAACGACAAGAGCGGGCGCGAGGATCTGCTGCTCAAGATCGGAGTCCATGCCGGCCCCTGCATCGCCGTGTCTATGAATGAGCGACAGGACTATTTCGGCCAGACGGTCAACATTGCTTCGCGGGTGCAGAACCTTGCCAACGCACAGGCTATCTTCGCCACTCGGGCGGTGGTCGACGACAATCTCACCGCCGATCTGTTGCACAGGAACGCGCTGACGCCCGTGCCCCACGAGGTCTCGCTGCGCGGCATTGAGCGGGAGATAGCAGTATATACGATCCCTTGAAGACTTGGCCCCTGAAGATTTGGGTCGTCCCGGCCCCTCACACGCGCCTGTAGATAAAATAACGATCGGCGGGCACCGAAGGCGGCAGCGGGAGGCGTTGCAACTGCGGGTGATCGAGCGGCGTGCCGCTGACAGCGATGCCGCCGACGCGAAGCAGGCGCGCGGTCAGATCGGAAAGCCAGGTAGACGTCACCGCATCGCGATCTTCATAGCCGGTGCCGATGTCGGCATGAACAAGAGCGGCGTCGATGCCAATGAACCTTCTCGCCGTCTCGCGTATTTCGCCAAGCACGAGGTTTTCAGCTTCGGGAATTGAGCTCGCGTGTGCGGCAAGTGCGCGGTCGAACGCTACGATCCGGCGTCCGGGCAGGCGCTCGCGCAGATGGTGGAACGTCCGGCCATTGCCGAGGCCGAGTTCGAGCACGGGCCCCTCCATCTTAGCCACCTCGGCGCAGACATGATCGAGTATGTCGCGCTGTGCGGTCATCCTCCGGATGAAACTGTCGAGGCGACTCATGTGCGATTGTATGTCCTGAACCAGTCCACGAAATCAACTGCCCCCGACCAGAGCATTTCGCGGCTGGCGGCACTGGCGCGGCCGAACAGCGATGTCACTTGTATGGGTCCGCGGCGTCCCGCAACCCGTCGCCGAGGAAATTGAACGCCAAGATGACGAGAACGACGGGGAGCATCGGCAAAAGCAGCCATGGATAGAACGCGATCACGCTGACGCTGCGCGCCTCGGTGAGCAGGATGCCCCAGCTGGTTATCGGTGCCCTCAGGCCGAGCCCGAGGAAGCTCAGCGCCGTCTCGCCCAGGATCATGCCGGGTATGGAGATCGTCGCCGTCGCGATCAGATGCGACATGAAGCCGGGAATGAGGTGCCGCCCGATGATGCGGCTGCTTCTGGCGCCCATCAACTGCGCGGCCAGAACGTAATCCTCCTCGCGCAAGGCTAGAAGCTTTGAACGCACGGCCCGCGCCAGTCCGGTCCAGTCGAGCAGCCCGAGGATGACGGTGATGCCGAAATAGATCAGGATCGGACTCCAGGTAATCGGCATGATCGCCGCCAGAGCCAGCCATAGCGGAATGCTGGGGATCGATTGCAGAACTTCGATTATCCGTTGAACGATCAGGTCGAAGATACCGCCGTGATAGCCGGCCAGTCCGCCGATGACAATGCCGAGCAGGAAGCTGAAACTGATGCCGACGAGGCCTATTGTCAGTGAAATGCGTGCGCCATAGATGATGCGCGAGAGCACATCGCGCCCCAGCCTGTCAGTGCCGGCCAGAAAGAGCTGGCCGTTTTCGGCGGGGCAGACAAAATGCCTGTCACCTTCGATCAGGCCCCAGAACCGGTAACTGTCGCCCTTGCAGAAGAAACGGATCCGCTGAACATCATCCTGTTTCTCGATGTAGTTCCGCTTGAGCGTGTCCATATCCAGCGTCATCTGGCGGCCATAGACGAACGGGCCGACGAACTGGCCGTCGTGGAACAGGTGCACCCGCTGCGGCGGCGAATAGATGTAGTCCATGTTGCGCGTGTGCAGATCGTAGGGCGCCAGGAATTCGCAGATCAGTATCCCGAAATAAAGCGCTGCCAGGAATATGCCGGATAGAAGGGCAAGCCGGTGCCGACGGAATTTCCACCACATCAGCCGCAACTGCGACGCCTGAAAGACCTTCTCCTGCTCCGGCGTCATCGCCTCGACGGACTGCAGGTCAAAGGGCTCGATGGAAACGTAGTGTTGCAGTGGGGCACCCGGAGCGGGCAGCGGCGATGGCGTGTTCATTTGGTGCTGCCGCCTTGCAAACGAATTCGCGGATCAAGTAACGCCAGCGCCAGGTCGGAAATCAGGACGCCGATGACCGTCAGGAAGGCGAGGAACATCAGGAACGACCCCGCCAGATACATGTCCTGGCTTTGCAGCGCCTTGATCAGCATCGGCCCGGTCGTTTCCAAAGACAGCACGATCGCCGTGATTTCGGCGCCGGAGATGATGGCCGGCAGGATAGAGCCGATGTCTGAAATGAAGAAATTGAGCGCCATGCGCAGCGGATATTTGACCAGCGCCCTGAAGGGATGAAGGCCTTTGGCGCGCGCGGTCACGACATATTGCTTATGTAGCTCATCGAGCAGATTGGCGCGCAGCCGCCGGATCATGCTTGCCGTGCCCCCGGTGCCGATGATCAAGACCGGGATCCAGAGATGGGCGAGGATCGACTTCGCCTTGGCCCAACTCATCGGCTCGCCGAGATATTGCTGGTCCATGAGATGGCCGATGGACGTGCCGAACCAGATGTTGGCGAAATACATCAGGATCAGCGCCAGCATGAAGTTCGGAATGGCAAGGCCGAGAAGGCCGAAGAAAGTCAGGCCGTAGTCGCCCCAGCTGTATTGATGCGTAGCGGAGTACATGCCGATCGGAAAGGCGATGAGCCAGGTGAAGATGATCGTGACGAAGGAAACCAGCACGGTCAGCCACATTCGGTCCCCGACGACGTCGCGAACCGGCAGCTCATATTCGAAGGAATAGCCGAAATCGCCGTGCAGCATCCCGCCGACCCAGTAGAAGTAGCGAATGACCGGTGGCTGGTCGAAACCATATTCCTTGCGCATCATCTGGATGCGATCGGAATCCACCGCTTCGCCCTGAGCCCGAAGCTCGGCAACATAGCTGTCGAAATAGTCGCCTGGTGGAAGTTCGATGATCGTGAACACCAGTGCCGATATGACCAGCAGCGTTGGAACCATCACGGCGATGCGCCAGACAAAATATCGAAGCACGCTCAGGACTCTCCAAGCCAGAATGTATCCGGCATGTAGACACCGAAATACGCGGTCGGGTCGTAGCCGTAGAGCGCCTTGTCAGGCAGATTGCGCAGCCGCGAGGACGCCAGAATCGGCTGATGCGTTCCGTTCACGGTGCCGATCGAAAACACCTGATCGGTATAGATCGACAGCATTGAATTCCAGATTTCGGCGCGCTCCGTGGCTTCGGTCGATGCGTTCCAGCGCTTGAGTAAAGCCATCAACTCGACCACAGGCGGAAGATCGGGCGCTTCACCGACCTTGCCATGAGACAAGTAGTGAGCACCCCAGAGCGGCCATTGCAGCTGGTCGTCGACGGTGGGGGCCAGTTGGTACGGGTTCATGTCGGCGGTCGGCACGCCATTGTCGATGCCCGACCACATCGACATCATGATCTGGCCACCAAGCGCGCGGCTGCGGAAGATGTCGCGCTGCGAAGTCCGGATGAACAGGGCGATGCCGATCTTGCGCCAGTGATCGGTGATGAGCTCGAGCGCGTCGGTTTCCAGCGTGCTTTCGCCGGCCGTTTCCACTACGAGCTGCGCCGGGCGTCCGTCGGGAAGTATCCGCAGGCCGTCATCGTCACGCGCCTGAAGCCCGACCTCGTCGAGCAGGGCATTGGCCTGGTCGGGATCATGGGCGACCCAGGCTTTCGCGAATTCCGGCCGGTAGAGCGGGCTCTCCGGCAGGACCGTATCGGCACTTTCCTGCGCCAATCCGTAGAACACAGCCAAATTGATCTCGCGCCTGTCCACAGCGAGCGAAAGTGCGCGGCGCACGCGCACGTCACGAAAAAGGCCACGCCACAACTGGTCGGCACAATTCAGATTGGGCAGCAGCGCCAGCCGCGAACCCTGCGTGCGTTTCCAGAGATGCATTTTCACCGGGTATCGTTTCTCCGCGTCCTTCAGGAAGGAGTAATCGCTGAAGTCAATTCCCATGCATTGCAGGTCGCTCTCGCCCGCACCGGTCTTGGCGGAAATGATCGCCGACGAGCTGACATTCATAACAATCCGGTCAACATAGGGCAGTTGCCGGCCATTCTCGTCTATTCGATGAAAGAACGGGTTCCGCTCGAAGACGAACTGCTCAGCCGGCGGCTTGGTCCGGTTCTGCCAGGGATCGAGCGTCGGCAGTTCCGGGTTCTCCGGGCGATACTGCCGCGACATGCGGATATGCAAGAGCGTCCATTTCTGGGCGCGGTTCTCCTTCATTAGGCCGGCGAGCCGGAATGGATCCTGGTATTTCTTGTGGAACTGCTTGAGATAGGCGGCGGGCAGAACAAGCGATAGGGGCGAAGCAGCGGCGAGCTTGGGCAGGAAGTCGGGATTGGGCGCATCCCAACTGTAGCGGACCGTCGACGGATCGACGATCTCGAAGCGTGGCGGCTTGCCGTCTGCCAGCAGGGCCGGGGCGAGCCCGCCTTGCGAAAGCTCATCGTTCAGCCAGACATCTTCCCAGCAATAGCGAAAATCCTCCGGCGTCAGCAGGCTACCGTCAGACCATTTATGCCCTTCCCGTATCTTGAAAGTGAAGACACGATCATCCGCTACATCGAAACTTTCGAGAATGTCGGCTTGCAAGTTAAGCTTTTCGTCATAGCCGACCAGGCGAGCGTACCCGTAGATCGTCATCATCCGGATATCTTTCTGGCTGCCGATGATCGTGCGCAGCGTGCCGCCATATTGGCCCGGCTGCCGGCCCATCGCAGCGAGATTCAACGCGCGGGGGCGCTTGGGCAGGCGTTCAGCGAGTGCCGGCAGCGCCCTGGCCTTCAGCTGCGGCTCAAGAAATTCCGGCTCCAGATCGCCGGCGCGCAACGTGCCCGGCAGAAATGCCGAAGCCATGAGCCCAAGGACGGTCCGCCGGCTGATCAATGGCATAGCTCGCTGACATCGGCCGAACGTCGAGCCAGCACGAGGTGGCCGCCGCCAAGATCGAGCGGCGACAGCATATCCTCGTCGCCCTCGTCGTGGAATTGCGGTCCCCATGCGCTGGTGTCGGAAGCGCCGCTGAGCTTCAGTGTCTTGAAATCCATCGGCCTGTCGAGATCGGGGAAAGGTACTGCGGCGACCAGTGAGCGCGTGTAGGGGTGGACCGGTTTCCTAAGCAGAATTTCGCGCGGCGCAAGCTCGACGATACGCCCCCCGCACATCACCGCGATGCGGTCTGCCATGTAGTCCACCACCGCCAGGTTGTGGGATATGAACAGGTAGGTCAGGCCCAGCTCCTTCTGCAGGTCCTTCAGGAGGTTTAGGATCTGCGCCTGGACAGAGACATCGAGCGCCGAAACCGGCTCGTCGCAGATCAGGAGTTCAGGCCCCAGCGCCAACGCGCGCGCGATGCCGATACGCTGACGCTGCCCGCCGGAGAAACTGTGCGGATAACGCTTGATGAAGCGCGGATCGAGCCCGATTGCCTGCATCAGGCTCTTGACCGTGGCGAGTCGGGACGCGGCATTGCCGCGTTGATGGATTTCCAGCGGCTCGCTCAAGATGTTCTCCACCGTCATGCGAGGTGAAAGCGACGAAACCGGATCCTGAAAGACCATCTGGATTTTCGCGCGCAACAGGCGCAGCGCGTCTCCCTCGGCTTCCAAGACGTCGATCGGACCATCGCGGCCGTTGAAGATCACAGAGCCGCCGCTAGGGGTGACAGCCCGCATGAGGATCTTGCTGACGGTGGTTTTGCCGGAGCCGCTTTCGCCGACAAGACCCAGGCACTCACCCCGCCTGATATCAAAGCTCACGCCGTCCACGGCGCGAACAGAGGTTTGATGATCTCCGCCGAACCATCCGGACTTGCGGATCGTGAAGGTCTTTGTCAGATCCCTGACCGACAGCAGGAGGTCGTCCGGCCCCTTCGATGCCGGCGCCGTCTGCTTGCCGAGCAGGTTCCCGACATTCACCGGCACCTCGCGGAGCGCCTTTAGCCTTTCGCCAGGCTTCAGGTCGAAATGCGGAACGGCTGCCATCAGGCCCTTCAGGTAAGGGTGGCCTGGACGGCGGAATATCGCCTCCACAGGTCCCGCTTCCATGATCTCGCCATGGTACATGACCACCACCTCGTCGGCGACATTGGCGACTACGCCAAGGTCGTGCGTGATCAGCAGCATCGCCATGTTCAGCTTCGTCTGAAGCTCGCGCAGCAATTGCAGGATTTGCGCCTGGATGGTGACGTCCAACGCCGTCGTCGGCTCGTCGGCGATCAACAGGGCGGGCCGGCAGATAAGCGCCATGGCGATCATTGCGCGCTGACGCAATCCTCCCGAAAGTTCAAACGGATACATGTCATAGGCGCGCTTGGGATTGGGAAAGCCGACAAGGCTGAGCATTTCCTCGGCTTGCGCCTTGCGCTCCACCCGAGCCATGGGCGTATGAATCTGCAGGGATTCGCTGACCTGATTGCCGATCGTGTGCAGCGGCGACAGTGATGTCATCGGCTCCTGAAAGATCTTGCCAATGCGGCTGCCTCTCAACGCGCGGATTTCGGGTCCGTCACGCGGCATCTGCAGGATATCCTGCGTCGTGCCGGGCTTTTCAGGATCGGAAAACAGGATACGGCCGCGAACATGGGCTGTGTTCGGCAAAATGCCCATCACTGCCTGGCTGAGAACCGATTTTCCGGAACCGGACTCGCCCACAAGCGCGGTAACCTTGCCGGGCAGGACGCGAAGATTTGCACGCCTGACGGCATGCAACGGTCCCCCGATAATGGCAAAAGAGATGCCAACATCCTCGATCCGCAGCAGATCAACGCACGAATTCATTCTCACACCAGCCCCACTCTGGCGGCCTGCCGGTCGGCAAGCCCAGAAGGCGAGACTAACGCATTGCCAGCCTAGAGCAACTTGGATTCGAACACTCGTCAGTTCCCTGGCGGAACCGGCGACCGGACTGCATACCAAACGCGTTCGGATCAGATCGTGGCGGTTACTGGAGCTTCCTCGGGTCGCCCGCGGAGACCCGCGCGGCATTGCGATGAAGCAGCATGACCTGCTCGGCGTCCGATATTCGGTCGTAAATCGGCTCCAGCGCACCGTCTTCATCGAGTGCGAGAGCACCCGACAAATCGGGTGAAAGCACCGTCAGCTTTTGCTTGATGCCCGCCAGTTCCTCCATGCCGAGCGCCAGCCAGTTGTTGGCGCCGCAGTAGCTGGCGAAGTCTTTGCTGGCGAGAACACTGTGGGGATATTTCTTGGTCAGGGTCTGGAGGCGCTGGACCTCGTTTACAGCCGAGCCGAAGACAGAGAATGTGAGCCGGTCGGTAAGCCCGACATTGCCGAACATCACATTGCCGACATGCAGGCCGATACCATAGTTTATGTCGCTCAATCCCTGCTGCTTTCTGCGCAGATTGAGATCCATCATGCGCGCGGTGGCCTTGTGCGCTGCTGCAAGAGCAGCCTGGCAGGCGATCTCGGACTGCGAACGGTGCCTTGCGCAAGGGTAGACGGCAATGAAGCCATCACCTATGAAACTCATGATTTGCCCGCCCTTGCGATTGAAAGGTGCAGCAGCGGCGTCGAAAAACTGGTTCAGCGTATCGATATAGACTTCGCGGCCGGAGGTTTCGGCAAGTCTTGACGACCCGCGCATGTCGCCCATGACCAGTGCCGCCCGGATTGTATCACCCTCGCCGCGCTTGATCTGGCCGTCGAGCACGCGCCTGCCGGCGTCGCCGCCGAGATAAGTGGTCATCATGTTGTCGGCAAGCTTGGTGAGCACCGCCATCTTGGTTGCGATAGCGAGATGGTTCTGGAGGCGCAGCAGCGCCGAAATCATGCTGTCGCTGAAGCCTGCAGCACTGTCGGTGGACCAAGACCCGATCATGCCCTGACTGGTGTTGCCGCTGAAGGGATGGACGAAAGCCATGTAATCGGTGACGCCCATAAGCTTGAGGTCGTCGAAAATAGGAAATTCCGACGGCACCGACGGGTCGAGCCGGCGCCGCAGATGGTCGAGCTTGTGGCTGAGCAGATGGTAGTATGGGCTGGTCAGGAATCTGTCAGAATGAACGCCGTTCTCCTTGCGGAAGCCCTCCACTTCCAGGCCCTGGCCGCGCAGCCAGGTGAAGCCGAGCGCGTCATAAAGCGGATGAAGCATCGAAAAGCTCAAATGCACCCGCTTCAGCGGCAGGCCGGCAGCAGCCAGCCGTTCACAAAAGCCCCTTACCAATGTTTCCAGGTCGTCGCCCGCCAACGCCGATTGGGTCAGCCAATCGGCAACCTTATCCATGAGAATGGCAGAAATTTCTGCTTGCGCTGTGCTCATGCTATCTCGAAATCTCCTTGATCCGCCACAAATTCGCCGGCTCGGACGCCGTCAGGCCTTCACCACCGTCTCTCGGGCTAGCCCGAGGCGGCCAAAAACATTGCGTGTATCGACGATCAGTCGAGCGTGATCCGCGATCGCCTGATAGTCGATCGCGTCGTGGTCGGTTGCAACGACGACAGCGTCGAAATCCTTCAAGGCCACCTCGGTCAATTCGACCGAGCGACGCCCCTTGATCGCCATGTGCTCCCGTGTGGCCGGGATTTCGGTAACATGCGGATCGTGGAATTCCGCCTTGCCGCCCCATTCCTCGATGAGTTCAATGAGCCGCAATGAGGGGCTTTCGCGGATGTCGGGCACATTCTTCTTATAGGCGAGCCCGATGATGAGAATGCGCGAGCGGCTGAGCGCCTTGCCGCAGCGCCGGTCCAGCGCCTTCGCCAGTTCATCGACCACATGACGCGGCATAGCCGTGTTGATCTCTGCCGCCAGCTCGATGAAGCGGGTCGGCAGTTCGTATTCGCGCGCCTTCCACGTCAGGTAGAAGGGATCGATCGGAACGCAGTGCCCGCCAAGTCCAGGGCCAGGATAGAAAGGCATGTAGCCGAAGGGCTTGGTCTTTGCCGCCTCGATCACCTCCCAGATGTCGATTCCCATCGCACCGAGCACGACCTTCAACTCGTTGACGAGGGCTATGTTGACCGAGCGGAAGATGTTTTCCGTCAGCTTGACCGCCTCGGCGGTCGCCGTGGTGGAAACCGGAACGACGGTCTTGACCACGCCGTGGTAGAAAGCCTGCACGAGCGTCGCCGCTTCAATGCCGTCACCGGCCACGACCTTGGGGATCGTCGCGACTTCAAAGCTGCGGTTGCCGGGATCCTCGCGTTCGGGCGAGAAGCCCAGGAAGAAGTCTATCCTCGACTGCAAGCCGGTTTTTTCCAGGATGGGCTTGATCACGTCGTCGGTGGTGCCGGGATAGGTGGTCGATTCCAGCACGATCAGCTGACCGAGACGCAGATGCTTCGCGATGGTGCCTGCCGTGTTCCTGACAAAGGAGAGATCCGGCTCGCGGTGTTTCGTCAGTGGTGTCGGAACGCATATGATGATGACATCGCAGACGGCCAGTTCGGCAAAATCCGCAGTGGCGCGGAACCGTCCGCTCGCCACCTGGCCGGCAAGGGCTGTCGACGTCACCGCCTCGATGTAGGATTGGCCGTTGTTCAGGCTCTCGACCTTCTGGCCTTCGATATCGAAACCGGAAACCGGGAAGCCGGCGCGTGCGATCGCAACCGCCAGCGGCAACCCGACATAGCCCAGTCCGATCACGCCGACTTGCGCGGCGCGCGTCGAAATCCGGTTCAGAAGACGGTCATATATCGATCGTGAGGCGTCCAAAAATCTGCTTTCCGTTAGTTCGGACAGGCCGTCCGCTTCCATGGTGAGGCTCACCGGTCCCAAGAGCCCCGAGGCATATTGCGGAAAATCGACGTCCGCAAGCCGTCAGACCGGCACCTTCGCCTTCAGGCTTGCGGCAGCCATCGCATAGCCGCCGGCGGCGCCATCGATGAAATGAACATGATCGCGCTGCAGCGGCGATGCGACGAGACATGTCATCAAGGCCGATTTCTGGCGGTGCAGGCCATAGTTGCAGATGCCCGCCTCTTCCGCCTGTTTCAGCCGGTTCTCGATCCGTTGCAACACATCCGCGTCAACGTCGATGGTCATCTTCAAGCCATCGTCGAACTTCCGGAAATCCGAATTGCTGGCCACTTCGCGTTTGTAGATCTTCGGATCGAATCTGCCGATCGTCCAGCCATATCTATCAGTAACAGCCGTAAGCGTCATCAGGAACACTATCCACAGCTTCGACAGCCACCGCCGTCCTGCCGGCGCCATGGCCCGCGCCTCGATATCGAGGCCGGCGGGCAGCACACTGTAGTCCGGCCCGTTCACCGGCACCGGGTGGCCATCGCGTTCCTGCCTGCCGGCAAGCGCGATGATGTCGGAAACCAGAAACTGAAAATCGCGCAAGTCGCGCGACGCCCCCGGGATGGCTATGATCGAGACGATTTCGCCATGCCGGGCTTCGATCGGGTTCCAGCGGCACGAGAGGCCGGTCAGGTCCGGCCGCGCGCCGGCCGGCGCAGGATCGATGCGGTAGCGCCCCGCTTTCATCTCGGCTTCCGCCCAACTGCCGCCACCTCCGGCGAACATGGCATAGAAGACCGCATCGGAGGCCTGGAACCTCGCCACGCGAACGTCGAGGCCTTGCGCTCTTATATCCTTTATCGGCACGATTGCGGCACGCAAGGTCAGGTCCAGTTCGTCCGCCACCCATCTTTGGACAGCCGCCAGCGCGTTGCGGGTGATCTCCAGCGCCGAGGCGGGAAACGCCACGAGCGCGCCGTCGCCGCCGAAGACAAAGGGAAGATCTTGCCTACCCAGCGCATTGAGCAGCGCCGAAATGACGCTGGCGCCGGCCATATTGACGGTTTTATAGCGCCCCGCCTCGATCGCCTTGGTCGAGCCGACGATGTCGGCGGTGGCCAGCGCCCAGCTATCGGGGAGAGGCCGATAGTTATCGATATCGGCAACGCTTTCGAACTTTGCGAAGACCGGCAAAGAAGCGACAAACGGGTCGGACGTGGCAGCTGTTTCCATGAGCATCAGATAGCACATTCCAGTGCTTGAGGGTGAAGTCGATCATGCTTCGAAATTGACTTGCGCAGGCTTTCCGATGATAGGGTCCGGCGATGCGAATTGCTTTCTACGCGCCGCTGAAGTCGCCCAATCATCCCGTTGCCTCGGGCGACCGCCAGATGGCACGGATGCTGGTCAAGGCGCTGGAGCATGGAGGGCATAGCGTCGAACTGGCATCCGAATTGCGCTTCTATCTACGTGAACCGGATTCGAAAAGTTTCGATGCGCTCAAGTTCGATGCGCTCAAGATCGACGCCCGGGAGGACGCCGCGCGGCTGGCAGGGCTTTGGGATCGTGACGGCAAGCCCGACCTGTGGTTCACCTATCATCCCTATTACAAGGCGCCCGACCTGATCGGGCCCGAACTGGCGTTGGCCTTTGGCGTCCCCTATGTGACGGCGGAAGCCTCCTATTCGAGGCGGCGCAACACCGGCTTGTGGGCCGATACGCAAGCGTTGGTGGCGCGAGCCGTCGAACAGGCGGCGCTGAACATCTGCTTCACGCAAAGGGATCGTCAGGGACTGGCAGATGCGATACCCGACGCCGCTTTCGGCATGCTTTCGCCTTTCATCGACACATCGGGATTCCGGGAAACGCCGGCACGGGGTTGTCCGACGCGCCTCGTTACGGTCGCCATGATGCGCCCGGGCGACAAAGTCGAAAGCTATCGCATGCTGGCGCAAGCGCTCGGTTCGATCGGTCATGTGCCCTGGACCATGTCAGTCGTCGGGGACGGACCTGCGCGCGAAGAGGTCAAAGCGCAATTCGCCGGCTTGCCCGCCGACCGTATCGAATGGCTTGGCGCGATTGAGCCAGCCGCCGTGCCGGATGTCCTTTACAGTGGGGGAATTTACGTCTGGCCGGGTTTCGGCGAGGCCTATGGCGTTGCCTATCTTGAAGCACAGGCCGCCGGCCTTCCGGTTGTGGCTCAGGACATCGCCGGCGTGCCGGAGGTCGTGCGGAATGGCCAGGCCGGGTTTCTCACCCCGCCGGGCGATGTGGCGGCATTCGCTTCTGCCATTGAAAGGCTTCTGGCTCGTAACGACGAAAGATCCATCATGGCCGCAGAAGCCAGACGTTTCATCCTCGAAGAACGTTCTCTCGGTGCTGCGGCGGCGCGTCTGGCCGAACTTCTTGCGACGATCCCGGTCTCATGACATCAGATCAGATCTGGCAACCCTTGGTGGAGGAACTGGCGAGCCGGCAACGGGCAAACCGTAAGGCAGAGTTCTGGCTGCGCGACGACGACGCCGTGGATCCGACGCCTGCGCTTGATCGGCTGCTCGACCTCACCGGTGAATTCGCGGTTCCGGTGACCCTGGCCGTCATTCCCGCCTTGACTGACGAGAAGCTTGCCGTTCGGCTTGACGAGGCGCCGCATGCCACGGTCGCCATCCATGGCTGGGCGCACCGAAATCATGCGCCCGAGGGCCAGAAGAAGCAGGAGCTCGGCGCGCATCGGCCACGCGAGGCGGTGCTCGATGATCTGGCTCGCGGGCTGTCGCACGTAACCGGCCTGCATGGCGCACGTGCCGTTCCGATGCTGGTGCCACCCTGGAACAGGATCGACGCCGGCTTGGTATCCGACCTTGGATCGATAGGATTTTCGGCATTGTCGGTCTATGGGCCGCCGAGGCCGGCTTCGCTGGCGGTCATCAACAGCAATGTCGACATCATGGATTGGCATGGTACGCGCGGCTGCTGCGATCACGGCCTATTGGTTCAGGCTATCATCGCGCAATTGCAGCATGCATTCGATGGCGGCGAACCGGTCGGCCTGCTCACCCACCATCTCGTACATGATGAATCGGCCTGGCTTTTCCTCGAACGGCTGTTCACCGTCACCGCACAGACTGAAGCCTGCGCATGGCTTCCGATCAGGACATTGATCGGGCGCAGCGCCGGCAGAGCAATTCCAGGAAAAGTGTGAACGGTTTTCCGTCCGAAATTGCGTCAACAAAGAGATAGAGGAAAATAGCTCAGCGCTTTTTGCGCAATGAGACTGGAAGTTTGAGCGTCTGGCCATCCCGCGCGGCAAAAGCGCCGGTAAACCTGTCCTTGGCCAGTTTCTCGATCTTGTCCAGTTCCTTGTCGGTGCGTGTCGGATCGTGGTGAAACAGGGCAAGCCCGCGCGCACCCGCCGCCTCACAGAGCTTGACGCCCTGTTGCCACGTCGAGTGCCCGTAACCGCGGCGGCGTTCCATTTCCTCCTCGGTGTAGGTGCAATCGTAAATGACGAGGTCGGCATCTTCGATCAGGCCGAGCACCGCCTGATCGAGTTTGTCCGGCTCGTGCTCAGTGTCTGTGATCACCGCCACGACGCGGCCGCCCCATTCGACCCGGTAGCCTATGCAGCCGCCCGGATGGATAAGACTGCCCGTTCGGACCACCACCCCTTCGCGCGGGCGAAGCACGTCTCCGGATACGAAATCGCGATAGTCGAGGCTTGCCTTGCAGGCCTCCAGTTTCACCGGAAACCACGGCGGCCGCATGAACTCATCGACCATCTGCCGGGTCGTCATGTGTCCTGCAAGATGCCCGGACCAAAGCGTAACCTTGGCGCTCCGGTCATAGATCGGCGCAAAAGACGGCAGCCCGATGATGTGATCGTAATGGCAATGGGTGAAAAGCAGGTCGAAATCGGTCACGCCCAACGCCTGAAGCGCCGCGCCGGCAGGCCGTAGGCCAGAGCCTGCGTCGAACAGAAGCGTATGCTTACCGCATCGCATCTCGACGCAGATTGAGTTGCCGCCATAGCGAGAGAATTCTGGCCCTGATACCGAAATGCTGCCGCGGACACCCCAAAACCTGACCAGGAAAACGTTGTCGTCCATGCTACCCCTTCGCCCATCATATCCAAACAACTGCTGCTAGGCGAGACAGGCTTTGTCCGGGTGATCTTCTCAGCGAGAGGACAGTGCCGTCACGACGGCGAGGCGTCATTTGGCGCTTCGTGCGTCGATCAGATCCGCGGTCGTATGGCTTAGGCGATCGGCAAGAACCCGCAATATCTCGATGGTCATTTCCGGGAACTCCCTCATAAGCCTCAGGAAATGATCCTTGCGGATTCTCAGGGCTTCCAGCGGACTTGCCGCTCTGACGGTGGCAGTGCGGGAGCTGTTGCACAATATGGCGATCTCGCCAACGATCGAATTTGGCTCCAGTTCGGCAACTTTTATCGGTCCGCTGTCGGAATCGACAAGAATATCCGCCCTGCCTGAAAGGATGACATAGGCGGCGTCTCCCTCGTCGCCCTGCCGGAAAAGGATCTGGCCGGCGCTGTAGCTCACACGATCGGATGTGAACGCAAGCAGCTTGAGCTTTGTCGGCTCGATGGCAGAGAACAAGGGAACGCGTTGCAGCATTCCAACTTCATCCTTGAGCAGCATTGTCGCAAACCTTCCAAAATTCGCGTTTGCCAGACTAGAGCAACGGACGCCCAGATGGAATCAATTCTCTTTCCGGGATGGCGAGACAAACCACGCGAAAGGCCGCGAGCCCGATGTCGTGCACCGGCAGAATGATCCCATCTGCATGTCCGTTGCTCTATGACAACAGTTCCTTGAAGATACCGTTCCCTGCCAAAAGTGTCTCGTGTGATCCGTCTTCCGCCAATTGACCCGAGTCGAAGACGATAACCCGATCGAACATCATCGCCATTGCCGGATTCGTCACGACCCACACAATTGCCGGCGAATGGCCGTCGCGCCTGGCTTCCTCGAGCACATTTCGCAGCACCTTATCCTGCATGCGCTGGTCGAGCGCCGACAGCGGCCGGTTGAGAATGAGAAAATCGGGACGCTTGAGCAAGGCACGGGCAACATCGAGCTTCTGTCGCTGTCCACCGGTGAGCCGCCTGCCGCCGGAGCCGACGTTGAAGTCCAGGCCGACATCCAGAAGTTCGCCATAAAGCCCCAGTTCGTCAAGAATGTCATAGACGATGGAGCGTATGCGGTCCGGCGCGTCGGGATGATTGTTGCCCACACGCCCGAACAGGACATTATCCATGACGGTGGCCGCGGCAATGTATTTGGCAGGATCATACCGTTCGACCGCATTGTGCAGCTCGGGCGGCAGGTCTTCATAGAACCGGTTGCGTGCAGCGACGATCTTGCTCATCAGCTCGTCGCTCAGCAGGCCGAAGCGGTGCCGGGGCTCGATATAGGCAAAGCTCAAGGTGACGATCATGGCGCGATCGTGCTCCGGAACCGCCTCGTAGGGACGGTTCTTGAGCCGTTGCAGCAAGGTTTCGTAGGCGGGTATCTCCTCCGCGCTCATGAAGGCAAGCTGCTGGAAGAACTGGTGATCGGGCGGCAGGTCGGCAAACAGCTCGATCGCCTGTTTGGCGATCTCCAAGCCCATTTCGTAGAGCGTGCGGTCGAGGCCGGCTTGCCTCAGCACGGAAGCAAAATAGGGATTGGCCGCCAGGGCCCTGTCGGCCAGTTCGGGGCCGGCGGCAGCGCCGAAGAGCAGGTTTTGGCCGATCGTTGCTTCCTTATTGTACGCGCCCGGTTCGAAAGGAACCACCAGTCCGCTCAGCCCTTCTTGTTCCAGCCGGGTCCGCAGCGCCGCACGCAGCTCGACGATCCGCCTGGCAAGTTCCGTGTGACGCGTGAGGTCGGCCGAAGAGCGCAAGCCAAGATCCAGAATGTCGCGCGACAGAACAACCGCGTCGAGCACCCGACGCACGGCTTCAAAGAGGTCGTGCGGGCCGGTAGCGCCAGCCGAAGCATAGTTGATCCAGTCGCTGTGGATATCAAGATCCGGATTGCCCGACCGGCGCGCCTCGTGGATGTTCCAGCGGTGCTGTTCTGCCGCAGCACCGTCATAAGGCACCGATGTCAGCGGCGCATGCTTCAACCCGTAGAGCAGGTTGTCGCGGAGGCTTGCCTGGAACAGGAAAACATCCGACGAGGCATACGACATGCGCCGTCCGGTTACTGCTTCGGGGAGTTCAAGCAGGTCGTCGGTGCCCGAAGCGACCCTTCCGCTGTCCGGCCAGTTCAGCCGCGCGAAGGCTTCTGCAAGCGCCTCCGCTCCACCTGTTGCGGTACTGACCAGCGCCACCGTCTCACCCGGCTTGACCTGGAGGGAGATGCGGTTGAGAAGCATTGCACCGCCATCGTCTGCTATGGACAGATTGATCGCCGAGAGCGGCTTGGTCATCGGATCGGGATCGTCGATCGTCAATGCCCCGATTTTCGGCGCGATGAGACCTTCGACGGTGAACTGTTCAACGACCTGTTGATATTTGACCTGGACATCCTGCCGATCCTGATCCCAGTCGATCAGTTCCTTCATCGGTCCGGGCAGGTCCTTGTAGGCGCCGATCACGGCCACGAGCTGGCCGACGTCCAGCCGCCCCAGGATAACCAGATACCCGCCGATCATGTAGAACAGAAAGGGCGTGAGCTGCGCGAGAAAATTATTGAGGAACTTCACCATGAACTTCCATTGGTAAAGATCGAAGCGGATCTTGAAGATGAGCCCGAGCCGGGCAGCTATGTCGGCGCGCTCGTAGTTTGATGTATCGTGGACGTGAACCGCGCCGATGCCGTCGACGATTTCGCCAACCCGGCCCGAAAGCGCGCGCGCCGTCAACTGCCGTTGGCGCCCGAGCACGATCAGCCGCCGCCGCATTCGCGGGATGAGCACGATCTGGATCGCCACGATCACGACCGCTATCATTCCGAGCCAGACGTTCTGGATCATGATGAACAGCATGGCCGTCAGCGCCTGGCCGCCGAGCAGCACCGGCTGCAGGAAGGCGTCGCCGATGAAGCCGCCCAGCGGCTCCACCTCGTCCTTCACCATAGTCGCCACTTCGGCGGATTTGACCCGCTTGAAGTAAACCGGCGGAAAACGCAGCACACGGTCGACCAGATCGAAGCGGATACGCCGCAGCATGCGTTCGCCGAGGCGGCCCTTGTAGGTGTTGATGTAGAATTTGAACAGGCCGTTGATGACGACTAGCAAGAGGAACACAAGGCTCAGGGCAAACAGGGTCTCTTTGCGGTCGAGCTGAAAACCGGAGAAGAACTGGACCTCTCCAATGAACGGCAGGTTATAGTGTAGCCTCATGAATGGCTGGGTCGCGCCCGGTTGCTCGAAGCCGCGACCTTGGATCGGTCCGTTGACGATCAGCTTCGGCAGGTCGAAGGACATGAAATACGGGATCATCGAAAGCACGACGATCATCAATATCCAGAGCTGCTGCTTCTTGGTGTGCGTCCAGATATAGCGGGCTAGGCTGGCTTCCATATGCGACTGTGGACCCTTCAGTTGGAAGGATGCAGGATGTAAAAGCACCTGCTGGCGAATGGCGTATCGGCAATTTCTTCGTCGCCAACGGCAAGCTCGAAGCTGCTGTGCACGGACTTTGTACTGCGCTCAACGATGCAGGGAACCTGCGAGGCGGCGCGATCCGGTTCCGGCGGATGGTAGATGACAACGACATGGGCATTGTTGATCGGCGAAGAAAGCAGCTGGCCAAACGGTTCGCGGCTTCCGTAGGGCTTTGGCGAACAGCCGAACAGCACGAGGCCGCAGCTGCGCGGCTGGTGCCGGCGGATGGACGCCGATGATCCGGACAGATGCAACAGGCACTCTCCGGCACCGGGCAATAGCCAAGCGGCTTGCAGCATGATCACGTCCGCGGAATCAAACAGTCTTGCGGGAGGCAAGATTGCGTTGTGTCGCCCAAAATCCCAACATACAAGACGAATTATGATGGATGTCACGCAACCACGCAATGCCATGGACTGGCACGAGCAAGCCTTGGACCTCACGCGGGGAATTGCTGCTTATGTCGACTGCCCTCTCGTGGCAGGCCTGG
The DNA here is from genome assembly GCF_005063415.1 of Mesorhizobium sp. GTDB lineage: Bacteria > Pseudomonadota > Alphaproteobacteria > Rhizobiales > Rhizobiaceae > Mesorhizobium. The sequence goes on from NZ_SUEG01000008.1 coordinate 56,465, forward strand.
CGCGCGTCGTCGCCAAGCATCCGAAGGCCGATATCGCCAACGCCTTCAACCACAAGCAGGTCGCCTGCAAGATGTGGGCGCTCGACAGGCTGTTCGAAAGCTGCGGCGGCCGGTTCGAGCACATATGGGTTCTGGGTGGATGGTACGGCGTATTGCCTGCAATGCTTTTCAACGATGCCCGCTTCGACATCGCGGCGGTCGATAGCATCGACATCGATCCCGAAGTCGCGCCGGTCGCCCGGACCCTCAACCGGGAAGCCGGCGACCGGTTCCGGGCGCTGACGGCAGATATGTACGAACTCGACTATGCGGCCGGGCGGCCCGACCTGATGGTCAATACGAGCTGCGAACACATAGCCGATCTGCGCGCCTGGCTTGCTCTGCTTCCGCGGGGCACGAATGTACTGCTGCAATCGAACGATTATTTCAGCGAGCCGACGCACATCAACTGCGTGGCTTCACTTGCAGCCTTCGAAGCAATGGCGGCGCTACGGGAGGTGCGCTTCTCCGGCGAACTGCCGACAAAAAATTATACGCGCTTCATGCTGATTGGAACTGTTTAATGCATTTCGCCCAAAAGTGCGTAGCGGTTTTGGGACAACGACATGCATAAAAACAGGACTTGAAGCGCGTCGCACGAATCGCACCAGACGCGACGCGCGTTAGAGCAATTCCAGGAAAAGTGTGAAACGGTTTTCCCGGGAAAAAGCGCGTAGCGCTTTCCCTTGGGAATTGCGTCAAAACAAAGAGATAGAGCGGTTCGGCGTTTCCGTGAACCGATGAACCGCTCTAGGATCTATCGTCTGTTTGATCATGAACCTTTCCGAAACCGGGCCCCACATTTAGGGACCATGTTCGATACCGCTCGCGCAGGATTTGCGCCGAGCGACGTGCGCCTTCCAGATCGAGATGATGCGCGGATGGCGTCGGCCCCCCAAGCGCCTGTTCGATCGCTTGCGCCAAACCTTCAGGTGTTAGGTCCTTTTCCATCAGCACCGTTGCAAGACCGAGTTCTTCGAGCATCAGGGCGCGAACCGTCTGTTCGGTTTCCCCGCCGGCTGCGAATGGAACGAGCAGGGAGCGACAACCCGCGCGCAGGACATCGCAGACCGTGTTGTAACCCGCCTGCGAGACTGACAGGCGGGCGCCGGTCAGCAGGCTGGCGAAATCCTCGCGGAACCGGAAGATGGACAGGCCCGGCGTCGCATCGCGCGCGATGTCAAACTCGTCTTTCGGCAGGTTTGGGCCGGTGATCAAACACCATTTCCAAGCGTTGTTGGCATTCTGCGCCGCTGCGATGGTGGAGCTGACAAGGCTCTTTCCGGCAGCCCCGCCGCCAACCGACACCAGAACGTCGAAGCGCTCGGAGGCCGCGGGCGAGGGCGGCGCGGCAACGAGCCCTGTGTAGGTGACCTCGGCCCTGATCGCCCCAGCCAGTGGAAATGTCTTGTCGATGGTTGCGAAAGCCGGATCGCCGTGGACCAAAACGAGGTCGAAATGCCTGTTGATGAGATCGACCGTTTCCTCGTTTCGGCCCGGCTTGACGCGCTCCTGAAGGATATCACGGACGGACGTCGCCAGCAGCGGTCTGGGCGACGTCGCGTCGATGGCCTCGATCAGCGGCAAGAGTTCGAAACGCATCTGCCGGCGTCCAAATGGAAACGCCTCGACAATGACGATATCAGGCCTGCAATCCCGGAATGCCTGCAGCAGCATCTCTGAACGCCATTTCTTGAAATCATCGTCGATGGGTTTGCCTTGCAGGTCGACAAGTCCGGAAAATCCTTCATCACCGGAGGTGACAGGTGGCAGGGTTACAGATTTTACACCCGGTCCCGGAAACCCCGCGATCGGCGCTCCGCCGGTCACGACGGTTACGTCAAACCCGTCATCGACCAGAGCCGCCGCAATGCGGCTGGCGCGCGCGAGATGGCCGATACCGAGCAGGTGCTGGACATAGAAGAAAGCGCGCAGCCGCTTCATTCGGCGGCCCGCCACTCCCGCTCGAACAGCTCCTTGAGCTGTCCAATGCTTGCCATATGATCGAAATTGCCGCGCACGCGCCGCTCCGCGGCGTCGCCGAGGCGGTCGCGGAGCACGGGATCACGGATCAGGCGCTCCAGCGCCTGTGCCAGGGCAATCGGGTTTTCCGTCGGAACCAGCAGCCCGGTTTCATCCGGCGATAAAAGCTCCGGCACGCCGGAAATATCGGTCGACACGCAGGCAAGCCGCTGGCTAGCCGCTTCCACCAGAACGTTCGGCAGACCGTCCCGGTCACCATTTGCGGTGATCCTGCAGGCAAGGGCGAAGATGTCGGCACACCGGTAGTGCTCAAGCACCTCCTCCTGCGCCAGCGCGCCTTTCCAAGAGACGCGACGATCCAGGCCGAGCTTTTGCGCCAGCGCCTTGAGCCGTTCCAGTTCCTCGCCGCCGCCGATGTGCTCGAAACGCCACGCCAAATCACCAGGCAACAGGGCAAGGGCCTCCAGCAACGTATCGTAACCTTTCTTTTCAACGGCGCGCCCGACGCTCAGAACGATAACGGGTTCGTCCGGCGCCGAGCCGTCATGCTGTTTTCGCGCCTCGCCGAAACTGCCGAAGCGATCAAGGTCGAGGCCATGATAGCTCAGATGCACAGACGAGTTGCCGTTAGCGAGTTTTTTCAGACGGTCGAAGCCGGTTTTCGTGCAAGTGACCGTCCAGCGGGCCGAGGAAAGCTTCCCAGCCAGATCCCAGTCCGCTGAAGTCCAGATGTCCTTGGCATGGGCCGAGCAGCTCCAGGGCAGGCCACGAAGCTGGCTGGCATAGCGCGTCACCGATGCCGGTGTGTGCGCGAAATGTGCATGCAGCCAGCCTGCGTCTTCCGGCCATTCGGCCGCCAGCACGAGCGCTTGCCCGAAGCGGCGCGCGCGATTGCGCGTAAAGTCGCGGGGCATATCGGCAGCCAGCGATCCGAGCGCGCGCCAGAAGCACGGCCGCAGCAGATAGGCAAACAGCGAGCGAAGCACGCGCAGCGGCTCTTGATGCAGATATTCCGGCAGATAATGGACGGGCGCTTTGATCTCGTCATGCACGGGGTGGCGTTTTTCGTCGGTCGGCCGCCTGAGCGCGACGAGTATCAGGTCGAACCCCGCACGCTCAAGACCGAGCAGTTCCTGCGCGATGAAGGTTTCGGACAGCCGCGGATAGCCCTTCAGAACCACGACGATCTTGCGATGTTGCAACTCAGGTCATTCCTTCAATGACCGAAAGGTGATGGCCGGCCCGCCGGTCGAGCAGTTCCGCGACGATTTCGGAAATATGAGGCAGCCCCTCCAGCGTCAGATGCGGATTGCTCTGCGACGGGCGGGGCCGGTCCGGCAGCACCTTCAGTGCATCAGCAAACCGCCGGGAATCCTCGGCTTCTTCCGGCAAAAGCATCTCGATGAGGCCGAGTTCGGCTGCCCGCCGTGCGCGGATCAGTTGTTCCCGGCGGGGCTCGACGCGCGGCACGATCAGCGCCGGCTTGTCGAAAGACAGTATCTCGCAATAGGTGTTGTAGCCGCCCATCGCCACTACCGCCTTGGCGCCCGCAATCAGGTCTTCCATGCGGTTGTCGAACTCGATGATCTTGATGTAGGGGATCTTGGACCCCTTCCTGAGCAGCTTGTTGCGCTTGCGCGCCGGCATGTAAGGCCCAAGCACGATCAGGGCTCTATGCTGCAATTGCGGATCCTGCTGATAGGCATCGATGACGTCGTGGATCAGATCGGCGCCGTCACCGCCGCCACCGGTGGTAACGAGGATATAGTCGCCCTCGGGCCGGTGGCCGGGCAACTCGTTCCGCTGCAGGCTCCGTTGCAGGAAACCGACGAACCTCATCTTTGCCCTGACAGCCGGGGGTACATCCAGGCCGGTCAACGGATCGTAGAAATCCGGCGGACCATAGGCCCAGACCTTGTCGTAGAAGACGCCTATCTTGCGCATCACGTCTCTGCGTGCCCACTCTGCTTCGAGCAGATGCGGCGCATCCATCACCTCGCGCAGGCCAAGCACCAGCGTGGTGCCCCGCGTCTTGAGGTAGGACAGCGTGTCCTCAATCTCACCGCGCAGGCCGAGCGGTTCCTTGTCGACGATGAAGATATCCGGCCGGAAGGTCTCAGCTGTATGGCGGATGATCGACTGGCGCATCCTTAGCGTCTCATGCAGATCGATGTCCTTTTCCAGCGAGGTGTATTCGCCGTTGCGCAGCTTGATGACGCTGGGGATCTTCACGAAGTCGACACGGGCGCGGTAGTCGAAGGCGCCAGCGATAGTCGCACCCGAAATGATAAGCACCTGAAGTCCGCGGAAATCCTCGACCAGCGAATGCGCGATAGTCCGGCACCGCTGCAAATGGCCGAGCCCGAACGTGTCGTGGCTGTACATGAGAATTCGAGCGTTTTCTGCGTGCTGGGTCATTGTTGAACGTCTCTTAGAATTCTCGCTTTGAGGACCGTGAGCGACCCGACGGCTTCGAAACCATCCTGGTTTTGAAACATGAGGCCGCGATTTTCAATTTGTATTACTTCTGTGGAATGCCTGTCAGATAACTTTCTGATTGCCTGAGTCCGAAACTAGATGGATTGGCGAATATCGCCTCGGCGGGAGCGGGCCGAGACTCCCTGTTGTTGTTTTGGGATGGGTGGACGGGGAAAGCGGTGTCCAAAAGATCGGCAGAAGTCATCCCTCTTGATTCCAATAAGCTCCGGTCTCTCCGAACTCGATTGGTTTCGGAGCGGTGAAAGCGAATTCCGCTATCCTGCGCATATAGTCAATTGCTTGATCGGTATACGAAAGGACAGGGTCGCCGGGCGTCGCACGGCGCATGTTGTTGTAGAACTCATTTCGCGCGCCATTGGTCTCGGTCTTGGGGGACCAAAGGTGCTGCCCATCAATCTCTTGACGGGCGGTCTGATTATGATTCACCGACCAGAACTGAGCCATCTATCGCCCAAGCTAGCCGGAATTTCGGCAGGAATCGAGTGGATGCCAGCGGTCACAACACACCGCCTGCAGCAGGGTGTGTGCAACACCGGTTGCTTGTCGATCGCTTTGGCCTCTGGCTAATGCCTTAGCTGGGGCGGTGACGGTACTTTTTGAGACGACCTGAGCGCGTCGCCGAACGTCGCGAGGTGCGAAAATCGCTCGATTGGTCCCGATAGTTGGCGAAACCTCAATGAGTTTGATGATTGGCCTCGTAGGTTCACAGAGGGCGGCGACGATCTCGTCGGGGTTCTCTTCCGCCTAGTTGAAGATCCAGGCGGCCGACCGGGAGATCGACGACTTCATCACCGTCGCACGCTCGCGCCTAGCGTGACGAGAAGCTCGTCCAGTTGCTCGAACGTCTCGCCCATCGCATCCGCCGCCCCGGTGCCGGCAGCGTCGAGAGCTTCCTTTGAGGGATAGAGCTCGTGCATGACCAGCAGCGTCTTGCCACCTTTTTCCTCGAAGGTCACCGTGGTGATGGGTCCACCGTCACCACCCTCGTCATTGGTCCAGACGAGGCGCGAGTGCGGTGTCACTTCGATATACCTACCGAAGAACTCGTCAGGGTTTGAGGCATCGTGGCCGAACACCAAACGGTATCTGCCCCCGACACGAACATCCATCTCGCAGGAACGCAGGAACATGCCCATCGACTCCGGTGCCCACCACCGCATGAACAGCTCGGGCTTGGTCCAAGCCTCGAACACGGTGCGCGCCGGCGCGTCAAAGGTTCGCGTAACGACCAGCTCCCGGTCGGACTTCCGTTCCACCATCGTGCGGTTCTGCATGGGGGTGGGCTCACTAGCTCTTGTTTCGTCCATCGACTTTCTCCTTCCGTTTCAATTCCTCGACAACCTTGTCCAACTCGTTGAAGCGTGCGTCCCAGAGCTGGCGGTGCCTCTCGATCCATGCCGCCTCTTCCTCCAGTGCGCGTAGGCCAAGCTTGCAGGTCCGCACGCGCCCAACCTTCTCCGTGGTGACGAGCCCCGCCTTCTCCAAGACGCCGACGTGCTTCTTCATGCCCGTGAGGGTCATGTGGAACTTTTCGGCAAGGTCCGTGATCGAGGCGTCTGCTCGTCCGAGTTGCTCCAAAACGCCGCGCCGGGTGGCGTCCGAGAGCGCGGCGAACGAGGCATCGAGGTGGGGCATTAAATACTGAACCATATGGTTCAGTATTTAACAGACGGGTTGGCGGCGTGCAAGGGGAGGCCGAGTGGGCTGCGTTGCCGGCCGCCCCTTCTGGTAAATCGCAAGCGATTAGCGGATGTTCAAGTCGGAGCAGGGTCGGTGAGGAAGGGCATGATGTCCACGCCGTCTCCTGGGAAGACCGTGAAATGCGGGTGGTTCTCGAACAGGCGGGCGGCGGCATCGATGGTATCGGCCTCGACGACAATATAGCCGCAGAAAGGGTTCACGGCGTCGGCGATGCCGTCCCTGGTAACGCGCCTCGCCTTACCGACCATGCCGCCGCGATCGGGGAAAAATGCGGCATTTCTCTCCTCCCAGTCCGCCCACTGCTGTAGGCCGACGGCATCAATCGCATCTTGCTCGGGCTTAGGCAGGCTACGAAAGCGGGCGAGGTCTTCGGGCTTCATGGTGTAGACGGCGAGAAAACGGGGCATGCGGCGGTTTTTTCTTCATGCTGGCAGAAGCATGCTAGCTTAGTCTCCTGGAGGACCCAAGTCACTGCGCATTACCACCCTTTAAATGCCCGCCCGCTATTTGCGTCAGTCCTGTCGATGCCTGTCAGTGAGCGCAGGTCCGAGTTTATGGGGGCTGCCTTGTTCATCCTCGGCGATCGCTCCGGCGCGCCGGATTGCCGTAAACACACCTCGACCAGTCTTTGCTTGAGCGGAGCAACTCCTGATCTCCCGCTTCGGCGAAGTAACCTCGCCACACTCTACGATCTCCCAACTGCTGCGTCGGGCCGGTCTCAAGGGGCGTTCAGGCCAACAATGACCCGAGGCTGAAGCTGGCACCCATTTCGACGCTGACCTGCCGGCGGGCGGAACTGCTCCACCACCAGATCAACGGGCACATCAAGCGTCATCCCTGTTCGGGGGACAGCCCGAATGCAGTCCGGCCGCCAAACGATGTGCTCACGATCATTCAGCCGAAGAATCACGGAGCAGCAGGCGCGACCCGACGTCCACAATAGACCTGATAGCGGGAAGCAGTTCCTGCCCCAGCGACGTCAGCTCATACTCCACGGTCGGCGGCGATGTCGGCATCACGTTGCGATAGAGGACGCCGCGCTCCTCGAGGTCCCGCAGTCTGCTGGTCAGTACCTTCGCCGAAACGGCTGGGATATCGCGGCGGAGTTCCGAGAACCGACGCGGGCCTTCGCTCAGGGACCAGAGCACCTCGGGTGTCCAGCAGCCGCCAAGCAGCGCCATGCACCTCGACATGGGGCAGCCGGCGAGAGCCTTCACCTTTTTTCGCGTCTTGAGAACCATCGTGCACCCTTCTCGGGGAGTTTCCAGTTGGTTACCGGAAAATAGTGGTAACCACAAGATACGTGGTTTCCAATGGTAACGATGGCCGCTATTCGAAGGCTCTCCGATCCACGCAACAACGAACTGGACTGAACGATGTACGCAATAACTGGAGCAACGGGACAGCTTGGCCGCCTCGTGATCGAGACGCTGCTGAAGACCATTCCCGCCGACCGGATCGTCGCGGCGGTTCGCAATCCGGCAAAGGCCAGAGATCTGGCTGAGCGCGGTGTGACTGTACGCGAGGCGGACTACAACCGTCCCGACACGCTCGCCCCGGCCTTCGCCGGCGTCCAGAAACTGCTGCTGATTTCGTCCACCGAGGTCAGCGGCCGCCTGCCGCGGCATCAGGCGGTGATCGAGGCAGCCAAACGCGCCGGGGTTTCGCTAATCGCTTACACCAGCATGCTGCACGCCGACACGTCTCCCGCAACGCTCGCAATCGAGCATCGCCAGACAGAGGAGGTCATTGCGGCCTCGGGGCTTCCTGCCGTCATCCTGCGCAATGGCTGGTACACCGAGAACCATCTGCTGGCGCTTCCGGCGGCTCTGGAGCACGGCGCCTTCGTCGGCGCCGCGAAAGACGGGCGCTTCTCGTCCGCGGCGCGGCGAGACTATGCCGAGGCCGCAGCCCTGGTGCTGACGACCGACGGCCAGGCGAGGAAAATATACGAGCTCGCCGCAGACCAGGCCTTCACGCTTGCCGAGCTTGCGGCGGAGTTTTCGCGGCAGTCGGGCAAGGCTATCGCCTACGACGATCTTTCCCAGGCCGCTTATCAGGATGTGTTGACGGGGGCCGGGCTGCCGGCCGACTTCGCTGCGCTTCTGGCCGATACCGACGCTGCAGCCGCACGCGGAGCGTTGTTCGATGACGGAGGCGCCCTGGGGCGGCTGATCGGTCGTCCGACCACCTCGATGCAGAGCCTTGTCGCGGCTGCATTGCGCGGTTGAAGCCGGGGCTCAGAACTCGACGTGCATAGCGCCGCCGGTCGAAAGCGGATACGGGTCTTTAGATTTTCTCGACTGGATTGGCTTCTCCTTTCGTTGCACCGAGGCGGTTGAGCAGATTGAGCGTGATCCTGCCGGCATCGTTCATGGCGCCCGCGGCTGGCAGCGCGCCGCACCAGGCAACCGAGCTTGCCGAAAAGATCAAGCCGCCTGCTGCGAGCTTTCGCAGGGTCATTTCGGCGCAACGGCGGGCGATGCGTTGCGTATCCCCGCCCTCATACCAGCGCGTCGAATCCTGGAAGAAGCTGTCGGGAAATCCGGTCGCACGCGCGATCACGACGGTGTCAGCGGAAGTGCCGAGGGCTGGATCCGTCGCATCCACTTCGTAGCCTGCGGCACCGCCCAGCACGATGCCGTCGGTGCCGAAGGTCGCATTTTCAACGCCTTCGAACAGCCATGCGCATCCTGCTTCATGGCTTTCCTCAGTGCGCGTGAAGGGGCGCGCGCCTTCGAAGCCCATCAGTGAGATCGCGCCGCCGATCAGCGAGAATTCGCCGCGGCCGCGGGAGCGGAGATAGCCTCCTGGTTCGTTGGTGATCGACAGCGCCTGCTCGGCGACCGGGCCGTCCCAGGTTCGGCCGGCCTCCAGCGGCGAACGCCGCAGCTCCATCAGATCGTCCTTGAAAGCCACAGTGGCAGCGAAGCCGTTTCCGCCTAGATAGGCGATGCTGCCGCCTTCGGCCACAAACTGCCGCAGCGCCTGCTCCATCTCGATCGACATATATTCGGGGTGGCTGCCGGTGACGACGGCTTGATGTCGACGCAAACCGTCTATGCCGCATTCGTGCAAATCGTGATCGGTCATGACGTCAAACACGATTCCATTGTCGTGGCAGAATCGGAGGAAGTGCAGATCGACCGGCAAATTATGTGGGCAGCCGCAGAGCGGATAATCGTAATCGTCCCTGAGCGTCACTTTCGGCTTTTTGTAGGAGCAGATGGAAACGCCGCTAAGGTCGGAATGGTAATCGTAAAGAGATTTCAGATTGTTGGCGACCGCGAAGCGATGTCCCCGGTCGTCGCTTTTCCATTATAAAGATGATCTGGGAGATATTCGTCCGCATAGGCGAGATAGGTGGCCGTCGGCACGAGATACAACAGCGGCGACGAAACCTGTGAAGAGGTGACGAAGAACACTACGCGTTCGTAGCCACCATCCCATTCGATCTGGAACGCGTAGACGCCTGGGCGTACGTTTTCAGGGATCGTCAAGCGGTGCGATGCCGGCCACTCAAGCGGGCCGATGTCGTCGTCGTGGCAATGGATAGCGTCGTAGTGCGACGGCACGAAGCGAGGCTCGAAGCTCGATCCGTCCCAGCGTGCCGAAGTCGTGCAGAAGGCTGGCTGATTGATCGCATTGAGGAGCAGCGGATCTGCTCCGCCCGACGACAGGATCGGCTGCGTTGGTAACAGCGTCGGGAAATCCCAGGCAACGGTCCGCTGCGGTGTCTCGAGCCGGATCGCGGCAAATTTCGCGTTGAGGGTAGGTTCGTGGTGGGTAGCACTTGCGCCGAAATGGATGCCGTGCGCCTGGAGGTTCCGCGCCGGGCTGCCAAAACGTTCATGGAGTTCGTAAGGCGCGAGATGATCATGCGATTTGATGCGCAGACGCGGCTGCTCCTGCCGCAGATCCAACTCGACAGTGAGCCACACACCAGTTGGCGCCTTCTTCTGGACAAAGGTTTCGTCACCGATTTCCAGGACAAATGCGCCGTCGCGGAGGCGCAGCCCGAGGACGCCTGCTTCCAGGATCGTACGCGCACCTTCGTTGCGCGTGAGGAACAGCTCAAAACGAATGCCGTGGACGGCTTGTACTTTGGCCAGCTCGCCGGCTCGCACGAACAGGAACGACCCCTGGTCGAAATACCGATGCTGTGGTTCACCTATCGTTTCGAAGGGCCAAGCGAGAAATTCCGGAGCCGGCTTGTCAAGCCGGCAAATTCGTGTGGCCTTTATCGGCCGATCGCAAGACAGGCTGAGGTTGATCTGCTGGCCTGCTTTGGCACTCCAGGGGGTGGTATAACCAACCACGCTCATCGCGTCGTGGTCTACTGCGCGCTTCATCTATCCTCCCGATGAACTCCAGATGGGCTGGGGCGAACCGCGTAGACCGGTCCGATGTCGGCCACTGCGCTGCCGCTCTGACAAGCAAAGGCCGCATGGCGCACTACCGCCATGATGTACATGCTTGTATAGATAAGCTGCATTCGGATAGTCTCGACGCAATCGGTTCAGGCGCGACATTACCAAGGAGGATGACATGCGCAACGCATCTCTCTTCGATCTGTCAGGCAGGAAGGCGCTTGTAACCGGCGCAAGCCGTGGCATCGGGCGCAGCATCGCCGAGGCGCTCAGCGCGGCCGGCGCCGACGTCGCGGTCACGGCGCGCAGCGTGGCCTCGCTCGAGAAGACGATGGCCGCCATCCGCACCGCCGGCGGGGTCGCGCACGCCATCGCCCTGGACGTCACTGATGTCGACCGGTGCCGGGCGGCGACAGCCGAGGCCGGCAGCCTGCTCGGAGGTCTCGATATTCTCGTCAACAATGCGGGTGTGGAAGAGGTCCGGCCCTCGCTCGACGTCGATGAAGCGCTGTGGGACAGGATTGTCGATACGAATCTCAAAGGCGCCTTCTTCTGCGCCCAAGCCGCCGCGCGGCAGATGAGAGACGCCGGACGGCCCGGCGTCATTATCAATCTCTGCTCGCTGACCTCCGAGGTCGGGATTCCCACGGCGGTGCCGTACGGCTCGTCGAAATCAGGACTCCTCGGCATGACGCGGGCGCTTGCAGCGGAGTGGGCCGATCTTGGGATCCGGGTCAACGCCATCGCGCCTGGCTATTTCAGGACAGCGATGACAGACGTGTTCTACAGCAACGAGGCATGGCAGCAATCGATGCTCGCCAAGATTCCGCAGCGCCGTTTTGGTGTTCTCTCGGACCTGCACGGAATCGCGGTGTTCCTCGCTTCGGATGCGGCAGCCTACATAACCGGCCAGTCCATTCCCGTGGATGGAGGCTTTCTCGCATCGATTTGAAGGCTTCAGGGGCTGGAGACGTGTCCCAGAAGTGATCGACAAACGCTAATCGTAATTGCGTCCTAAGAAAAGGAGCCGCCATGTCTGACGTCAGCTTCCACCGCCTGTCATCCCTCAGTGTCGATCAGCGGGCCAGTTTACTGAAACGCGCCGAAGGAGATCTGTCTTCCTTCATCGAAAAGGTCCGTCCAATCATCCAGTCCGTCAAGGATGAAGGTGACGCGGCCTTGCTCCGGTTTGCACGCGAGCTCGACAAAGCCGATGTTGCCGACGGTGAACTGAAAGTTTCGGAAGCGGAGTTCGACGCGGCATTCGATAAGGTCGAGAAGGATGTCGTGGAGAGTATCCGGTTCGGCATCGAGAACATCCGGCATTTCCACGAGGAGCAGCGCCCGGAAACGATGTGGCTCAAGGAAGTTCGGCCGGGCGCCTATGCGGGCGACCGATACACACCGATCGCTTCGGTCGCGCTTTATGTTCCGCGCGGCAAAGGCGCGTTCCCTTCGGTGACGATGATGACGTCGGTTCCGGCGGTGATTGCCGGGGTTCCCCAGATCGCGATCGTGACGCCTGCGACTTCGGACGGTTCCGTCGACGCCGCGACGCTGGTTGCTGCCCGCCTCGCCGGCGTGGAGACCGTGTATAAGTGCGGCGGCGCCCATGCGGTCGCCGCCGTCGCCTATGGAACCGAGACTGTGAAGCCTGCCGTCAAGATCGTCGGGCCGGGGAGCCCGTGGGTGGTGGCGGCAAAGAGCGTGTTGTCCCCGATCATCAACACAGGTCTCCCGGCCGGTCCGTCCGAAGCGATTATCTTTGCCGATGACAGCGTCGACGGCGGCCTGGCCGCTCTTGACCTGTTGATCGAGGCCGAGCACGGGCCGGATTCCTCGGCCTATCTGGTGACGCACAGCCGCAAGGTCGCCGAAGCCGCATTGATTGCGATACCGGAACACTGGTCCCGGATGAGCGAACAGCGTGTGGAGTTCTCACGCGCGGTGCTGACTGGAAAGCGCGGCGGCATCGTGCTGACCGAGTCGCTGGAGGACAGCTACCGCTTCATCAACGATTATGCGCCGGAGCACCTCGAGATTCTGTCAACGGAGCCATTTGCGCATCTCGGACGTATCACAGAAGCCGCCGAGATCCTCATGGGACCGCATACGCCGGTGACCCTCGCCAACTTCGTCCTCGGACCCAATGCGGTGCTGCCGACCAGCCGGTGGGCGCGAACCTTTGGACCGCTTTCCGTGACGGATTTCGTCAAGAGATCGTCGGTCGGCTATGTGACGTCGGCGGCCTATCCGGAACTCGCCCTGCATGCCCGCAGGCTCGCCCGCTACGAAGGGTTCAGTTCGCATGAGAACGCGGTTTCGGAGATCCGCGATCGCTATCTCGCCGGCTGAGCGGAAGCGATGACGATGAGGGCGGCGCGACTCCATGGACCCGGCGACTTGCGCGTCGAGGATATCGCCGCGCCAGGCGCTCCCGAGCCAGGCTGGGTGAAGCTGAGGGTCGATGCCGCAGGCATTTGCGGTTCCGATCTCCATAACTTTCGCACGGGCCAATGGATAAGCCGATCGCCTTCGACGGCTGGCCATGAGCTGACAGGCACGGTGATCGCCATCGGCGAGGGCGTGGATACCGTCACCGTTGGCGACCGAGTGGTCGCCGATTCCCGTTTCTGGTGCGGAAAATGCGCGCAATGCCATGCAGGCAGGCGGCATCTTTGCACGTCGCTGGGCTTCGTCGGCGAGATATGCGACGGCGGATTTGCCGAACAGGCGGTCCTGCCCGCGCGCCTCCTGCACATCATCGATGCCGTGCTGGACGAACGGGTCGCGGCGATGGCCGAGCCGCTAGCTGTAGCGTTGCATGCAGTGCGGCGTCTGCCGAAAACGGCGGGCTCCGTTCTTGTCGTCGGCTGCGGGACTATCGGCGGGCTTGCCGCACTGCTGCTTTCCCGGACATTCGCAGGTACCGTGCTCGTCGCCGATCGCAATCAGGGCCGCTGCGCCCGGGTGGCGCGGGTGACCGGCGCCAGCATCGTCGATTTGAACCGGGACGCCATTGCCGCCGCCATCGCGGATGCCCCCTTGCTCGCTGCCGTCGAAGCGACCGGCAGCATCGCAGCACTCAGCCAGTTGCTCGGCGTTCTCGATGCCGGCGGCACCGTTGCGATGGTCGGCATATTCCATGGGCGCCTCGATATCGATCCCAACATCCTGGTTGAACGCGAAATCGCATTGCTGGGATGCCACGCCTTCGCCGATGAGCTTCCCGATGCCATCCGGATGCTCGGCGAATTGACCGAGCCCATGGTCGAACTGATCGACCGCGAGATCGGCCTGGATGATGTTCCCGCAGCCTATGAGCGGCTGTTGGCGGGGCAGGGCGGTGGCTTGAAAACAATCATCCGGATGCGGTCTGCCGGGCGCGTGTGATTTCCGAACCTTGCCGGAAAGGATTTTTGAAATGATCACTTTGCCCGACACCGCCAGCCCTCTTTACGAGAAGGTCAAGGACTACATCCTGACGAACATCGGAACGGGGCGATGGAGCAAGGACCGGAAGCTGCCGTCCGAAAATGAATTCGTGGCGACACTCGGCGTGTCTCGGATGACGGTCCATCGTGCCTTGCGGGAGTTGACCTCTGCGGGTTTTCTGATCCGGCTCCAGGGCGTCGGCACATTCATCGCGCCACCTCGACCGCAATCCGCACTGATCGAGATCAACAACATCGCGGCGGAAATTGTCGCGCGGGGAAACAGGCATCGTTCCGAGGTTATCGTCCTCGAAAAGATCACGCCGACAAAGGAGCTCGCGCTTTCTTTCGAGTTCGCAAAACGCGCGTCGGTCTATCATTCCATCGTCGTTAACTTCGAGAACGACCTGCCTGTGCAACTGGAAGAGCGCTTCGTCAACCCGAGCCTGATACCCGACTATGACAAGCAGGACTTTTCCAGGACAGCGACCTACGACTACCTCATGCAGAAAACCCCGGTGACGGAGGTCGAGCACATCATCTCGGCGACCCCTGCCGATGCCGAGACGGCGCGGTATCTGGGCATCGATGTCGGCAGCTGCTGCCTGTTTCTGCATCGCCGGACATGGACGGGCGCCGTCGTTGCCACGATCAGCAAGCTGACTTACGTTGGCAGCCGCTACTCGCTTGGCAGTCGGTATTCTCCGTCCAGAAAAACCTGATCGCAGTGAAGCGAATCAGAGTTGGAAGGAGGGGTCTAACTTGTATATGCATGTATGTATTTAGCCTTGACATCCGCTGTTGCTGACGTTGAAGTGTCGTCGCACTTTCGTTGAACGGACAGCTAAGATGCCGAGGCACGGTGCCGCAAGAGCAGAAGCCCGCATTCTCACCAGGCCGGATGTTTGGTTCAAAAAAGCGGCCTGATCATCAAGGGGAACAAGATGATGCGTAACCTAACAGGACAATTTCGGGCACTCGTTATGGCTGCTGCCGTCGGGTTTGCCCCGGCGGCCTACGCGGCCGACACGACAATTCCGGCGACGCCCGAGGCGGGAACATTCAAGATCGGCATCGAGCCATGGCTTGGCTACGGCCAGTGGCACGTCGCCGAAGCCAAGGGCCTGTTCAAGGCAAACGGGCTGTCCGACGTGCAGATCGTGAATTTCGCCGAGGACAAGGACATCAACGCCGCCCTGGCCAGCGGCCAGCTCGATGCCGCCAACATCGCGACCCACACGGCTATGGGCATGGTTGCGGCCGGCCTGCCGGTGAAGATCGTGCTTCTGCTCGACGTCAGCATGACGGCGGACGCCATGATCGCCGGCAAGGACATCGCCTCCGTCGCCGACCTCAAGGGCAAACAGGTCGCTTTCGAGGAAGGCACGACGAGCGACATCCTGCTCAAATACGCGCTCGCCAAGAACGGCATGTCGATCGCCGATGTCCAGCCGGTTCCAATGCCGGCGGCGGATGCCGGCAGTGCGTTGATCGCCGGCCAGGTCCCGGTCGCGGTGACATATGAGCCCTATCTCACCGCCGCCAGGGCGCAGAACAAGGACGTCAAGCTACTCTTCACCGCAGGCGAAGATCCCGGCCTGATCAGCGACGTGTTCGTGGTGCGCGATGAGGTGATCACGTCGCGTCCTGGCCAGGTGCTTGCCATGATCAAGACCTGGGATGCGGCCCTGAAGGCCTACAACGCCGACACGCCCGACGGCCGGGCGATCATCTCCAAGGCTGTCGGTTCGAGCGTCGAAGACCTCAACACCGCCTTTGATGGCGTGCGTTACTATAGTCTCGCCGAAAACAAGGATGCGCTGATGGGCGAATTCTCCACCAAGATATTCGCCGATGTCGAAGCGGCCGCCAAGAACGCCGGGCTGCTTCAGGCGGACGTGACGCCGGAGCAGATGATCGACCCGTCATTCGTCAAGGCCGCGAAATGACGAGGGCCGGCTCGCGGTGGTGACGCAAATGTCCGAGCAGCGTGCCACCAAAACGAGCCCGTCTCACGCAGCACCGAGGCCGGTAACCAAACAACCGATGCGCCGTCGCCGATCCTCCGGGATCGGCGCGCCCATCGCACGCTCGCGCTTCCTGATGATAGCAGTGGCCGTCTTTGCCGGCCTCGGCCTCGCCTGGTGGGCGGCAACGGGGCTGGGACTGGTAAAGCCAATTTTCCTGCCCTCGCCGGGAAGCGTGGTGACCCAACTCGGCAAGCTCTCGGGTGACGGCACGCTGTGGCTGGATCTCAGGACCTCGATATACCGTATTTCCATTGGCTTCCTCATCGCCTCGGCATTGGCGATTCCGATTGGCGTGCTGATCGGCAGCTTCAGGACCTGGGAAGCGGCGATCGAGCCGCTTGTGGATTTCATCCGTTACATGCCGGTGGTCGCTTTCGTGCCCCTCTCCATCCTGTGGTCGGGGACAGGCGATGCCCAGAAGTTCCTGATCATCTTCATAGGCACCTTCTTCCAGCAGGTCCTGATGATCATGGACAATGTGAAGCGGGTTCCCGCTGATTTCATTGGCCTTGGCAGGACGCTCGGGCTGCCGGATCGCAAGATCCTGACGCGCATCGTGGTTCCCAGCGCCTTGCCAGGCATCTGGGATACGTTGCGCATCAGTCTCGGCTGGGCCTGGACCTGGCTGGTATTGGCGGAACTTGTCGCGGCGACATCAGGCCTCGGCTACCGCATCACCGTGTCCCAGCGCTATTTCCAGACAAACACCATCATCGGCTACATCCTGCTGCTGGGCGTGCTTGGTCTCATCACCGACCAGGTCATGAAGGCACTGGGAAAAGTGCTGTTCCGACAGGAAGGCCACGTGCAATGAGGCCGCGCCGATGAGTTTGCCCAAACTGCGGATCAAAGGTCTCCACAAGAGCTTCGGCACGGGCGCGCGGCGCACGGAAGTGCTGCGCGATATCAATCTCGATCTTGCCGACAACGAGTTCGTCTCGCTGGTGGGCACGTCGGGTTGCGGCAAGAGCACGCTGCTGTCGATCGTTGCCGGACTGCAGGATTTCGACGCGGGAGATCTTGCCATCGATGGCGCGCCGATCCTGCAGCCGGGCCTCGACCGCGGCGTCGTTTTCCAGTCCTACACCCTGCTTCCCTGGCTGACGGCGCAGCAGAACATCGAGTTCGCCCTCAAGGCCGCGGGTCATGATCGCGCGACATGTCGCAGGATAGCGCGCGAGCATCTCGATCTGGTCAAGCTCCCGCACAGCGCCAATCGCTATCCGTCTGAGCTTTCGGGCGGCATGAAGCAACGTGTGGCCATAGCGCGTGCTCTTTCCTATCGACCCAAAATGCTTCTGATGGACGAGCCCTTTGGCGCGCTCGATGCCTTGACCAGGCATCAGATGCAGGAACTCCTGACGCAGATCTGGGAGGAGCACAGGCTCACCGTGCTCTTCGTCACTCATGATGTGGAAGAAGCCGTCTACTTGTCGGACCGCATCATCGTGATGGGGATCGGCCCGGGACGCATCATGCAGACCTTCAATGTCGACATCGAGCGCCCGCGCCGGGAAGAGGTCATGGAAACCCCGGCCTTCATGGATTTGCAGCGCAGCGTGCACAAGGCGATCCGCGAGGCTTCAAAACGTCCCGAAATGGTTTAGGCGGACCACTCAATTACTTACAATCGCGACCAACGTTGCGCCCAATCTCGATATCGCGCCATCGCAAATTCCCAACCAGGGGAGCCGCCATTGGCGTCCTGCTCCTCAACCTCGAAAAAAATTTGCAGGACAATGTCGATTTCCTAAACTCCGTTCGTCGTTTCGATGCCGGCCGGTGAGGCCGGTCAACAAGGAGACCGACGATTCGTGTGATGGTGCTCGTGAAGGCTACCGAGGACAGCGAAAAGGGCTTTCTCCCCACGCCCGAGGCGAAGGAAGCGATGGAGGCGATGGGCAGATTTAACGACGAGCTGCGCAATGCCGGCATCTTGCTCGACGCCGACGGCCTCAAGCCCTCCTCGCAGGGCAAGCGCGTTGCGTTCGATGGTCCCCGCCGGACGGTCATCGACGGGCCTTTCGCCGAGACCCGCGAACTGGTCGCCGGCTTTTGGCTCTGGGAAGTCAAGGACATGGACGAGGCGGTCGCCTGGGTGAAGCGCTGCCCCAATCCCATGCCGGGACCGAGCGAGATTGAAATCCGGCCGCTGTACGAGTTGGCTGATTGGCAATGGGAATCTGACGCCGGAGGTCACGGAAATCCATGACCGGACGCGCGAGAAGCTCAGCGGCAACTGAACCTGTCGGCCGCAACCTGCCTGCCTCCATTATGGCTTTGGCCGACAAGGCAGCATGACTGCAGGCGAGACGCAGCAGGCGATCGAGGCGATTTTTCGCATTGAACGGGCCCGGCTCATCGCGGGCCTGGCCCGCCTCGTGCGTAATGTCGATCTTGCAGAGGAACTGGGGCAGGACGCCCTCGTCATAGCCCTATCCGAATGGTCCAGGACCGGCGTTCCGGCCAATCCCGGCGCTTGGCTGATGACGGTCGCCAAACGCCGCGCCATTGACGCGATCCGTCGCGACAAGATGCGCGAGCGCAAGCATGAGGAGATCGCGCGGGAGCTGGACGGCGAGTGCGATGGTACGGCCGAGGGAAGCGAAATGGCCATGAACGATGATCTTGGCGACGAGTTGCTGGGCCTCATCTTCACAGCCTGTCACCCCATACTTTCGGCCGACGCCCGCGCGGCGCTCACGTTGCGCGTCATCGGCGGCCTGACGACGGACGAGATCGCCCGTGCTTTCCTGTCGAGCGAGGTGACGATCGCCCAGCGCATCGTCCGCGCGAAGAAGACGATCGGAAAGGCCGGGCTCAGCTTCGAGGTGCCGCGCGGCGCCGAGCGTGCGGCGCGTCTGTCCTCGGTGCTGGAGGTCATCTATCTCATCTTCAATGAAGGCTATGCTGCCACGGCCGGCGACGACCTTGTCCGGCCGGGCCTGTGCCTGGAGGCACAACGGCTGGGCCGCATGCTGGCGGGGCTGATGCCCGAGGATGCCGAGGTGTTCGGGCTGCTGGCTCTGATGGAAATCCAGGCGTCGCGCCTGCCCGCACGCATCGGGCCGGACGGCGCCCTCTTGACCCTGACCGAGCAAAACCGCGCACGCTGGGACCAACTGCTGATCCGCCGAGGCCTTGACGCGCTGGCCCGCGCCGAAGCTCTCGGGGGCGATGGCCCCTATGCGTTACAAGCCGCGCTTGCAGCCTGCCATGCGCGGGCGCGCAGTCCGGCCGATACCGATTGGCCCCGCATCGCAGCGCTCTACGACCGGCTGCGAGCAGTGATGCCATCGCCGGTGGTCGATCTCAATCGAGCGGTCGCCCACAGCATGGCTTTCGGGCCCGAAGCGGGCCTGCGGCTGGTGGACGAGATTGCCGACGCCGCCGCCCTGCGCAATTATGCGCCATTGCCAGCCGCGAGGGGCGATTTTCTGTTTCGGGCCGGCCGGCTGGCCGAGGCCCGCGCCGAATTCGAGGCTGCGGCCAAGCTCACCCGCAACGTGCGCGAGGCGGCCTTTCTCCTCGCCCGCGCAGACGCTTGTGGTTGACAGCATCGCTCTCTGTGCCTGAAGCGCCGCTCGGCAACATCGAAAGCCGCCAGTTCGCTCCCGGCCAGCTCCCTTCAATGAGCGCGATCAACTCGCAACGCGAAAGGGATTAACGATGCGCAAGCCTTCCTCGAGCGCCATTGCGTGCTGCATGTCCTCTGACCAAAGTGTGTCGCAGCCAGCGTGAATCGCTGCGGAGGCGATCATCGCGTCATAGGTGGAAAGGCCGTACCGCTCGGCGAGCCTCAATCCTGTTTCGTGGGTCTCGAGCGTGAGCGGATGAACCGTCAACAGGCCACGCAGCATGGTCAGCAGCGCATGCGTGTCGTCCCATGACATTTGCATCTTCCGACGCGCGACATTGGTGAGTTCGTTGAGAACCTGCACGCTGATCGCCCCGCCAGCAGCGATAACCGCCTCGGCCCGATCCGCCTTCGCCGTATCGCCTGACGCGATATAAAGAAGGACATTGGTATCGAAAAAACTAACGGGCATTCGCCTCGTCCCGATCGAATTTGAAGTCAGCGGGAAGCCGACCGCGGAAGGCGCGGAGACGCTTCAGCAACTCCTCGCGCCCGGGCTTCCGCGCGACGCCAAGCTGGCGGGCGTCAGCGACATGGATTTCGATCTCATCACCTTCCCTGAGTTCAAGCGCTTCGACCACAGCGGCGGGAAGGCGGACCGCAAGACTATTTCCCCATTTGGCAACCTGCATGTCACTGCCTCTGCTGGATATACGATGGAAAAAATGTATATCCAGAAGGGGTCAAGGTCAAGGATCGCAGCCAATCGGTTTTCGCAGCTTGGGGT
Organism: Mesorhizobium sp.; assembly: GCF_005063415.1. Taxonomy (GTDB): domain Bacteria; phylum Pseudomonadota; class Alphaproteobacteria; order Rhizobiales; family Rhizobiaceae; genus Mesorhizobium. The sequence continues at coordinate 76,885 of NZ_SUEG01000008.1, forward strand.
ATGTTCATTTTGGGGGAGAGGCCTTGATCATGCCAGCAACTGCGTCGGTACGCCGAGAATCGGTCCTGCCTCGGCGACCCGTTGGTCGACGGTCCACAGCGTGGCGCCATGCTCCGATGCCGCCGCGAGGTGCAGGGCGTCGCCAGCACGAAGCCCGAGCATATGCTGATCGGCGAATTTCGCGGCGACCCGAAAATGCCCGCCCGTCACCGGCAGCACGGTGAAGCTCTCAGCGACCAGCTTATTGAACATCGCGTGCGCTGCTGCGCGCTGCTCCAGGTCGATCTGTCCGGTCCGAAGCTTGATCGCCATGGCGGAGGACATCTCGGTGATGGTCCAGTCGCTGATCACAAGTTGCGCTGGGTCCTGCTCCGCCAGCCAGCCCTGAACGCGCGCGGTCATGGCTTCGTTGGATAGCGCCGCGACGATCAGCGAAGTATCGAGATAGGACGTCAATAGCGATCGCCATCTCGCATCGATCGCACCAGATCGGCGGCAGCCTGAGCCTGCAGAGGCATGGTTGCGGTCAGGGATTGGAGCAGGTCGGCGTCGATCCGTTTGCGAGGGCGGGCCACGGCCGTGAGCCTGGCGACCGGCTTGCCACGCCGGGTGATGTCGATCGAGTCTCCAGCCTCGACCCTGTCGACGAGCTCACTCAGATGTGCCTTGGCGTCCGCCAAATTGACCGCGTCCATCTCAGCTCCTGACTATGTAGATGGTCATGTAGCGCATCACGCGTGACAATTCCAGGGCAGAGTACGGCGAATAACCAACTGGCTGCGTGAGCGAAGCAGCTGTGCATCCCTGCAACGAGAATTATGCCGCTTCCCGCTTGACTCACACATATCCCGGTGGTTATACATCGATCAATAGCCGAAGGGTTATCGATCCCAATGCCAAACGCTCACGATGTGCTCTTCAGAACGCTTGCCGATCCGACTCGGCGCGCTATTTTTGAGCGACTGTGTCGTGAAGGAGAGCAGACGGTCGGGGCTCTGACGGCTCAGGCCGGGATCTCGCAACCGGCCGTGTCAAAACATCTCGGCGTTTTGAGGCAAGCCGGGCTCGTGCGCGACCGCCATGCAGGACGACAGACCCATTATAGCGCGCAGCTTGCTGCGCTTGCCCCCCTGCTCGACTGGACAAGCCAGATGACTGGGTTCTGGCAGAGCCGGTTCGACGACCTCGAAGAGCTGCTCAAAAGGATGGACCAGTGAACGAAATGGCGACCGAAACGCTCTCCGTCATTGTCGACCGGGAAATCGCTTATCCGCCCGAGAAGATCTGGCGCGCACTCACCCAACCACATCTGATCGAAGAGTGGCTCATGAAAAACGACTTCAAACCTGTCGCGGACCACCGTTTCAATCTTCACGCAGCCTGGGGCTCTGTCGAATGTCAGGTCCAGACGCTCGAGCCGAACAGAACGCTGACTTACACGTGGGATACCAAGGATCTCAAGAGTGTCGTCTCTTGGACCCTCACCCCCACGAGCACCGGAGCCCGCTTGCGCATGGAACAGTCGGGCTTCCGGCCGGATCAGCAGCCTTACTTCCGGGGTGCCAAAGTCGGCTGGCCGAGGTTCTTTGACGATCTGGAGCAGGTTCTAGCGCGAACGGACTGAGATCCGCCGGCGCTATTCAAGCAAGGGCTCTGTTACTGCAGAGCGGCACATGACGGGGCGATAATGGAGGCAAGCCAATGAAGATCAAGTTGACCAAAGTATACGTGGATGATCAGGAAAAGGCTCTGGGCTTCTACACCGAAACGCTCGGCTTTACCAAGAAGGCCGATTTCAGCAATGGACCGTATCGCTGGCTGACCGTCGCATCAGCCGACGAGCCGGATGGGACCGAGCTGCAACTCGCGCTCAATGACAACCCGGCGGCCAAGGCCTACCAGCAAGCCATTTTCCAGCAGGGCCAGCCCGCGGTCATGTTCTTCACCGATAACGTCAAAGGCGATTACGAGCGCATCAAAGCGCGCGGCGCCGAGTTCACCATGCCGCCGACCGAAGTAACCGGCTCGACCATCGCCCAGCTGAACGACAACTGCGGCAATCTCGTTCAAATCACCCAACTGGCGCGCTGGTAAAGCGTGCGTCAGTGGCGTGGCTGCCCGGCGGGAGTCGCCAAACGGGCCGCCCGATCCGCTCGGTTCGTCTTCAGAGGAGGTCTCAATGGATTGGAACAAATGGGTTCGGCAGATCCACCGCTGGCTGTCGATTATCTTTGCGGCGGTCGTCGCCGCCATCTTCATCAGCCTGGGAGCAGGCAAGGAACCCGCCTACTGGGTATACCTCTTGCCGCTGCTTCCACTCGGCTTGCTCCTGCTTACCGGTCTGTACATGTTCGTGCTGCCTTACGCGCCCAAGTGGCGCAGCGCGGGGGGCACCGGCGCACTGGAGTGAATGCATGGCCAACAAGACGTCCATCAAGTCAGCGGCGGTCGTGAAGAAGCCCGCCGCCAAGCCTACAGCCGCGAAGCCTGCAGCCGCCAAGCCGGTCCTCCTCGCAGGCGGCAACCCGCAGATTGCGAAGGGTCATGGTGACGCTCCTGTGCAGGCCTACATCGCGGCCATGCCGGGCTGGAAACGCGATGTCGGGCGCCGCCTCGACGCACTCATCGAGCGCAACGTTCCCAACCTGCGCAAGGCCGTCAAATGGAACTCGCCCTTCTATGGCGTAGAGGGCCAAGGCTGGTTCCTCAACTTCCATTGCTTCACAAAGTACATCAAGCTGGCTTTCTTCCGCGGCGCGTCGCTGCGTCCCGTCCCACTCGGTGAGTCCAAGCACAAGGACGTGCGCTACCTCGACATCCGCGAGGACGACCAGCTCGACGAAGCTCAACTCACCGACTGGGTAAAGCAAGCCAGCCAGTTGCCTGGCGAGCGAATGTGAGTGGAATGCCAGTCATTCCGCAAACCCGGTGCCGACTAGCGGTATTCATCTGACGGGCGAGCGGCAACAACCGCAGGGAAAGCGACAATGATGATGAAGAGTGGCTCTATGGAAGGAAATGCAGAGAGCTCTCCCTCTCAGCTGATCGATGCGAGGATCAGTGAGCTGGGCGATTGGCGAGGCAAGACGCTTTCCCATGTCCGCGCTCTCGTCAAGCAGGCTGACCCGGAAGTGGTCGAGGAGTGGAAGTGGCGAGGCGTTCCGGTGTGGTCGCACGCCGGAATAATCTGCACCGGCGAGACCTACAAGAACGTCGTGAAAGTGACCTTCGCAAAGGGCGCCTCCCTGCCGGACCCTTCAGGCCTATTCAACTCCAGCCTCGAAGGCAACACCAGGCGCGCCATCGATATCCGTGAGGGCGAAGACATAGATGAGAATGCGTTCAAGGCGCTGATACGCGCTGCTGCCGCCCTGAACACGGCCCGATAGTCAGCTCCGGCCGATATGGTCGGCTAGCGGGCCGAGAAGGGCGAGCAAAGCTTCGCCGGTGGCTTGCGTCGCGTTCTCATGCGGCGCGCGCAGGTTCAGCCAGCGTCTGTCGCTGGACCGTACCGCCAGCACTGCCTTCATCGCGGCGATGAGGCCGGCGTCCTGGATGATTTTGCGGAATGCCTTGATGGCGGCGTCCGCGTCGGTAGTGTCCTCTCCCGCCAGCGCTGCGTCGTAGAGGGCCCGGATCGCTGCGGCATTCAGATTGACTGTCGCCGAGATGCAGCCGGCAGCACCGTGGGCGAGGCCTTTCGTGAGCTGTGCTTCCGAGCTCGGGAACACCGCGACGCTTGGTGCCGCCGCAATGACCGCCGCGGTGTTGTTCCAATCGCCGGCGCTGTCCTTGTAAGCCACCACGACGTCGGGAAACACTTCGCTCAATCGGGCGGTCAGCGCCGGGCTCACCGGTACGCCGGAATTCTGCGGGATATGGTAGAGGATCATCCTCATCGCCGGGTTCGCCACCCGTTCGATCAGCTCGCCATAGTAGCGGGCCTGGCCGTTGCCGCCGGCGGCCGTATAGAAGAACGACGGCAGCACCATCACCCCGGCACAGCCGAGACCGACCGCATGCGCCGTCAGTTCGACGGTTTCGGCGAGTGCTGTGACACCGGTGCCGGGCATCAGACGGCCTGGCGAAATGCCGGCCTCGACCAGCCACTCCAGCGCTTGCATGCGCTCGCGCAACGAGACGGACAACGCCTCGCCCGTGGTACCGAACGGCGACAGGAAATGCGCTCCCTGATCCAGCACCCACCTGGCGTGTGATATCCAGAGGTCGCGGGCAATGCGGCCGTCGTTTTCGAACGGCGTCAGGATCGGTGCGATGGTTCCTTGCGGGCGGATCATGTGCGTCCTTCTACCGGTGAAAATCTATGCAGGGCTCAAAGCTGGCATCAAGAATGTCGAGCAAGCTACATGAAGCAGTGTTGCTGAGTACCGGGCGTTCGACCTCAAAAGCAAGCGGCTCGCGCATGGGCGCGCGATTGTGATCGAGCGGCGGTTCTGAGGCTCTCGAGGTATATCCTTGTCACGGGACAACGTCGTCTGGCCGAAAGGGGGGGTGACAAACGAGTTCTGCTGTTTCATCAATGCCGCCTTTTGAGGAGAAGCCCATGCGGAGGATCGGTGTCGGCATTATCGGCTGCGGCAACATTTCGGATGCCTATCTGAAGGCGTCGCCACAATTTCCGGTGCTCGACATTGTCGGGGTCGCCGACATCAATCGGACGGCGGCCGAGGCCAAGGCAGCGGCCTACGGCCTGGCTGCCATGCCGGTCGAAGCGCTGTTGGCCGATCCGCGCGTCGAGATCGTGCTCAACCTGACGACGCCGCAGCATCATGTCCCGGTCGGCTTGCAAGCTGTCGGGCAAGGCAAGCACGTCTATTCGGAGAAGCCGCTGGCAACGACGCTCAGCGACGCCGAGCGGCTGGTCGCGGCCGCGCGCGAACAGGGCGTGCGTATTGGCTGCGCACCCGACACTTTTCTTGGCGGCTCCCACCAGACGGCGCGGCGGCTGGTCGATGAGGATACGGTTGGGACCATTGTCGCCGGCTCTGCCTTCATGCAGGTGCCCGGCCACGAGCTCTGGCATCCCAATCCGGATTTCTACTATCAGCCCGGCGGTGGGCCAATGCTCGACATGGGACCGTACTATCTGACCTGCCTGGTCAATCTCCTGGGTCCGGTAAAATCCGTGACCGGGCAGGCGAAGTCATCCTACGCCACCCGCACCATCGGTTCTGGACCGCGCCAGGGCGAAACCATCCGGGTCGAGGTGCCGACCCATATTTCCGGCCTGCTCACATTCGAGAACGGTGCGGCGGTTTCGATCACCACCAGCTTCGACGTCTGGAAGCATGAACACAATCACATCGAACTTTACGGAACCACCGGCTCGATGATCGTCTCCGATCCCAATCAGTTCCAAGGCGACATCAGGACCAGCCAGCGCAAGGGCGACTGGACGGTGGCCGATCAGATCCATTCCTATGGCGACGGCAATTATCGGGGCCTCGGCCTCGCCGACATGGCGCAGGCGATCGTCTCGGGCAGGCAGCACCGTGCCAGCCTCGATCTTTCCCTCCATGTCCTGGAAATCATGGAATCGATCATCTCTTCGGCAGAGATAGGGCAGCGTATCGACCTCAGATATGGCTGCGCCCGGCCGGCGCCGATGCGCGCCGACCTGCCTTTCGGAATTCTGGAATAGGGAATAATGCGATGAGCAAGACGGCACTGATTTTCTGGGGCGGCTGGGAAGGTCACACCCCGGCCCGAAGCGCCGAAATCGTCAAAGAGATGCTAGCCGGCAACGGCTTCGACGTGCAGCTGGAGCAGGGGACTTCGGCGCTTGCCGATCCGCAGCTGGGCAAGCTCGATCTCATTGTCCCGGTGATCACCATGTCGACGATCGAAAAGCCGGAGCTGCAAAACCTGACCAGCGCCGTCGGGGCCGGCACCGGCCTTGCGGGCTTTCACGGCACCATGTGCGACAGCTTCCGCAACGAGCCGGAATACCAGTTCATGACCGGCGGGCAGTGGGTCGCCCATCCCGGCAACATCATCGACTATCACGTCGACATCACCAGGCCAGACGATCCGGTTATGCAGGGCATCGACGGCTTCGCCTACCGTTCAGAGCAGTATTACATGCATGTCGATCCGACCAACGAGGTGCTGGCGACGACTACTTTCACCGGCGAGCATCTCGATTTCATCGCCGGCGTCGTCATGCCGGTCGTCTGGAAGCGCCGCTACGGCAAGGGCCGCGTCTTCTACAGCGCCCTCGGGCACACCGCCGACGAGTTCGCCGTACCGCAAATGCGCACGATGTTCGAACGCGGCGCGATTTGGGCCAGCCGAAACGCGGACCTTGCGTAGCCGTCCAATCTGATCGCCACGTATCGTTGTATTCTTTCAAAGGGCGGCCACCCGAACGCCGACCCAGGCACAGGACTGCAGCAATTTGACTGCCATGGTAGTATTCAATACACCTCTGGTCTGATCGTGGAATTCCGCAGTTGGAGGTCGAATGGAGCAGACGTGGCGATGGTTTGGTCCGAGCGATGCGGCAACGCTTGCCCACGCGAGGCAGGCCGGCGCAACCGGCATCGTGACGGCATTGCACGACATTCCTTACGGCGAAGTCTGGCCGATCGACGCCATCAGGCAGCGCCAGGCGCTTATCGAGGCGGATCCGGCGATGGGCCTCAAATGGAGCGTCGTCGAGAGCGTCCCCGTGCACGAGGACATCAAGCTCGGCCGCGGCGATCTCGACCGGCTCTACGATAATTTCAGGCAGACCATACGCAATCTCGGCGCCTGCGGTGTGCGCACGGTCTGCTACAACTTCATGCTGATCCTCGACTGGACCCGGACCGACCTGGCTGCGCCGCTGCCGGGCGGCGGACGGGCGCTCCGCATGAACATGCACGAGCTTGCCGCGTTCGATTGCTACATGCTGCGGCGCAAGGGATCGGAGCGCGACTATAAGTCCGATGTTCTCCAGCGGGCGAGCGAATGGTTCGAGACGACGCCGGATACGTCAAAAGAGCGTCTGCTTGCCAACATCATGGCCGGCCTGCCGGGCGCTTTCAAGCGCTACGACATAGCGGAATTGCGCGAAGTGGTGGCCGAGCAGTCGAGCCTGTCGCACGACCGGCTGCGCGAGAATCTCGTCCGCTTCTTGCAAAACGTGCTGCCGGCCGCCGAAGAGGCAGGCGTCACGCTGGCGATCCATCCGGACGATCCGCCGCGCGATCTCGTCGGCCTGTGCCGGATCGTCAAGAACGCCGACGACATCGCCTTTATCCTGGACGCGGTGCCATCGGCCAATAGCGGCCTCACCTTGTGCACGGGGTCGCTGGGCGCCAACCCGGCCAATGACGTGCCCGCCATCGCCAGGCGCTTTGCGCAAAAGATCAACTTCGTGCATCTGCGCAACGTCAGCAAGGACCCGGACGGCTCGTTCATGGAATCCGAGCATCTGAACGGCGATGTCGACATGGTGTCGGTGGTCTCGGTCTTGCTCGACGAGCAGCAACGCCGCCGAGACGCCGGCGAACCGGCGGCGCTGCTGCCGTTTCGCCCGGACCATGGCCACGAGCTGATCGATGACGCTGCGCGGCACACCCATCCCGGCTACCCAGTGATCGGCCGTCTTCGCGGCCTTGCCGAACTGAGAGGCGTGATGACGGCGATTGCCCATCAGCGCGGCTACCGGCTGCAATGACGGCGCCCCG